>DDWY01000099.1 GCA_002347705.1 Anaerolineaceae bacterium UBA2274 | reverse complement strand
TGGTGGTCAAAAGGAAGGTAAAAAATAACCAAATTGAGTGAATTATGAACAGCCCTGAGGCATGATTGCCCCTGTTTTCGATGAAAATCCAGCTTATGAGCAGGCATTTTCACCTAATCTCCTCTTTTTTCACCACCCTCTATAAGAGGAACTTGTATCTAACTAAGGTAAAATTACATCGGTGGGGTAGTGTCGTAACCCAATCTTTGAACTCTGACCCCTACCACAAACCTGGAGTAACGGATGACTGTTGTAGATGACATCAAAGATCGCCTGGACATCGTCGAAATTGTTGGTCAGACGGTTAAATTGCGCCGAACAGGAAAAAACTATATTGGTTTTTGCCCTTTCCACAGCAACACCCGCACACCTTCATTCGTGGTTTTTCCTGAGACGCAAACCTGGCGCTGTTTCGGTCAATGCAATGAAGGCGGAGATATCTTTGGCTATGTCATGAAGCGTGAAGGCTTGGATTTTAGCGAAACTTTGCGCCAACTTGCTGAAAAGGCGGGTGTTACCCTCATTCAGAATACTCCAGAAAGCCAGGCAGATCAGCAAACCAAGCAAGATCTCAGCGCGGTGCTCGAGGAGGCTGCCAGCTTTTACCGTCAGCAAATGCTCAACACTCCAGCAGGCAAAAAAGCGCTCGATTACCTCCACAAACGCGGTCTCACTGACGAGACCATCAAAATTTGGGGGCTTGGTTATGCGCCCGGCGGTTGGACCGCGCTTCTTGATCACTTGCGCATGAAAAACTTTGAACCTGCCATCCTGGTGAGTGCGGGCTTGATGACTGAGCGCGAGGACGGCAGCATTTATGACCGTTTCCGCAACCGTTTAATGTTCCCGATCCGCGGACCTTACGGTCAGATGGCTGGCTTTGGCGGGCGGGTGCTGGACCCCGACGACGTGCCAAAGTACCTCAATTCTCCGGCGACCGATGTGTTCGACAAAGGTCGTCTGCTCTATGGGCTCGATCTGGCGCGCAAAAGCATTCGCTCGCTTAATCAGGCGGTCATCGTCGAAGGTTATATGGATGTGATCGGTCTGCACCAGGCGGGCTTCAGCAATGCGGTCTCACCCATGGGCACCGCCTTGACTGAGGATCAATTCCGCCTCATTAAACGCCTCACCCGCAATGTTGTGCTGGCGCTTGATCCTGACGCTGCCGGTCAGAACGCCACCCTGAAAGGGCTCGAAACAGCGCGCAAGGCGATGGATCAGGAGTCCGAAATCCGCTTTGACTCCCGCGGGCTCTTGCGCGTGGAACAGCATTTAAATGCTGATATCCGCGTGACTGAACTGCCCGGGCTGATGGATCCGGATGAAATTGTGCTCGAAGACCCCGACGTCTGGAAGCAAATTATCACAAAGGCAAAACCGGTGGTGGTGCATGTTATGGAAACACTGGCAGCAAACCAGGATCTGCGGGATGCCAAGGTGAAACGCGACATTGCTTCACAAGTGATGCCTCTGATTGACGACGTGGCGGATGCAGTGGAGCGGGAAGCCTACCGTCAGCAGTTGGCAGCTTTTTTGCGCGTAGATGAACGTTCTTTAAAAAGCACGCGCACTGAACTTGCGCATAGCCGTCGAAGAAAGATTGAAAATGATCAGGCCGATGTGATTCCTGCCAGCATGCTGAACAAACCAGCCCACAAAAACCAGAAACTTGAACGCTACCTTTTGCATGATCTGTTCATCGATCCTGAAGGTCTGTTTCGCCTGGACAAGACCCTCTGCAATTTAGGACTTGACCCGATCATGGAATCTGATTTTCAGAGTGCCGATACCCTGGCAGGCTTCCGCTTGATCAGAGACAGCCTGCGCCAGGTGGACTATACGCCGGCAGACTACATCGAAGCGCGTTTGACCTCCGCGTTGGAATTTGAAGAAAATCCCACTTTTGTTGAGGTTCAGTATGCCATCACCAAAGAGAAACGAGATCAACACCAGGTGCGGGCGGTGGTGCGGATGCGTTTGAATCGCCTGGAAGACAGGCTGGAAGAGATCAAATTTCTGCAGTCTGATGAGGTTGATTCAAAAACATACACGGATGAAGAAGTACAATTCCTTTATCTCGAATTACTGCAGAAGCGCCGCATGCTGGATAAAGCTTTGCTTGCCCCGCAAGCCGGCGGTAGCACGCGCGTACGTAAAACATCCTCCATCAAGAGCAAATCCAGAGACAAGGCTTAAGTAAATGTCAGAAAACAACACGGATGATTTTGAACTGAGCGACGATCAACTTGAAACAGAGCCTGAAATCCAAAGAGGCGAAATAGTTGACGATCCGATCCAACTCTACTTGCAGGACATAAGCCGCGAAGAGCTGCTGCTGGCGGAGCAGGAATTTTACCTGGCTATCGTTTTTCAGGCGAATGAACAGATGAATCTTTATCGGGTAGGTGAGTCTGGCCTGAATTTGGAAAGTATCTTAACCGACATGAAGACTACCTGGGCGCAGGTGGAGATGGATGCAGCCAGGCTCTCCTATCCGGCACCGGATATAAAGATGGTGTTGGATGAAGCCAAGCATTTCCAGCAAAGCATGGAGATGCCCAATCCGCCATATATCCGTACCTACCTTGACGATCCTCGTTGGGGCAGCGACAAGCATTGGGAAGATCTGGCTCGCGATCTGCTGCGTTTCTTCAAGAATGCATACATTCTGCCCGAGGGCTTGATTGAACCACTGAGCCTCAATTGGCCGAATGGCACCGACTTACAACACCTGGAAGCCAGCCCACCAGAAATAAAAACCAGCATTGATCGGGTCGTGGAAAATGCTGACTTTGCCAACCAAAAACTGGTGGAATACAACCTTCGCCTGGTGGTCAGCATAGCGAAACGCTACAACAACAGAGGCATTGCCATGGAGGATCTTATCCAGGAGGGCAATATGGGCTTGCTGCGGGGCATCCAGAAGTTCGACCCTGCCAAAGGGTTTCGCTTCAGCACTTATGCCACCTGGTGGATCCGCCAGGCAATCACCCGCTATATCCACGAGAACGCGCGCACCATCCGCATCCCGGTACACATTGTCGAATCCATCAGCAAATTGGTGAAAGTCCAGCACCGCCTGGTGCAGATCCTGGGTCGGGACCCAACCTTCGCTGAAATGGCAGTTAAGTCAGGTTTTCTCTCAGAAGAAGACGTCAGTGCAATCCTCGAGATCGAGGGGAGCCGCGAGCTGGCGGATAAGGATTTGCTGCATCGTTGGGATGAAGCCACCCAGAAAGTGGAAGCGGTCTTGAAGTCAGCCGAGGAGCCCGTCTCGCTGGAAAGCCCGGTAGGTGATGCGGAAAACAGTACTTTGGGCGACTATATCCCCGACCTGGACGCAATCGAACCGATGGAAGAAGTTATGCGCGACAGTCTGCGCAACTCCGTGCGGGAATCTCTGGATAGTTTGCCTGAGCGTGAACGAGATGTGCTTGAATTGCGTTTTGGTCTGAAGGACGGCGTGTATCATTCGCTGGAAGAGATCAGCAACTACTTTGGTCTGACGCGTGAACGCATCAGGCAGATCGAAAGTTCAGCGCTGCGTAAACTGCGGGATCCAAAACGCCGGAATTCACTCAAGGATTATTTACCTGGAAGTTGACCCATGAAAACCGAACACCACTCAACGCTTCATCAGCGCATTTTTGACTCAGTGGAAGCAATTCCTGCTGGAAAAGTTGCCACCTACGGTCAAATTGGCGGAATAGTGGGCGGCTGCAGCGGCAGGATTGTTGGCTTTGCGCTGGCTTCTTTGCGCTACACGGAGGACCGACAGGTGCCCTGGCAGCGCGTGATCAACCGGCAGGGCAAAATCAGTCTCACCGGACCCGATGCGGCACTTCAGCGCGCTTTGCTGGAGGATGAAGGCGTGCGTCTCAATGCTGAAGGCGTGATCGACCTGGCAGAGTTTGGCTGGAAGCCGTAAGCTATTTTCCAAGAGAGGCAGATATGTTCTCGATTAAATCCTTTGATAATGCCAGTTCCTATTACGAGCAGGCGCACCACCTCTGGGAAGCTGCTGAAACACGCAACAACCTGATCCTGGGATTGTCCCTGCGCCTGAAGTCTAACTTGCACGCTTATGGTGAGGCGATGCCGTTTATGGCTGTGGTCAGAGACGAAAGCGGAAAAATAAGCGCTTCGGCACTGATGACGCCCCCTTTTGCCTTGATTGTGCAGAGCGAACCGCTGAATAAACCTGCCCTAGAAGCACTCGCCGATTTTCTGATCGAAAAGGGGTTTCGTTTGCCAGGCGTGAATGGCATAGATGAGGTGAGCGACTGTTTTGCCCAAATCTGGCAGGAGAAAACCGGGCAACTGGCGCGGCGGATCGTGAACACGCGGGCGTATGAACTGTGGCAGGTTTTACCAATCGATTATCCAGCGGGCAGAATGAAGATCGCAGAAGAATCGGATGCCCAGATCGCGGCTGACATGCACAATGCCATGGCCGAAGAAGTCATTTTGGGACCCCACAGACTGAGCACGGCGGAATCTGAGCTTGAAAACATCCGATTGAAGCGCACTTTCTTCTGGGTGGAGGGGGGTAAGCTGGTCAGCATCACGATTGCAAACCGTCCGCAAATCAAAAGCATCTGTGTGGGTGGCGTGTACACCCCTCCTCGCTATCGCCGGAAGGGCTACGCCAGGGCTCTGGTGGCAGAGGTGTCAAAAGAGCTCCTCGCGCGCGGTTACGAGCTGACCAATCTCTTCACCGACCTCTCCAACCCCACCAGCAACAAAATCTACCAGGAAATCGGCTACCAGCCAGTATGCGACTATCACCAGTACGAGTTTGTGGATCAAGTCTGATTAAAAATCAAACAGTCTCACCTGCCTGAAAAGCCCTGCTAAAAACAAAAAAAGAGGCTGACTTTTCAGCCAGCCTTGTGTTCCAGTAGAGTATCTACTCGCTCTCGTGCAGTTCTTTCTGTCGGGCGTCCATGATCTCGCGCGCCATCTGGGTGGGGACCATTTCGTAGTGGTCAAATTCCATCGTAAACAAGCCGCGACCGCCGGTCATGGAGCGCAGGTTGGTGGTGTAGCGCATCATTTCCGAAAGCGGAACGTGAGCTTTGATGATGGATTTGCCATGCTCTGTGTCCATGCCCTGCACGCGGGCGCGACGGGTGTTGAGGTCGCCCATGATATCGCCCATGTTGGCTTCAGGGACGGTGACCGCGACGCGCATGATCGGTTCATACAGAACAGGATTGGCTTCTTTGAAAGCGATCTTGAAGGCTTCGCGACCGGCAATTTCAAAGGCGATTGGTTTTGAGTCAACGGGGTGTTCTTTTCCATCCACAACCGATACGCCCACGTTGTGGACTGTATAGCCTGCCACAACGCCTTCCTTCATAACACTGCGGATACCTTTTTCGATCGGACCCATGTAGTTGTTGGAGATTGCGCCGCCAAAAACATCGTTCGAGAAGGTAAAATCTTCACCTTCAATCGGGAAGACCTTGAGTGACACTTCTCCAAACTGCCCGGAACCGCCGGTCTGTTTTTTGTGACGGTAGGTGGC
This sequence comes from Anaerolineaceae bacterium UBA2274, assembly GCA_002347705.1. GTDB lineage: Bacteria > Chloroflexota > Anaerolineae > Anaerolineales > Anaerolineaceae > Mesolinea. Next base: position 41,307 of record DDWY01000099.1, on the reverse strand, counting down.
GCTGGCTTCGCGGGTGATGTGCTCTTCGTAGGGCACTTTGGGTTCAAGAGTCGCCAGATTCAGCTGGAACTTTTGCTCCATACGTTTCAGGGCTACGTCGATGTGCTGATCGCCCATGCCAAACAACAAGGTCTGATGCGTGGCAGCTTGCATTTCCCAGGTGAGGGTCAGGTCTTCTTCCGTGATGCGGGTCAGAGTCTGGCTCATCTTGGCTGCGTCGCTCTGGGTCTTGGGGCTGATTGCCACACGGTAAAGCGCGTTGGGGTAGGTGGGGACGGGCAGGGTGATAGGGTTTTCTTTACTTGTGAGAGTGTCGCCTGTGGTGGTGACGCTCAGCTTTGCTACCGCGCCGATATCACCGCTGTGTATCACGCTTACGGGCAGCATGTCCTTACCGAAAGGAACCTGAACACCGGCAAGACGTTCTTCCTCGCCCTTGTTTGCGTTCCAAACGCGCGAGTCAGAGGTGACCACACCGGAGTAGACCTTGAAAAAGGTCTGGCGCCCAACGAATGGGTCAGCGGTTGTCTTCCAAACGTAAGCGGCGAGAGGTCCGGCATCTTTATAGTTGAGTTCAATTTCGCCCTTGGGGGTTTGGGCTTTGACCGCGGGTAACTCAGCAGGGCTTGGCGCGAGCGTTACAAGAGCATCCAACAGCGGCTGGATACCAATATTGCGACCACCAGCTGCCACCAGTACGGGGATGATGTTGCTGTTTTGCATCGCTTTGCGCAGACCCTGGACGGTTTCTTCGGGGGTAAGGTCGCCATTCTCAAAGTATTTTTCAAGCAGGCTGTCTTCCCCTTCGGCGGCGGCTTCCACTAATTGTGTGCGGGCTTCTTCTGCTTCAGCCCGGAGATTAGCAGGGATGTCTAACACTTTTTTCCCATCACCTTCATAGGCTTTCATAGTAATCAGGTCAATCACACCCTTGAAGTCGGCTTTTTCGCCCATCGGTAATTGCATCGGAATCAGGCGGGATTCAATTTGATCCTCAACAGATTTGAGAGCTTTCTGATAATTGGCGTTATCACGATCCATCTTGTTGATGACCATGATTTTTGGAATACCGAAGGTATCAGCATACTGTAGGGCAACTTCGGTGCCTACTTCGAGACCGCCAACGGAATCAACCAGAATTAAGGCACAGTCCGCAACGCGCATTGCTGAAACAACCTCTCCAACAAAATCAGTATAACCGGGAGTGTCGAGCAGGTTGATTTTTAGATCCTTATAGATAACCGGCAAAACGGTGGCGAAGAGTGAGATGCCACGGCGCTGTTCTTCTTCGTCAAAGTCAGAAACAGTGGTTTTGTCTTCGATGGTGCCCAAACGGGTGGTAGCACCCGTGAAGTGCAGCAGGCTCTCCGCTAAAATTGTTTTACCAGAATTGCTATGGGAAGCAAGAACGATGTTGCGAATAGAGGCGGTTGAATATTCTTTCATGTGTGTGACCTTCCTGTTATCAAGCGTGGTGACCGGCACCAGGCGGTATTTTAAGGGCAATAAGGTTTTCTTAAATGCCGACTTTTCATTATATCAAAAAAGAAACCAGAATTACACCCGATTTCTAAAGATTTCTAAAGACCCGATTTCTAAAGGCTATGGCGATTGTGTTGTGTAGGATAGCCAAATACCTTGGACACTCGAGGATAAAAGAGATAAACGGAAAATGAAACTCAAGTTTTGAGGGAATACTGATAGAGCGAGACGGATTCTGTTTGAGTAAGGTTCTCTGGTTCTCAAAGATATGGAACAAGTCCTGGGATTAAAAGCATTTTGTTCTTCCTTTTGCTTCTACCAACCTTGGCTCTTGTGCTTGGGGGTATATGGCATCAACCTTTGTAAAGTTGAACTAATTCGTCCCGTTAATGATGGACAGTATTGATTTCGAAGTGACCCGGGCAAACAGATATCCCAGGGGATTCTTTTGATTGTGGTTTGCTTCCTTGTCAGATCACCATCCAGGCAAAGCTCTCCGTGGCTCTGCAATAATTCAACCATCCAAACCGGATTGGGTTTGAGTCTCTCAGCACAGACATAATCCAGGCTTTTGGCTATCTTCCTGACCGCATCCGCCACAATCGGACCATAGCTATTTGCCCGGTTTGTGGCCCTCGGCTTTCTGGAGAGGCGCCTGTTCAGAATACGCAAAATGGATTTTCGGTGCAAGCCGGTAACTTTTTCTGCTTCATTGAGAAGTTGGCTGTTTTCCGACCTTGGGCTGTCTCTGTACCGCCCCAGATCTTGTGAATATACTTGCGTCGTTCACTAACTGTCATTGGATCCGTTTCTGCCATCGCTACCTCGGTAACATTTTCTTTTGACCTAACGATAGCATCTCGGTAACATTTCAGTTGACCTGGGTAGCAACCTTAACCATTTCGGCTGGTCTGGGTTTAGAATTACCAAAAGGAGAAATCTATGGACTTTAACCGGGTAATTGACCGTCGTAATTCTGAATGTATCAAGTGGAATCGTTTTGATGAAGATGTTTTGCCATTGTGGGTGGCGGATACGGACTTTAAGTGCCCCGAGGCAGTTATAAGCGCTCTGCATGAGAGGGTCAATCACGGCATCTTCGGTTATGGCGCTCCCCCCAAGGAACTGGACCGAACCGTCCTCGAACGATTGAAGCGTCTCTATGATTGGGACGTTAAAGTCTCCCAGATTGGTTATATCCCGGGCATCGTGACCGGCTTTAATGCTGCGATCCGCTCCTTCTGCGAACCCGGCGAAGCAGTGATTTACCAAACACCTGCCTATCCGCCATTTATTGGCGCGCCTTATTCGGCAAGACTGAAGGGCGTCCAAAATCCTCTCCTCCAGCAGCAGGATGGATCCTATTACCTCGACTTTGAGCGCTTTGAGCAGCAGCTCATCAGCGAAAATGTGCGCGCCTTCATCCTCTGCAATCCGCAGAACCCTACCGGTAGAGTCTTCACCCGGGAAGAATTGACACAATTAGCCGAGATCTGCCTGCGGAATAAGGTTTTGATCATCTCCGATGAGATCCACTGCGATATTCTCTTCGATGGTCATAAACATATTCCAATCGCTTCGCTCTCCCCCGAAGTGGCGGCGAACACCATCACCTTCATGGCACCAAGCAAAACTTTCAACATAGCTGGGCTGCATGCTTCAGTCTATATCATCCAGAATCCCGAACTGATGGACAGATTCCACGAATTCTGCAGCGGATTGGTTGGCTGTCCGGGCGTGCTGGCTTTGACGGCTGCACATGCGGCTTACGCCGAAGGCGATGAGTGGTTGTTTGAACAGAATCACTATCTGCAGGAAAACCGTGATTTCCTGGATGATGCCCTTCACAGCCAGCTAAAGGGCATCCATTGGAACAAACCCGAAGCCACCTTCCTGGGATGGCTGGATTGCAGCGAGCTGGGATTAACCGAAGCGCCTTATGAATTCTTCCTGCGCGAGGCGCGCATTGGCTTGAATGAAGGTCTCACCTTTGGTCCCCAATGCCGCGACTTTGTGCGTTTCAACTTTGGCACTACACGCGCAAACATGCAGGAGGCGGTAAATCGCATGCAGGCTGCCTTGGCAACCCGCTGAGACGGCTCATGGATCCGGATTCCTTCAGTACCGATCGGGATTATCTGCGCCAGGTGCAGTACGGCAGTGCCAATAACCTCAACGCCCGCATCCAGATCCACAAGCGCTTTACCAAAAGCACTCAGGCCTGGGAGGACTTCATCTTTGAGCACCTTCCTGACCTGAGCGGCAAACGCCTGCTGGCGCTGGGCTGTGGTAATGCCACCCAGTGGCGGGCTAATCAGCATCGTTTCGCATCGGAGGCAAGGATTGTTCTCACTGATCTTTCAGCAGGCATGCTGGCAGAAGCCCGGGCTGACCTGCAGAAAGATAAACGTTTCACTTTGCTCTGTATGGATGCCGCCAAGCTTGAATTTGAGGATAACAGTTTCGATTTCGTGACTGCTAACCACATGCTCTATCATGTGCCGGATATCGATCAGACCCTTATGGAAGTGACGCGCGTGCTCAAGCCTGGCGGCGCGATGATGGCTGCCACCAACGGCGCAAATTACATGGTGGATCTCGATCTGCTGCTGACGGAGTTTTGGCCTGAGTACGGTGGTTTGCACACCATGTCGCTCAAGTTTAACCTGTTCAATGGCGCGGAACAACTCCAGGCGTGGTTTGGAGAGGTTGAAAAGAAGCTCTATTCGGGCGATTTATGGGTCACGGAAGCCCAGCCTTTGGTGGATTACGCCTTCTCCTTACCCAGAGTGCAGCAGCTCATTCCGCTGGATAAGAGGGATGCAATGCGTGTATTCTTCCAGGCTCGCATTGGCCAATCGGGCGGTATCCTGATCCGCAAGGAAACCGGTCTGTTTCTTGCCAGCCAGCCAAAAAAGGCTTAGCGGAAATAGGCTACGAAGATTGTCAGCACTGAGACCACCGCGCAATATCCTGCAAAGGGGATCAGCGAGCGGGATTTAAGGAAGTTCAAAAGCCAGCGGATGCTCAGGTATCCGACCGCTAATGCCGCGATAAATCCGATGCTCAACACCGGCAGGAAGCTGCCCAAATCAGGGATTTTTACCAGGTCCAGCACAGAGAGCAGCCCGGCTGCCAACATCACCGGGATGGACATCAGGAAGGCGAACCTGGCGGCTGCCTCGCGCTTCAACCCGCGGCTCAAACCACCGCTGATGGTCGCGCCGGAGCGGGAAATGCCCGGGAAGATTGCCAACAATTGGAAGAAACCAATGATCACTGCATCGAGGGCGGTGATACTTTCGAGGTCGCGCTCTTTGCGAGAAAAAATCTCTGCCAGGGTCAGCATAATCGCTGTTACGAATAGCAGTACTGCGGTCATAACCGGGTTCGCAAAGGCTGCTTCCACCTTGCTTTTCAGCAGCAATCCCCCCAAACCTGCCGGGATGGTAGCCAAAACGATAAACCAGCCGAGGCGTGAATTGGCTGCTTCGAAAGGCTTCCTGTCGCGGATGCCGGCAATCACGGCCTTGAAAATTGCCACTAAATCCTTCCAGAAGTAGGCGATCACCGCCACCAGGGTACCAAGCTGCACCAGCACGTCAAAAATAAAGGCTTTGGTCGGGTCGAGCGTCCAGTTGAGCACGAATGGTACCAGCACCAGATGCGCCGAGGAACTGACAGGCAGGAATTCAGTCAGTCCCTGCACGATCCCCAGGATCAGCGATTGGATGAATGTCATGGATGAACCTCCGGAATGCGTGCGATGCCAAGTTTGGCTAAAGCCTCGTCTGCAAAAGTGTTCAAGTTACCTGCCAGGATCGCTCCGCGCAGATTGCGCGCCAGCTCCAGCAGGGTGTGCAAATTATGGATTGAAAGCAGCGTGGCTGCCAGCATCTCTTTGGCGACGATCAGATGACGCAGGTAAGCCCGGCTGAAGGTGCGGCAGGTGTAACACTGGCACTCCTCGTCAATCGGACGCTCGTCCCGGGCAAAAGCGGCGTTCATCAAATTCAGTCTGCCAAAATTGGTCATGGCAGTGTTGTGGCGTGCCAGGCGGGTGGGCAGGACGCAGTCGAAAATGTCTATGCCCCGCAGAACGCCCTCAATCAAGTCTTCTGGGGTGCCGACGCCCATCAGGTAGCGTGGTTTGTCTTTGGGTAGAACAGCATTGACAACCTCAATGGTGCGATACATATCAGCTTTTCCTTCGCCCACCGAAAGCCCGCCGATGGCATGCCCGGGAAAGCCCATGCTGCTGATCACTTGGGCTGATTCTGTGCGCAGATCCTCAAAAATCCCGCCCTGCACAATCCCAAACAGCGCCTGGTCATCTCTTTTCTTGGCATCCAGGCAGCGCTGAGCCCAGAGGTGGGTGCGTTCCATGGCTTCTTTGGAGTAGTCGTGGTTCAGGGGGTCCGCGCATTCGTCGAATGCCATGATGATATCAGCGCCAAGGTTCTCCTGGATCGCGATCGAGCTCTCGGGCGTCAGGCGTTTCATGGATCCGTCAATGTGGGACTTGAAAGTCACGCCGTCGGGGTCGATTTTGCGCGTGTTCGAGAGCGAAAAGACCTGGAAACCGCCTGAATCCGTCAGCATTGGCTTATGCCATTGCATGAACTGATGCAATCCACCCATCTGCGCTACCAACTCGTCGCCGGGTCTCAGGAAGAGATGGTAGGTGTTGGAGAGGACCAGCGTGGCGCCGAGCTCTTCGAGTTGGGAGGGCGTGATGGCTTTGACGGTGGCCTGGGTGCCAACCGGGGCGAAAACCGGCGTTTCGATCACTCCGTGTGAGGTGTGAAACTCACCGGCGCGAGCTGCGCCATCTTCAGCTTTTATTAACCACTCAAACATGCCTGACATCCTCTCAAAAAACTTCCCCAATTGTACCTTTTTTGTTTTGTTCCATGTCGGGATCAGACTTAAGGAAGCGCTTTTTTATAATTTGTGGATGGAGAAAGTATTGCTCGCCTCGCTCCCAGCCTCATGACCCCATCTGCACCGCTTGTATTTTCTCCATCCATAATTTAAGTAAAAGGCTGCCCCATGAAGTTGCTGAAATTGCTGCTTCATCAATTTTCCTCGTAAGTGATATACTTTTCCCTCGTGGATATCAACACTTACTCAACCTGGCTCGAGATTGACCTCAAAGCCATCAAGAACAACGCCGCCCTGATCCGTGAAAAGACAGGGGCGGAGGTGATGGCTGTGATCAAAGCCAATGGCTACGGTCACGGCGCACGCCCTGCCGCCCAGGCTGCCATCGCTGGCGGCGCCACCTGGATTGGAGTGGCGCGCATCGAAGAAGCGCTTGCCCTGCGCCGTGGGGGCATCTCCTGCAAACTCTTGGTGCTGGGTTTCACCCCCGCAGCCAAAGTCCCAGAAGCCATTGAGCATAATATCACCGTGGCACTCTTTGACCCCGAGCTGGCGCAGAATTACCTCGATTATGTCAACATCCACGGCGGCACGCTGCATGCTCATCTAAAGGTCGAGACTGGCATGGGCCGCCTCGGCATGAACCCTGAACTTGTTGCGCCCTTCCTCGAAGGGATAAAAGGCACCGCTCTCATGGTGGACGGCATCTTCACCCATCTTGCCCGTGCCGACGAACCCGAGTCGAACTCTACCCCCGGGCAGCTGGCTGTATTTAACGAGCTCCTGGACGATCTTGAAAGCAAGGGGCTCAAACCCGAAAAGGTGCACGCCGCCAACTCTGCTGCCGTGCTGAACTTCCCCCAGTCCTACTACGACATCGTCCGTCCAGGAGACATCCTCTTTGGCATGTCCCCGACTGGCGATACCTTGCCGGATGGTTTCAAACCTGCCCTCACCTGGAAAGCCCGCATCATATCGCTCCACAATTTCCCCGCTGGTCAGGGTATCAGCTACGGATCCACTTATGTGACCAGCAAAGACGAGCGTATTGGAGTCATGCCCACAGGGTATGGCGATGGTTTCCGCCGTGCCGAGAATCAGCAGGTTCTGGTGGGCGGTAAGCGTGTGGATATTGTCGGCAGGGTTTGCATGGACCAATGCATGCTCCAGCTCGACAGCGTCCCGGATGCCAGGGTGGGCGATGAAATCGTCATCATTGGTACGCAGGGTGATGAAACCTTGAGCGTGGATGAAGTCGCCAAACGTTGGGGCACCATCAACTACGAAGTAGTCTGCGGCCTGGCTGACCGCCTTCCCAGGATCTATAACGAATGAGCGAAGCCTCAATCAGGGCAGAATTTCACTGCCATACGGTTCATTCCCCTGATAGCCTGGTGGAATTGAGCGCGCTGCTCAAAGCCTGTGATGAGCGGGGAATTGATAAAATTGCCATCACTGATCATGGCAGCATGCAGGGCGCGCTCAAGGCACAAAAAATGGCGCCGGATCGCGTGATCCTGGCAGAGGAAATTTTGACGCCAGAAGGTGAATTCTTGGGTTACTTTATGACCGAAGAGATACCGCAGGGTCTGCCAGCCGTGGAGGTCGTGCGGCGTTTGCGCGGGCAGGGGGCTTTCATCAGCCTGGCCCATCCTTTTGACCCGCACCGCAGTTGGTGGACGGAGAAAACACTTGACCAGATCCTGCCTTACGTTGACGGGCTGGAGGTCTTCAATGCCCGCTGCCGGCGAGAGGAATACAACAAAGAAGCTTACTTGTTTGCTCTTGAAAATGGGAAAGCTCTGATGGCAGGCAGCGATGCGCATATGCTGAACGAGTTGGGGCGTGCCAGTATGACGATGCCCCGTTTTGATGATGCCGAAAGTTTGCGCGCGGCCGCTCGCGAGGCGACCATCAGCGGTGAGCTTTCCGGGCTCTACGTTCACATGATCTCGACCTTTGCCCGCGTCGCAAAGAAATTCAATTTTTAATTTATCACATCGTATCCTTTGGGTATTGCGAACCTTGCGCATTGATCTGTCGGTTAATCTATCATTGCGAACCTCAGTTGAGAAGCAATCTAAACTGCTGATATGTGACACGAATCAATCATCCGTAACCGCCGGTTTTTGCTTGAATACATACATTTTAGATTGCCGCGACCTTTGCCAAATTATTCCTTAGTGCCACAACTATTTATTCCTGGCAAAGGTCTCGCAATGACAGGACGTTCGTCATTGCGAGCGCAGCAGCCTGTGCCCGCGAAGCAGGGTGTTGCAATCTCTCTATTTGGGTCTACATAAAAATAAAAGCAAGATCGTCACACCCCCTTTTGTGCCTGTAAGTTAACCCCGTTCACTACTAATAATCTGTCGGAAAAAAAGACACTCTTTCTCAAGAGTGTCTCTGTAAGGCTCAGACCAACAATGATCTTACTTCAGAAGTGAGACAATCAGCCACGCTGCTAACAAGAGGAAGACAATCGCCATGCCGATCTTGACCGCTCCAGCGTGCTTGCGCAGAAAATCGGTAAACTGCTTTGATGTTGTGCCATAATATGCCAGGATGAAGACGATGATCAGCGGAACAATGAACATCAGGTTGTAAAGCACCAGGTAAAGCAGTGCCTGCGCGCGCATCTCCGGGACTGAGCTCATCGATATAATCACCGGCAGATAAATTTGACCTGTGCAGGCTAGCTCGAGCAGTGAGATCAGCAGCCCGGTTACAAATGCTCCAAGAACGTAACTGCTGGCTTTGCGTCCTTCCCGGACTGTCTGATTGATGCGTTTGCGCAGGGGCTCAGGAAGCTTCAATGCCATATCGCTCAGGTCGCCCTTCCGTACCTTGATAAAGTCGCGGATGCTCAGGACTGCCAGCACCAGGCATAAGACTGCCGTGAAGATGTAAACGACCTTGCTGATGACGGAAGTAAAGCCTGAGATCAAGTCTAGTACTTTATAAAAACCGAGTCCCACCAGCAGATATGCGATAAAGACGCCCACGGTAAAACTGGCACCGGTGATCAAGATTTCTTTGCCTTTTTTACCGCTCAGCGATAAATAGGACACAAAGAAAATGATCGTGGCAAAGGCGCAAGGATTCAACCCATCCACCAAGCCTGCCAACACCACAGCCAGCCAACCCATCCGCTCAAATCGGTCGATCAGGGCGTTGTTGCCCTCCTCAGGGTTGTAATCCTTCCAAAAAGCGGGGGAGCCTTCGACACTCAGTTCCTGCAAAACCGGATCAATTAAGTCGGGCGTAAATTCTGACTCGTCAATCCACGCGTAATCGCCAATGAAAAGGGCAGGAGTATTGAAGTTCTTCTCCACACCAACCCGTGCTGCCATCCACTCAGCCATCGCGGCTTCATCGAAAATATTGAATTCCTCGATGATCAATTGGGGGTATTTGGACTGTAAATAGACCATGTCTGTTTCAGCCCGGTCGCATTCCTTGCAGCCAGTCTGATAAAAATATGCGGCATAGATCGGCGCGGCAATTTCACACGCATCAGGGTTATCAGGGCTGCAAACCAAAGCGCCATCGGGATCAGGCTGAACCTTGGAGATCACCAGCGTAGCAGGATCCACCCCGGGAATTTCGGGAAGTTCAACGCCTTCTCCTGCGAGCCCGGTTTCCACCAGTTCCACAAGGCGAGCCCGTGTCTGCTCTTCACCGTTGAGCATCTCATTTCCAATTAACACAACCGGCAAACCCCGGTCACTGGCTCCGATCCCAAAAGCGCTTTCAGCTTTCATGAGAGCTTCGTAATTGACGCTTTCGCTTAGTTCCACCAGCCTGAATCCCAGCAAGCCAGGGTATTGAGCCTCCAGTGGCTGCACAATATTCTGCAGGATATCCATGCAGTGGCTGCAAGTGGTTGAGTAGAAGTAGTATGCTTCAACTTTTGCATCACCGAATTCTGGCTGGGTGGGTCCTGTTCCGCCAGGACCGATTCCCTGTGGATTGTTGTTTGAAGCAGATGCCAGGTTTGGCAGTAAGAGTGAAAAGAAGGCAATCAGTGAGAGCCCGATTGAAGTCAGGAATGCTCTGGTTTCTCTTTTTTGCATACAGATTAATGACCTTTCAAAAACCCAACTCTCAAAGTCTGGTTTAGATTTCCGTCTGATTCTAACACGGGTTAAAAAATGGATAAACAGGTTGCTCTTCTAAGCGATTTCCACCTTGGTGATTGGGAAACGGCTGGCATTGAAACGATCTATTAAGACCTGGCGCTGTTCCTCTTCAATGCCGCCTAAAATCATCCGCAAGCGGAAATCGCCGCTCTTGGAGGTGGAACTGACCGTTCTCAGGATATTTCCCCCCACCTCTGAAACAAGACTCGCAAAATATGCCAATCCGCCAGGGCGATTGGTGGCTTGAGGTCCTTCCACGAGCAGTGATGTCCAGCGCAGAGCTGTGCGTGAGATGCCCACCAGATCGAGAGCGTTCTCGAATTCATCGGAGGAGATTGAGCCACCGCCGATGGCAGCATATAAATCGTCCAGGTTTGCGCAGGCTAAGAGCCCGAGCAAAGCTTCAATCCGATTTGAATCCAAAGCCCACACGTCATCAAGGTCCAAAATACCCCGCGCGGAGATAATGTTGTGGATCAGTTCCCGCCCTCGGCGGCTGGCTTCCTTGAGATTGACCCTGGCTAAGACGTTTCGCAGCAAGCGTGCGGTGGAGGCGTTACAGTGGTTCAGCCAATCGGGTTCAGGTGTTTTGTGAGGTCCACCGCTCAGGACCTCAACGACGTCCCCGGGATTTAGCGTGTCATAAAGGTGCCGTTCTTCTCCGTTGACCAGGACTTTGTGAATCTTGTCGAGGTAAAACTCCTGGATTGCCGCAACGCCATCCAGCACAGTGCTGCCTTCCTGCAGGAAGCGCGTGCCGCCAAAAGGCGTCAGGATCTGCACCGGTCTGTAACTACTGATGTCCTGATCATGATTGATGGCATAGATGACCCCCCAGGTGTTCTCACCCTCCATGCTCTCAGTCGCAATGGCGACTTCTATTGCGCCTGTTCCTGGCAGGTAGGCGGTCACCTGCAGCGCGCGATAACCATTTTGTGGGGACGCAATGTAATCATCAAAACGATCCTGGTCCAGATTGCGGCTGAAATAACGGTTCACACGTGATAGCAACCTGTAGCAGGCTGTTTCGTCGTCGTCTCGCACCAGCATGCGGAAACTAACGATATCGTTGACCGCCGAAAAGTCCTCCAACGAAGTGCGGTGGCTGCGCGCCATGCGCTGCAGCTTATCCCAGGACTGCCAATATCCGTTGACCGTGAAACGAACCGACCCCTCCACGCCTTCAGCATCCATCAGGTTGCCCAGCTCATTGAGATAGTAGCGTATGAAGTTGATGTTGAGGCGGGGGTCTGAATCGATCTTGTTTTTTACTTTGTTGAAAGAGGCGGGTTCGGCGTAAGGAAATGCCATATCTTCGATCCAGCGGCGCCAACGGTAGCAGTTCAAAATGCCAGCAAGTTTTCCGTAAGCGCGGATCGCTTCCGTGGCTTTCTGCCACTGCTTGCCCGGGGATTGGTAGTGCAAGGTCATCATGTTGTGACTTTTGTCGGCCAGTTTCACCACGAAGACTGCCGGATCACGAAACATGGCAATTTTGCGCAGGGTCTCTATCTCGCGCGTGGAACCATCCCGCGGATTGCTCATTTTTGTCAACCCGTCAATGATGTGTGCCACTTCTTCGCCTAAAGTTCCAGGGAAAAGGGCTTTGATCTCGTCGAAAGTTTCGCCCTGGTCTTCAACGGTATCGTGAAGCAGGGCGGCGATAGTCCAGGATTCTTTTTGCACCAGCTTGTCAACAAAGGCTGCAACCCAGGCGCAATGCGTCTCAAAATAAGGCTCGCCTGAAAGGCGAACTTGCCCAGCATGCACCTGTTGCCCCCATGCATAGGCGCGTTGTATGGCTTCCGTTCGGGGCACAAAAGTGCCAACCGAAAACTCATCCGAAATTGATGGACGAATCTCAGAAATATTCTGAATGTCAACCACAGTTATCCTTCCTCTCCAAGGGCAGGACTATTTGCTAATTTATTAAATATAGCACACAAGTGAAATGATTGCGGAAAAATTTTACAACTATTCTGTTATTTGCTTTGGGATCATTCTCGGTGAACCCTTTTCCAGGTCAAATTTTGCGCTCAGGATTGCTTGCAAGCAGAGTTTAACTGTGCCAAAAAATGGTCAGATAGATCAGAAGTCCAATTCCCACAAATGCTGTAACCCAGAAAATATTCTTGCGAATTTTGTGCCTGAATAGCAGCATCCCAGCCAGACCACCGATACCACCACCAAGCAGTGTCAATCCCAGCAGCGATCGTTCCGGGATGCGCCAGCCACCCTGTTTGGCTTGGAACTTATCGTAACCAAACAGCAGGAAATTAATGAAATTTAAGGGAATCGCAAGTAGTAGTACAGTTTCGTTCAAGGATGACCTCATCTAAGAGCTATAATCGATGTATTATAGTGCTGATTTACATGGAAGATCCGATCAAACAACGCCTGATACCACTTGAACCTGTCCAGACCGAGATATTAGTCGTGAATTCACGCTTCATTGCCGATTTGGAACTGGTTGGCAGCGTTGAGGAGGCTCGTGCCCACCTGGCTAAGGTGCGCGAGCGCCATCCTTCGGCCTCGCACAACGTCTCGGCCTTTATAATCGGGCACAGCAACAGCATTATCACCCATTGCAGCGATGATGGGGAGCCCTCTGGCACTGCGGGCAGACCGGCGCTGGCGGTGCTTCAGGGGAGCGGGCTCGGCAACGTCTCGGTGGTGGTGACGCGCTATTTTGGCGGCACCAAGCTGGGTACAGGAGGGCTGGTGAGAGCTTATGGAGATGCTGTGCGAGAGGTGCTGAAGGGGGTAAAACCTGCCGTACTTCTGCCGACGACGAGCCTCATGTTCGCAACGCCTTATCGCTTATACGATCAGGCAGTCAGGCTGATGGAAGCACACCATGGGCAAGTACTGGACACTGAGTTTTTTGAAGACATCACGGTAACTGTGCGTCTCAAAGATGAAGAGGTGGAGTCTTTCACCAGTCAATTAGGCAACCTCAGCGCGGGGCAGGTTGAAGCGATTGTCGTAGAGCAGAATCCCGAGAGTGTTTTTCCGTTGTAAGCTGTTTGTTATTCTAAGCGAGGTCTGTCATTCTGAGCTTAGTAAAAAATCTTTGTAGGGCGAGATTGAAAGCACAGGAATCATAATTGGTTGGAAAATTTCTATGCTTTCAATCCGCCAATAATGAATCCTAGCGTGGAAAAATGGCTGCGCACGGCGGATTGAGGATGGAAGATCCTATAAGCAAACAAAGTTACCACGTCCTCAATCTCGCCCTACGTAGGACACATCCTGCCGTTCCGGGCCTCAGCGAAGAATCTTACCGGAGAATGGGCAGGATCCTTCACTCCCTTCAGGATGACAATTCTCAATACAAATGTTGCTGGGCTGTGTACAGCTTGTGGTAGAGCCCTTTCTTTGCCAACAACTCCTCGTGTTTTCCTGCTTCCACAATTCTGCTGCCTTCCAATGCCACAATCCGATCAGCATTCCGAACGGTTGAAAGCCTGTGGGCGATGATGATCGTTGTGCGCCCTTTGATCAGGCGTTCCAGCGCTTGTTGGATCAACATTTCGGTTTCTGTATCCACTGAGGATGTGGCTTCATCCAGGATCAAGACGGGGCTGTCCTTTAAAACAGCCCGGGCAATGGAGAGCCGCTGTTTTTGCCCACCCGATAGTTTGACGCCCCGTTCCCCAATTAAGGTGTCATAGCCGTTAGGCATGTGGTCAATAAACTCAGAGGCATTCGCAATCTCTGCCGCCCGGATCATTTCTTCTTCCGTGGCGTCGGGTTTACCAAACAGAATGTTCTCACGGACGGTTCCATGGAAGAGGAAAACATCCTGCAACACCATGCTGACCGATTGATGCAGCTGGTCAAGGTCAATTTCCCGCACATCCACCCCGTCGATTTGGATTTTGCCTTCAATCGCGTCATAAAAACGCGGAATCAGGCTCACCAGAGTAGTTTTCCCTACGCCAGTAGGACCCACCAGGGCGACCGTGCTGCCAGCCGGGATCTCGAGGTTTATGTCCGTGAGCACGTCTTCGCCCTGATTGTAATAAAAGCGGACGTTTTCAAAGCGGATGTTCCCCTGAATGGGCTCCACGAAGGTATGCGGCTCGTCGGGGTTGGCGATCTCTGGCGAGACAGTCAAAATTTCTGCAATGCGTTCAAAGCCAGCCAGAGATTCCTGGACGGCTTCCATTGAATTGCCCAGGCTGCGGACAGGTGTGTAGAAGCTATCGAGATAGAGGAAAAACGCGACCAGGTCCGCGATGGAAAGCGTGCCAGCAATCGCCATTCGGGCGCCAAAAAAGATCACGAGCAGCTGACCAATGCCCGCCGCAAAGTCAAAAATTGGGTTGAAAATTGCCATCAACTTTAAGGCGCGCAGATTTTTGTGCAGAACGAGTTGGATCTTGTCATCCACTTTGTCGAGGGCGTCTTCTTCACGGGCGAAAGCCTTGACCTCCCGGATTCCAGAAAGGCTGTCGTTAAGCACCGCATTCAACTCGCCGATTGATTGCTGTCGGTTTCTGAAGGCAGGGCGAACCAACTTGCTGTAGCCGATCAGGGCAAAAATAATGATGGGGATAGGGATGAGGGTCAGAAGCGTGAGATTTACATTCATGGAAAGCAAGATGGCAGAAACGCCAACAAGCGTGATGCCGTTCACGATCACGTCTGGCAGCGCGTGGGCAATCATGCGTTCAAACAGGTCTGTGTCGTTGATGATCCTTGACATTAACTGACCGGTTTGTTTGTCCTCGTAAAAGCGCAGAGAGAGTTTCTGGATGTGCTGATAAACCAGGCGGCGGGCATCCGATACGACCCCCCAGCCAGCCTTGTGGGCGGCATAGGAGCGGGTAAATTGCATCACAGCCCGGGCAACGAAGACAATCAGCGCGATCACCGAGATGCGGGTTATGTAGTCGATGGTTCCCTGATCCAGCGGCTGAGTGGTGAGACGGTCGATCAGCTGGCGAATGATCCATGGAATGATGAGTTGTGCTCCAACCAGCCCGAGCATTGTCAGGGTGGTCAGAAATATCAGTTTTGAGTACTTTTTGGCGAGTTTGCCGAGCAAGCTAAATGGTTTCACTATTTGTTCAAATCCTTACGTGAGATGATGACTGTGGCTTGTTTCCCCCAGCGTGGGATCGGGATGCCCCAGGATTTTTGAAAATCTTTATCTTCCATCCAAAACAAACCCGTCCCTTGGATTACCCACGAATTGATAAAACCCCAGGGAGTGTGGATTTCACCGCTGTAATGTTCCGGGTCATAAGCCGCAAAGACCATGGTGTGACCACTGGCACCTTTGAGTTTGTTGTAATTTTTAGGACGATCCATGTAATATATTGCTGGTGAATGACCAAACCACCAGTAAATTGTCACCAGGCTGGCGATGTTTTCTGCTTCTGCTGTTGTCCGCAGCAACTCAGGGCTTAGATGGAAAAGCTTTGCTTTGAGCGGCAGGTTATGTTTTTTTGCCAGGTAACGCAGCAGGCGTACCTGCATTGGAGGGGTAATGCCAGATTTTGGTGCCAGGCGGAACAGGCTGCCGCGCCACCAGATGCGGTTGACCTCTTTGATAATTTCCTGTGGATCCAACCTGATGTCGGTCAGCAGTTCAATCGCGGCAACCAGAGAATGAATCGCACAATCATTTCCTGTTTGCAAAGACTGAAATTTGGCAAGGTTCTTTTCCGGGAGCGCGCGCAGGCTGGTCTTTTTCATTGGGCTAATTTTACCTTCTCATGGGCTATTTTTCGAATTTGATGCAAATCTTGATTCTTATTGACTTTACCTAAATTGAATGCTAAGATATTGGTACAACTAAAAAACCTGAGGTTACCCTTCGCCCGGAAGCTAAGGTGTAATGGCGGAAGCTGGTGAAAGTCCAGCACTGTACCGCAACTGTAAGTCGAACAGACGAGTCAGGAAGCCCTCCTCAGGCAAACCCAACAAAACCTTCTCGGATTAAGAGGGTGGGTGAGAAACGCTCATGTTCTCAACCCTTTCTGATCCAGGAGGGGTTGATTTTTTTGAAATCGAGGAGAATATGAAAAAAGAGAATACAAAAAAAATCTTGACCCTTCTGGCTGTAGTAATTTTTCTGGCTGTGGTTATCTTTCTCATTTTGAATGCCCGGCAGGCAACCACTCAGGTCGTGGAGACCGCAGCTCCTGCTACTCAGGTCGTGGAGACTGTGGCTCCAGCCGCAGAAACCTATCCGCTGGAAGTCCCGACTAAAAATGCTTATCCTGTTGAGGAACAAACAGACGCGCTTGCCGGTGACGCACAAGTTACGATCGATTACGCCAGGAACTTTACGCTCGAGTACAAAGATGGCTACAAACTTTTGACGGTTCTCACCCCTTGGGTTGGTGCCACCGAGCCTGTTCAATACGCGCTTGTGCCGGCAGGTCAGCCTGAACCAAGCGGAATTGAAGATGCCATGATCGTATATACTCCTGTTGAGAGTTTTGTCTCGCTTTCCACCACCCACTTACCTTTTCTTGAACAAATTGACGCGCTTTCCAGCCTGGTAGCGGTCGATTCTGGCGCGTACATCTATAGTTCCGATGTGCAGGACATGCTCCAGTCCGGCGCCGTTTCCGAAGTGGGCAGTGGGGCTGTTATCAATGTCGAACGCCTGGTTGATCTCAATCCCGATCTGATCATGACTTCTGCCAGTGGCTATGCCGATTATGACTCGCATCCGCAGCTGCTTGAAGCCGGTCTGAATGTTGTCATTAATTCAGATTACCTTGAGCAGAATCCGCTTGGTCGGGCTGAGTGGGGCAAGTTTATTGCCGCTTTTTTTGACAAGGAGTTGGAGGCTGACCGCTTGTTCGACGAGATGGTTGCCCGCTATCAGCAGGCGAAAGCCATCACTGAGGGCCTGTCTGAACGCGTTACGGTTTTTACCAATACTGCTTATGAGGGCACCTGGTATATGCCCGGCGGAGAGAGCTATATCGCCATTCTGCTCGACGATGCCGGTGCTGATTATGTCTTCGCAGACCTTGAAGGCAGCGGCGCTCAACCGCTTGATTTTGAGGTGGTTTTGGAAGCGGCAAACGACGCGGATTATTGGATCAACGTAGGCGCGATAGCTGACTTATCATCCCTGGCGGCAATGGACGCGCGCTATATGGATTTTGAAGCTTATCAGGAAGCCAAGGTCTACACCTACAGTAAACGTGTGAATGCCATGGGTGCTGTAGATTATTTTGAGAGCGGTGCTGCCAGCCCGGATGTCATCCTGATGGATCTGATCAAAGCTTTCTATCCGGACTTGTTGCCTGAGCATGAATTTTACTTTTACCAGGCACTCCAATAGCTTTTTTTCACCCGGTTAATCTAAAGCATCGCAATGAATCAGACACCTAATAACCCAATGAGCACACAGACAAAGCGTCTGTGGCTTTTTGGGTTATTCCTGCTGCTCATTCTGGGCTTATTTCTGCTCAATCTCGTCCTTGGCTCGGTCAGCATCCCGCTGAAGGATATTTGGGGCTCACTTATCGGTCGGGAAGGTGTGAAGGAAAGCTGGGTCTACATCGTACAAAACTCGCGTTTACCCCGCGTTCTGACGGCGGCTTTGGCTGGCATTGCACTGAGCGCTTCGGGGCTGCAGATGCAAACCATGTTCCGCAATCCTCTGGCGGACCCCTTCATTCTGGGCATCAATTCCGGAGCCAGTTTGGGCGTGGCAATAGCCATTCTCGGGTCGGGCTTTGTGGGCGGCTTGTTTCTGCCGGCACTCAACCTGCGCGGAGAATTTTCACTCGTGCTGGCGGCATCCATTGGCGCGGGACTGGTGCTGGCCTTAATCCTTCTGGTGGGGCGATGGGTGCAAAACCCCACGACCCTGCTGATTTTGGGCTTAATGTTTGGTCATGCCACTGGTGCGATTGTCAGCATCCTGGTCTACTTCAGCGCGCCAGAACGCATCCAGGCTTATTCCATCTGGTCTTTTGGCTCCTTCAGCGGGGTCAACTGGACCCAGTTAAATGTGATGGCTATTGTGGTTCTTGTGGGGGTTGGATTGATGGCTTTGCTGCCCAAGGGCTTGAACGCGCTGCTGTTGGGGGAGGATTATGCCCGCACCATGGGGCTCAACGTTGGCTTGCTGCGCTTTGTTGTGCTGCTCAGCGCGTCTGTTCTTTCGGGTGCTGTCACGGCTTTTTGCGGACCGATTGGTTTCATCGGGGTGGCAGTTCCACACATCGCCCGCAACTTGTTCAAAACATCCAACCATAAAATCCTCATCCCGGCGATCATCCTGATAGGCGCTGCCGTTTCAATGGCAGCCAGTTTGATCGCCCAGTTACCAGGCAGTCAGCTCGTGTTGCCGATCAATGTGGTGACCTCCCTGTTTGGCGCGCCGTTTGTGGTGTGGGTGGTACTCAAGCGAAAGCGAGGTGCCACATCCTTCAACGTTTAATGCCCCCTGTGTTGCAAAGCAGCGCGCTCTCAATCGGCTATAAAAATGGCGGGAAAACACCAAAAGTGATTGCCGACCAGCTCAACCTGCAGCTCAGTGCCGGAGAATTTGTGTGTTTGGTGGGACCAAATGGGGTAGGCAAGTCTACTTTGCTGCGCACTCTGACGGGTCTGCAGCCCAAACTTGCTGGTGAGATCCAGCTCTCGGGACAAAAACTTGAATCGTATCGTCCTCGTGACTTAGCCAACCAGGTCAGCGTGGTGCTCACCAGTCCGATCTCCGTTGGAGCCATGCGCGTAGATGAATTGGCTGCCATGGGGCGCTTCCCGTTCACCGGACTGTTCGATCGGATGACCGAGCATGATTGGGAGGTTGTGCACGAAACCCTGCGCGTAGTTGGGGTCGATAAGCTCAGCCATCGATACGTCCACACGCTCAGCGACGGAGAACGCCAAAAGGTGATGATCGCGCGCGCGCTGGCACAGGAACCGCGCTTGCTGGTCCTGGATGAGCCAACCGCCTATCTTGACCTGCCCGGCAGGGTGGTGGTCATGAACTTGCTCCACAACCTGGCATACGGGCACGATAAAGCCGTCCTGACTTCCACCCACGACCTCGAACTTGCCTTGCGTCACGCCGACCGTATCTGGTTAATGGATGATGAGGGGCGGATAAGCCTGGGCGCGCCGGAAGACCTGGTACTAAATGGCAGCTTTGCCCAGGCTTTTAACCGGGCAGGGGTTCTTTTTGACCCACTTTCAGGCACCTTTGATACACAAAATTCCGGTTCGAAATCAGTCTTCCTGGAAGGGCAGGGTTCCGAGCTCATCTGGACCCGGCGCGCGCTCCATAGGGCAGGCTTTGTGGTGGATGAGGAGTGGATACCAGGCAGCCCGAGAGTGTGCGTGAGGCCGCAAGAAGGCGCTATAACCTGGCAGCTCGAACACGCTGGGCAGACAAACACGTTCAGCAGTATCTACGACCTTTTGCAAAGTCTTCAGCGTTAAAAACGACACCCCATTGTTGAATGGGGTGGGTTAAGCCGTTTTGTTCTTTGCAAAGAATCAACCCAGTCTAAAAAGAGGTTCCAATAATAAGACAAGGGTCACAATGACGATCAATGCGGTTATGCTTATTGCGAGGGTATTTGTCAGCTTCGAATTGCGATATTCCCCCATTACCGCCTTATCGTTTGCAAGTCGTAAAACCAGTGCCAGGATGATTGGGAGCAAAATAGCATTCAGCGTCTGGGAGAGGATCATCATCTGGAATAAAGGCATGCCCGGGATCAGCACGATCAAGACACTCAGGATGATAATCCCGATAAAAGCGCCGTAAAAGACTGGCGCATCACGAAAGGTGCGGTTGAGCCCGCGTTCAAACCCGAACGCTTCACAAACAGCATACGTGGTGGAAAGTGGCAGCACGGAGACCGCCAGCAGCGAAGCTCCCAGCAGACCCGCTGCGAAAAGAATTGTTGAAGCCTCACCCGCCAGCGGCGCGAGTGCCATGGCTGCGTCCTTTGCATCTTCTACCCGGATGCCTACCTTAAAAAGGGTTGCGGCAGAGACGATGATGATACAGGCTGAGATCACATTCCCCCAGGCAGATCCAAAAGTCACATCAATCTTTGTGTCCCGGTAGTTCTGCATCGAAACGCCTTTGTCTGCCACTGAAGCTTGTAAATAGAAAATTGCCCAGGGGGTGATGGTGGTGCCTATTACAGCTAAAATGGCAATAATGTAGTCGCTGGTGAATTGGATCTGAGGCCGCACAGTGTCGTGAAGGATTGCTCCCCAATCCGGCTTGATGATAAATACCGTTACGATGTAACTCAGTGCCGCCAGGCTCAGACCGATCAGGATTTTTTCAACAACTTTGTAATTGCCGCGTAAGACCAACAATGCCATGAACACCGCCAAAATCGGCACCGTTATAGCCTTGTTGATCCCAAAAAGCTCACCAGCAGCAGCAATTCCCGCAAATTCGGCCACAGTTGTGCCCAGGTTGGCAATCAGCAGGCAGAACATGGCAAAGGTTGTCATCTTTACGCCAAACTTTTCGCGGATCAGATCAGCAGTCCCCTTGCCTGTTACGGCACCCATCCTGGCAGCCATTTCCAGGATGACAATTTCCCCAACGGTGATGAACACGATCAGCCAAAGAAAGTTGTATCCGTAAGTTGAGCCAACCATCGAGTAGGTGGCAATTCCAGGCGCATCATTATCCGCGGAAGCCGTGATCAAGCCTGGTCCCAGCACGCTTAAAAGCAAAAGGAGGTTCTTAAGCCATGAAGGCAGTTTCATTTTCTTCATGGCTTACCTCTCCGCGAATCGAGGTAACTTCTTTTTCCAAGCGGTGGGAAGCACAGTATCAATCGCGTCATCCACTGTGACAATGCCAAGCATCACGTTGGTTTCGGGGTCAATCACCGGCACGGCCATCAGGTTGTATTTGGCGACCAGATAGGCAGCTTCTTCTTGAGGAGAAAAAGGATTGACAAAAACCGGATCATCATCGAACCATTTTGAAAGACTTTCTTCGAGGGGGGCTGTTACCAGTTCGCGCAGGCTGATTGCACCTTTAAGTCTTTCATTTTCGTCAAGTAGATAGACGTAGAACATAAACTCGTCATCTTTTGCGTCTTCGTTGGTGCGCAAGTGGTCCAGCGCCTGTTCTACCGTGTAATTTGCTGGGACTGAAGCAAATTCAGTGGTCATGATGCCGCCCGAGGAGTCTTCGGGATAGCGCAGGAGGATGCGCAAGTCTTCCTCGTCATCATCCTCCATCAGATTCAGCAATTGCTCGCTGATGCGATCGTCCATGTCTGCCAGGAGGTCAGCAGCTTCATCAGGATCCATTACCTCCAGGACGTCTGCAGCGCGTTCCGGCTGCAAGGCGGCAATGACGGCTTGCTGCATTTCAGAAGATGATTCCTCCAGTGTGTCAGCCAGTTGCTCGTCCGTAAATCCTTGCAGCAGGGCTTTGGTGGTGTGATAGTCCAGATCGTCGAGGATCTGAGCGATGTCAGCCGGCTCCATCTGCACCAGGCGGTCCTGTGAGACTTTCAGGCGTAATGGGTCATCGTGCTCAATTGAGGCGACATCTTCCCAGGGAATGACATGTGTCTTCCAGCTTTTCTTGAATAACCTGGCAAGCGTTTTGGCAAGGTTCTCAAGCCCCAGGCGGCGCAGCAAACCCGTTCCGCCCACGTCGACACCTGTTAGATAGAAACGGTTGTTTTTGCGGGCAATTTGCAGGTCGTTCACCCGCACCAGGCGCTTGCCTTCGGTGTCTACGATTTGCTGATCAAGCACGCGCTGCTTGAGGTAAAGCTCATGCCCGGCTGGTTGGAAAATATCCAGCCTGGAAATGTCCACATTTAGCGTGATGCTCGGCCAAAGTGTGGCGATGTCCTTCGAGTCGACCAATTTAGGCTCAGGGGAGCCGACTCTGATAGCTAAGGCTGTGATGGGGGGCATAGCTTGGTCGGTATAATCCACCAAAAGGTCGTCCAGCTTGCCAACAACATGCCCAAAAGCATCCCAAACTTTTTGATCAAGCAGTTTGCTTAAATAGATCATCTCTCACCTCGCAGTCAGTATTTAATTTTTTGGTGAAAGCAAAGATTTCAAGGGACAGGCTCACTCACCGGTACCCTTGCCCGCGGATGATTTACGCGGCGAAGTACCTCTGAGCGGGGAGTCCCTTGATACTTGCAGGATCAGGCTGATCGTCTGCAGATAAACTTTCGCTTTCAAGTATCACAACAGTTTCCATTTCACGCTCTCAAATCAATGGGTGTATTATAAACCTTAAAGTAGCTGGGTGGACGAAAATATTGATTTACCTTTGTAAATTGGGCTCAAGAATTGGTTTTGATGAGCTTTTGCTTTTACGGAAGTTGATAGATTTGAATTGTTGGACCAGTGGTGTAGGCGGTATTTGTTCGCTTTATTAGATTGCTGAGGTAATCCCCGAGGGCGTTCAGTTGTTCGAGGGGACTTACAGGTTTCGGACTGGCTGTGAACTCAGCAAGTAGAGACGCATTGGCTCGCAGGTCTGCGTAATACGCGTTTTCTGTTATATAGCGATCAGGCTCAGCTTCATATCTTCCAAACATGTTTGAGGATAGAATGGCAAATTGGATTTGACCATGATCCTTGAGATCAAAATCAAAAATGGTCTTCACAGTTCTTGGGAGAAAAGGCGTATAGCCTTCGTAAACAGAATTGTCCTCAGTAATGTCATTCTTTGCTAAAAACTGAAGCGCTGCAACTCGGGTATCTCCCCAGGTAAGAAGGACCGACGTGGTCAAACCATTGAGGGCGTAGACTGTAATAAAGACTCCAAGAAAGAGCGTTGCCAATATTTTTACCACCCGTTGGCGCTTGATGGCTTCCCAAAGTTTTGTCACGCCCAAAGCCGCAAGCATCAGCGGGGTAATCATCATCGGCAGGGACCAACGCTCCCAGTGCAAACCTAATTTGCTCAATGCCACCCAGTACCCCGCGCCGAAGAATAGAAGCAGCATGGCAGGTTGTTTGGAGATAATCGAAAAAAATAATCCAGCAACAACAAACAAGGCAACTATCCATCCAGCGCCTTTGATGAACACGTTCACGTAAAAAAGCATGTTACCAATCCAGCTCAGGTTGTCCGCGCCAAGATGTGTGGAGCGAGCTTCAATTGTCAATGCTTCGCGCACCTGATCCAGCTTGAAGAAAAGGTGAGGGGCAAAAATGAACATACTGATTGCAACAATCAAAAGCGTTATCAGTATCCCACTCAGGAATTCCCCCAATTTTTTCTGGTTTTTCTTGTTCTCCTGGGAGAAAATACTGATGCCGATCGTCACTAGTACAATGCCATAAGATAGAATTCCGGGATATTTCTCCAATGTATTGACAGCAACGGTGATGCAGGCCAGGACAATCCAAACCAACTTCTTTTTCTGCAAATAAAGCAGGCAGAACATTATGATTGCCAATGAGAAAACCGTAATAAGGATATCTGCGGTAAGGTAGTGAGAATGCAAGATGTAAGGAGGATAAAAACAAGTTAAAAATGCTGCAGCAAGTGAGAAGTCAATCCCTTTTAAAAGCTTTCCGATTTTCCAAGCCAACACAGGTATCAGCGATCCGAAGACAGCCACCACCAGGCGTGCATGAAAGTAGAAAAATAAAGGGTCCTCACCATAAGCCCAGCCAAAGTTCTTATGAAAGAGGACTTTGCTGAGTAGATTTAAATATCCAAAAAGCACTGAGTACAAGAAATGGTCAGGTTTGGCGTAACGACCCGAGTCAAGCGTGTGGTTCCTGCTCATCTCAATCAGAGGATCGATGATGAATTTCTCGTCGTGGTGCGTCAGCAATGGAAAGCTGAACTTTAGCCCGATTACGCGCACAGCCAAGGCGATCGAATAGATCGCCAACGGGATTAACCATGAATTAAATCCAGAGTTTTTGACGCGTTGAGTGGATGCCTCCATAATCGTGAATTATACCCGTGCCACTAATGACTGTGTCATCATAGGGGCGCAAGTTTCCATCGTTACGGGATACCTCAACCGGGATTGGTGTGTGGGTAAATCGACAGGAAAAGGCAGTCCTTTTCCTAACTGGGTTGTGGACGAAATAAATTGAAGAACAGGCAGGCTTTCAATAAAAAGGCTTTGTACAAGGGTGGGTTGGCGTTCAGAAGCACGGGAATTAAGATGGTGTTTAAAAGCCAACCCACCGGTTGAGTGTAAGGTGTTTGTGTTGGTGGGTTGGCTTTCTCAAGGCGATGCTCGGTATAGGTTCTGTGACGCCAATCCACCCTACGAACACTGGGGGTAAAAACCATCGCACAGTCCGGAGACCGGCGATAAAGTGTGCCCTACTTCTCTCCGCCAAATAGACCATAAAGCCGCGGCACTTGCTCTTCCAGCGCCCGGGTTTTGGTGCGCCAGCTAAACCATTCCCCCACGCCGCCATACTCAAACGCCACGATCTCCGGCTCACGCCATGCACCAAGCTTGATCTGCTCTGCGGCCCACTCCGCCGACGGCCAATCCTCTGGCTGCATCTCAAAGTGGTCTTCCAGGAAGCCGTGGTAGTTGCGCACTCCGGTGATGTGAAGTTCGTGGAGTCTGTCTAGCGGCAACTTTTCCACATAATCCCGGTAGTTAATTCCCAGGGTATCCGCAGTGATGCGGGCATGCGAAATGTCCAGCAGCAAGCCCGTATCGGTCTCGATGATCGCTTGGCTGATCAGATCCGCGTCGCTTGCCAGGTGGTATTCAGATATCGCAAGCCTGAAGGGCAAGTTTTCCGATATCACCGAATAGCCTGCAAACTGCTTTTTAAGAACCTCAAGTTCTTTGATCCACTGCCTGAGAAGTTTCTTTCGATCTGTTTTGTTTCCTGGCTTCAGTTCCGGAGTTCCGCTTAGGTGACAATTAACGTGTGGGGTGCCTGTTTCTACCAGAATTTGTTTCAACGCGTCAAAATCGAGTTTCTCTACCTGACCGCTGCCTAAGCTAATATCCAGGTGCAAATATACTGGCTTGACTGCCGTGGCAGCCTTAAGCAGCCCATCCCACTCCGGACATTTGAACAAATCAAATTCGACCTTGCCAGTTTTGGCAAGGTTAGCAATTTTGGTCGAATAATTAACCGCGAAACGCATCCCTGACCTCAGGCAGCCGAAGCATCCGGCTCTTGATCTGCGAAGAGATCGTACTTGGTTTCCAGATCATGGCGGAATTGCTTGGTGTAAAGGTTATAGTAATGCCCCTTATTGCGCATCAGGCTCTTGTGATTTCCCTTTTCAATGATTTGACCATCTTCGATCACCATGATCAGATCTGCCGATTTGATCGTGGACAAACGGTGGGCAATGATGAAACTGGTGCGCCCGCTCATCAACTGGTGCATGCCTTTTTGGATCAGAGCTTCTGTCAGCGTATCAACGGAACTGGTCGCTTCGTCCATGACGAAGATGTCTGGTTCCGCAAGCAGCGCGCGCGCGATGCTGACGAGCTGTTTTTGGCCGACTGAAAGCTGATTGCCGCCTTCACCTACGTCCTGGTCGTAAGCCTTTTCGAAACTCGTGATGAAATCGTGCGCGCCAGCCAGCTTTGCGGCTTGTTCAATTTCTTCATCGCTTGCATCCAGACGCCCATAGCGCAGGTTGTCGCGGATGCTGCCTGAGAAGAGATGGGGAACCTGCAGAACCACCCCGATGCGGGATTGAATGTCCTCGAGGGGGTACTGCGTGTAATCGTGCCCAGCGATGCGGATCACACCGGAACTCGGCTCATAAAAGCGGCAGAGCAAGTTGACGATCGTAGTTTTGCCGCCGCCAGTCGTGCCGACCAGCGCCACGGTTTGACCCTGAGGGATGTGAAAACTCAGGTTCTTAATCACCGGTTCGTCATCTTCGTAGTGGAATGAAACATCTTCAAATTCCACATCGCCAGCCAGAGAATCAACAGGCAATAAGTTCTCGCGGTTGCGGATTTCCGGCTGCATATCCAGCAAAGAAAATACTCTTTCCGAGGAGGCGATGGCGTTCTGCATTTCAGCGTAAACCCGCGCCAGGTCTTGAATAGGCCATAAAATCATCATGATGTACGAGATGAAAGCCTGCAAAACGCCGATGGTAATTGCTCCGCCTGCCACCTGAAGTCCGCCCCGCCACAGGATCAGCACCAGCGAGATGGCGCTGATAGTCTGGATTGTCGGCAGGTAAATGGCAGAAAGCAGCACGGCACGGTAGCTTTCCTGGTACATATTGGTGGAAAGCACCTTGAAATCATCCAGGTTCTTTGCCTCACGCCGCAGTGCTTTGACAATTCTGACACCGGTGATATTTTCATTCAACGAGGCAGTCATCTTCGAGTTTGCCTTGCGCGATTGGCGGTAGTGGTGATAAATCTTCACACGGAACTTAAACGACACAAATATCATAACCGGCAAAGAGATTATGACAATCACAGCCAGCGCCGCATTCAATTGCAGCATGAAGAACACGGCAAAGCTGATGTTAGTGACAGCCCAGACCGTATCCAGCACACCCCAGGTCAGCAAATCCGCCATTTTTTCAGTGTCCGAAGTCACGCGTGACATGATCCAGCCAAGAGGTGTTTTGCTGAAATATGAGAGCGACAAGTTTTGCAGATGATGGAAAAGTTTCTTGCGGAAATCATATCGCAGCTGCTCACCGAGCCGCCCGATAATGAAGATCATGAGAAAGAAACCGACCGTTTGTGCCAGGACCACGACGGCATAATTGCGGAACAAGCCGATCATCACTGGCAGGTTTCTTGCGACGATGCCTTCGTCAATGATGCGCTTGTTGAGCACGGTATAGTAGGCATCCATATAGGATACCGACGCAATCCCGATAATTGCCAGCAGCATTTGAGGCCAATAGGGCTTTAAAGCTCTCATCAGCCGGCCAACAACGCCGCTCTTCAAATCGACGACGTCGTCTAATTCTTCTTCATTATATTGATTCAACACGGTCAATTTCCTCTTGCAGGGCACTATCAATCCGAGCCTGGATGTCGTAAATGTCCTTATAAATTCCATCCTGGTTGAGCAAGACCTCGTGCTCACCCATTTGAACGATCTTACCCTTGTCAAAAACCAGGATCAAATCAGCATTCATGATGCTCTGAATGCGGTGCGCGATGATGAATGTGGTGCGGTTGTTCATCAGGCTGTCCAGCGCTGCCCGGATCTGCACCTCGGTTTCCATATCCACCGATGAGGTGGAGTCATCCAAAATCAGGATGCGCGGGTTGATCAGCAATGTGCGGGCGATCGCCAGGCGTTGTTTCTGCCCGCCCGAAAGCGTCACACCCCGTTCACCGACCAGCGTGTCGTACCCATTCTTGAAGCCGAGGATGACTTCATGAATGGCGGCTTCGCGCGCGGCTTCTTCGATCTCTTCCTGGCTGACCTCGCGGTGTACGCCATAGGTGATGTTGTCGCGGATCGAGCAGGAGAACAAAAATGGTTCCTGTTCCACGATTCCGATCTGCGAGCGCAGGAATTCGCGCGAGTATTCGTTCAGGTTCACCCCGTCCAGCAGGATTTGCCCCGAAGTCACATCGTAAAAACGCGGCAGCAGGTTCACCAGCGAGGTCTTACCCGAACCGGTGGAGCCCAGCAGCGCCACGACCTGTCCGGCTTCACAAGCAAAGCTGACGTCGTCCAGCACGAGGTAGTCCTTTTCATAAGCAAAACTGACCTGATCAAAGCAGATTTGCCCCTTTATTGCGCCTTCTGGTTGATAGGTGGCGGCGGTCATGTCTTCTTCTGGCGCTTGCAGCACCACTGAGATACGCCCGAAGGATACCAAAGCCCGCGATGTGTCAATGATGAGCCGCCCAAGATTGCGGATCGGCCAGATAAGCCAGCCTAAGAGTCCGTGAAAGCTGATGAAGTCTCCAAGGGTCATGACTCCATTTATCACCATTGTTGCAGCGTAGAAGTTGCTTCCAATGGTCTGCGCGGAACAAATGATGTCCGAAAGCGGCCAGAATAAGGCGTGCATCCAGTTGAATTTCCTGCCAAGGCGGAACTTCTCGGCATTTTCCTTGTCAAACTTTTCGATCTCATAATCCTGCCGGGCAAATGCTTTCACCACGCGCACACCGGATAGATTTTCCTGCAGATCTGTGGTCAGGACCGCGCCTTGCTCTTGGTATGCTTCGTATGCCTTGGAGAGACGTTTGAAGAAGACGATCGAAATCGCCAGGACAATCGGAATGATGATGATCGAGAACAATGCCAGGCGCAAATTGATGCGCGCAATGGCAATAAAGGAGATGATGAAAATCATCACAATGCGCCCCACACCGATAGCCTGTTCCGCGAAGAAGCGGCGCAGGGTGTCCACATCCGAGGTGGCGCGCTCCAGCAGGTCACCAGTCTTCGACTCGGAGTGATAGCTGTATGAAAGCCGTTGGATATGATCGAAGAGGTAATCGCGCAGCCGGCGGGTGGAGTTTTCGGCAGTGAAGTTTGCCATCCAGCTGCTCATAAAACTCGAGAGTGCCTGCAGGGCGATCAAGGAGCCAAAGGTCAGCGCTGAAAGCGTCAGCTCCGGTCCCATCAGACCTTCGTTCATCATGCGGTCGATGAATGTGCCCAGGAAGACGTACATACCCGTGCGGGCAAACGCCGCCAGGGCGAGAAAGACCGTCGAGACCAAATAATGAAAATGATAACCGCGCATTAAATGCCATAAACTCAGCAGCTTATTTTTGCTGCCAAGCACTCTGGGCATATCCAGCGGGATATAGGGTTCTTTTTGCTTGCTCACTCTAACTCCAATTCAGCCAAAACCAGTTTTTCGTTTTGCACTGGCAAACGAAAAAGTATAACCCCCCGAATCTATAGAGTCAAAGGT
This sequence comes from Anaerolineaceae bacterium UBA2274, assembly GCA_002347705.1. Classification (GTDB taxonomy): domain Bacteria; phylum Chloroflexota; class Anaerolineae; order Anaerolineales; family Anaerolineaceae; genus Mesolinea. Next base: position 11,970 of record DDWY01000099.1, on the reverse strand, counting down.
TTTTTACATAAATGCCAATTGGTGTATCCGAAACCTTGAATCTAAGGTCGGTGAACAGAATTTCCGTTCAATTTTTCTGACACGTAGCTGAGCGAGTGATCGATGACCAGCTGCTGTTCATTTGCCAGTAGGATCACATGCGGCGACTCCTTCAGGATGACCAGCTCGAGTTCTTTGGAACCGAGCTTTCTTTGCAGAAGATCACTGGCTGCCAACTTAACCGTGGCATCTTTCTCACTGAAAAAAGCCAATGTCGGCTGGGTTATTTTGGCAAGTGCTTTACGAGCCGCTTTCTGCAGCTTTAACATCTCAACGGCACCTTTTAGCGGATAGACGTTGTAGCCTTTCCATAGCAAATCTTCCTTTTTGGGTTTCTTTGCGAGATATTTCATAACATACTGGAGCACATAAGCTGCCTTCATATTATTAACATACAAGGCTGGGGCATAAAGCAGCAAGCCTTTGATTTTTGGGTTTTTGGCAGCCAGCAGCAGGCAGAGCAGCCCACCCATCGATTCCCCTGCCACCCATACCTCATCACATTGCTCACGCAACTTATCATATTCGCTTTGCGCAGTCTGAACCCAGTCCTGCCAGCGGACATTGTTCAAATCATCCGGGTGGGTGCCGTGCCCGGGTAATAACGGCGCGCTAATGGTGTGGCCGGCAGCGTGCAGAGCCTCGCCCAAAGGCCGCACTTCGGTGGTTGTGGCAGTGAAGCCGTGCAGCAATAAGAAACCCGTCTTTCCGCCTTGATAGGCAAAAGATGAACCGTCTAACTCAGGGTGAATCATATAATTTTCTGCCATAGTCCCTCCTCTGCAATTGTATCAAATTCCCTGCCGAGATTCCCTCCCAAACCTTTTCTTTAATCCATTTTGCCGTATCTGGGGTCCATTTGTTCAAGAAGCAGGGTGTGTATTGTTCCAAGCACAACTCGTAGAGTGGGTCCATGTGCCCGCAATACCCTGCTAATTGGGCACAGGGCAAGGTATGCGGCGTTCCGATTGCAAATTGTAGGGTGGGTTGGCGTCATTAAATGTTTACAAGAGCAAGCTTAATCATAGCCAACCCACCGACAAACCGAACACATACCACGCCCTACAACTAAGAATCTTAATGGCAGAGGGGCAAGATCCTTCGTTCCTCAGGATGACAACGATGATAAATGTCATGGGGTCCTCAATACCCTACCGGCACTGACCCACCCCCAGGTCGTTTCACGATTCGCCCTGCAAGGAATAGGTTGAAATGGTGGGGTAGTGGGATAAGTGCGCCTGACCTACTTCTTAAATGGGGTCATTTAGATTGCTTACGAAATAGTACACTACGTGTCACAAATGGGTTTCGCAATGACAGATTAAACACCAGATCGAAGTAAACCAATCCAAGGACAATGTTTTGACGGAGCACCGGCATTAATGCCAATTCCCTGACGGGCATTTTGTTTCGTGCTTAATTTAAACTGTCATTGCGAGACCTTTGCCGGGAAAAAATTGATGTGGTGCCAAGCAGTAATTTGGCAAAGGTCGCGGCAATCTAAAATATGTGTGCACAAACAAGACGGGGGAGTTGTATGAGTATTGACCCGTGTGACTATCAAACGGTAGTCGTAGCCGTAGGTCAGGTCATCGTGCTCATAAAGAATGCGGTCCTTTAACCTGAAATTATGATGCCATCTGGTTACGAAGTTGATGAGTTGACATATGCATAATTAATGCTCGCATTAACATGGAATGAGGCGGAACGGGACAAACCGCGTTCCCTACAAAAAGCAGCTCACAGCCGTAGGGAACGGTCTTGCGCCGTTCCGGGTGCAAATTGTAGGGTGGGTCCATGTGCCCGCGAAGCAGGGTATGGCGTCATTAAATGTTTACAAGAGCAAGCTTAATCAAAGCCAACCCACCGACAACCTGTCGACTTCGCCTGCTATGGCTGACGATGAATTGGAACGGGACACCCTATCCGCTTCGCTACCAGGGGAGGGCTGCGTTCCCTTGGATAGGCTGCCAGATGTAGGCAGGATTGCGTTTCACCTGCCCCTGCGCGTAGGGAATAGGGTTCAATCCGGCTCTCCTCCAACTTCCGCTCTTCCAAAAAAAAGGCGACCCTTCCAGATCGCCCATCGAAAAAAAACGTAATATTTTATTGCTCCCAATACTCCAGCTTATCCACACTGGTCTTGAAGTTGACCGTGCCGGCGGACATCGAGATAAAACCGAAGGTTCCGGGATCCGGCAATCGACTATCGGTCGCAGATCCCACCTTTACGCCATTGATGAAGAATTCGAATTGATCGCCCTTCGCCAGGATACCAATCCGATTAGCTTCATTTGCCGGTTTGAGAGCGTCGCTGCTCTGATAATCGACAATATTGATGATTTGATTGTTCTTCGTGTAAAAGCTGAAGCCCCATGTGCCGTCGCAGGTGACGCCCATGTAGTAAAACTCCTGAGATTCATCCCAGCGGATCACCAGCCCAAAGCGATCCTGCCCGCTGCAGTTGGGACGGGTAATAGTTGTCTCAAAATAAGCATCTTTCACTTCCGGATAGGTGGTGTACCAGCTGCTCCAGTAGGGCGTGCCCTTTGAGAAGGCGTGCAATTGCCCACCGGAAACAGTTATCATGAACCAATCGTCTTCATAAGGCCAGTTGCCCGCAGTAGAAAAATTTTCAAGGAAATCCGGCTCGCCGAGCTGTGCCACTGGGTCACCATCTGCCGGCTCAGCAGTGGCAGTGGGGGCTGTGGTGGCAGTCGCCGTTGGTTCAGGAGTGTTTGTGGCGCTTGGTTGCGGCTCCGGGGTGGGGGCGGCAGCTTCTGTTTTGGTCGGTTCCGGAACAATTTCTGTAGCTGGCTCGGAAGTTGCTGGAGGACTTTCCTCTTCCCGGGTCGGGACAGGAATCAAAGTGGTTTCCGGAGCGTTGGTCAGGATCAACGCGACATTGGTCTGGACGATCTCCTCACTGCTTAGCTCATTTGTGGGATAATTGCATGCAGCAAGCATCAAGCAAATCAGGAGAATTGGAATCATCTTTTTCATAGTCACTTCCTTTACTTTTTCTTTGCCTTAGCAGTTGCAATAATCAGTCCAAAAGATCAGTCCGAGCAGATTAACGCATCTTAACATCATCTCTTGGTTTGGTTATTATAATAAAACGAACCGAATCCTGTTGTTCAGCGTTAATTAACAAGATTAGAAAAGGAATTTTATGGATTTATTTACTAAATGTAACAGATATGAAGACGCGGCAGTTGCCCGCAAAGCCGGCACTTACCCTTACTTCATCCCCCTTGATCGCAGCGAAGGTACCGAGGTCATTTTTGAAGGTCGCCGGATCATCATGTGCGGTTCCAACAACTACCTGGGGCTCACCATGCATCCCAAAGTGCGCGAAGCCGCAAAAAATGCCATCGACCTCTACGGCACCAGCTGTACCGGTTCGCGCTTCCTGAATGGCAACATGACCATCATCGAAGAGCTCGAGCGAGAGCTGGCTTGGTGGGTTGGCAAGGAAGCCGCTCTGGTTTTCTCAACCGGTATGCAGGTTAATCTCGGCACGATTAGCTCTCTGATCGCCAAGGAAGATGTTGTTATCCTCGACAAAGAAGACCACGCCAGCATCGTCGATGGGGCCCGCTTGGGTATGGGCAAGATTGAACGCTTCCGCCACAACGACGTTGGGCATCTCGAGCGTGTGCTCAAAAGCCTGCCCGACGAGGCCGGAAAATTATTGGTCATGGATGGACTTTTCAGCATGGAAGGTGATATTGCTCCACTGCCTGAGATTATTCCCTTGTGCGAAAAGTACGGTGTGCGTCTGATGGTTGATGACGCCCATGCCATGGGTATTATCGGTGAGGGTCATGGCACCGCCGCGCATTTTGGCGTGACGGACCAAGTGGACCTGATCATGTCCACTTTCAGCAAGTCCTTTGCCTCCATTGGCGGCTTTGTGGCTGGCGACTTCCCCGTCATTGACTACATCAAGCACCACGCCCGCAGTTTGATCTTCAGCGCCAGCATCCCGCCTGCCAACACCGCCACCGTCCTGGCGGCACTGCAGGTCATGCGCAATGAGCCTGAGATGTTTGCCAATCTCAAAGCCAACGGCGACTTCATGCGTGAGGGATTCAAAGCGCTTGGGTTTGACACCGGTCACTCCGTGACCCCCATCATCCCGATCATCATCGGCGATAATGACCGCACCTTCAAGATGTGGCGCGATCTCTTTGATGCCGGCGTGTTTGTGAATCCTGTCATCGCCCCAGCCACCGCCCCGGGCCGGCAATTGTTGCGTACCAGCTACATGGCCACCCACACCCGCCCGCAGATGGAACGTGTATTGGAGACTTTCGCCAAGGTGGGTCGGGCGAACGGCTTGATTTAATCCTAGCAAGTTTTTCAGGCTTGGTTTAGCAGGAGAGTTGAGCGGGATATTTGAAAGATCTCACCCAATCCTCCTTCTTTTATTCAAGGAAAAGCTTGTTAGATGGAATAAAATCTTTTTAGATAAAGCGGCACAACCCAGATTTAGGCGGCAAAAAGCTTGCAGGAATGGTAGCCTAAGCCGAAGTTTAGTAGACTTATAGCGTAATAGCCTTCCAACCCAACCCTATGACGCTGCCATAACAATATTTAAGATGACCGTTATTGCAAGGTTAATGAGTTTCACTATCTATAGTTGGTACTCAAATTTCATGACTTACTACATTCAAGTGTTCAGCAGCCCATTTTGCCGCCCAAGCGGTTATGGAGAGGGAAAGCAGATTTTCTATTCAAATCCTGTCACAACGGATTCAAATGGATATGGTGTGATCGAAGAAATAACGGATTTTTACCCCTTACATATCATCGGTCCCTGCCTGACAGTCACCGCTACAGAGTTTGATGGGGTTCATTATCTCGGAACCAGCGAATTCTCGCTTGGAGTGATGGCATGGCAGCCGGAGAAGCTCTACCTGCCGATGATCGTGAAATAGCTTGGGTCTTTATTAGAAAGCAAGCGCCAGGAAATTCAGTAGCTGTTACGCTCTGGCTACATGGCTACTTATGCCTGTCTTCATAAACCTTCACCCCCTCCAGCGCAGCGGTGGGAGGGGGCAAGGGGGGTGGATTCTGTTGAAATCGTAGACTTCTGTCATTGCGAGGAACGAAGCAATCTAAACTCTCAACCTCAAGCACCATAACCGATTCACAGCATTACATATTTAATAAACGCTTTGCATCCAACAAATCTATCGGGCTGCCTCAAGCGTTCCACAACTATCCAGAGTTTAGATTGCTTACAAAACAGTACACTACGTGTCACAAAAGATGTTCGCAATACCCCATACCCTACTGCGCGGGCACAGGGGGCACGATGTGACAGAATTCAGACAATTAAACTGCCGTTTCTCCATTCACCCCCTCCAGCGTGGCGACTGCATTCTTCAGCCCTCCCGAGGGGGAGGGTCCGCGTAGCGGGGGTGAGGGACAGTTTGGATATTGCCAAAAATGGAATTGAATTTTCACATCACCTCACTGCTCCAGCGCAGCGGTCGGGGTTGATAACCTGGCAGCCAGAAAAGCTCTACCTGCCATTGAATATCCAAATAAGTTAGCAAGTTTTACAAAGGAAAGGCTGGTGTCTAAAAAATCACCAGCCTTTTTAAATTTTCTCAGGCGATCAACTCAGCCTCGTTAAGCCTATCTTAAAATAAGCGGCAGAAATGCCCCCCAAAACCCTTCATACGCCCCAATATCGCAGGTGGCTGTGCCGTCTCCATCGCCATCCAATGGGCGAGGGTATCCGCGTTGATCGGTAGCAGGGGGAGAAACTGTGTTGCCAGCATCGATCGCCGGAGAGCCGAACAAAAGGGCATGTGTTTGCGTTGGTCCTCCGTTGTCACGCAGGGGAGCAAGCTGTGGGTCCTGCCCGGTGATATCCCCATCTGCCTCAGCAAAACTACAATTACCCGTCGCTTCAACCAGGTTATAACCTGTAGAAACAACCGATCCAGAACTCCAAGTCGCGCAATCATGAAGTGGAGTCGCATTTTGGTCAATATTATTGGCAATAATGGTCTGATAGACTTCTGCAACACAGCCACTGCTGTAACAAAAAAGCCCGCCAGCATTACCGTAATCATCCCCATCGGCATCAGCGATATTATTAACCACGGTCGAATGGGAAATAGAGGTTACAACGCGGGTATTGATACCGCCGCCATAGGTATTTGCAGCATTGCCGCTTATCGTACTGGTAGTGATCGTCAGGCTTCGACCTCCCAACACCGCGACACCGCCCCCCTCCACCGCTGCGAAATTTCCCGCGACCAGGCTGCGGTCAAGCGTCACCATAGAGGTGTCCCCGATCGCGTAAACTCCACCGCCAGTGCCTGAATAATTCTCTGACAAACTGGTTTCAATCATGGAAAGCCTTGTATCGTAGCAATATACCCCGCCGCCAGTATAACTCTCCCCTGTAGAATTTCCAGTGATGATGCTTTCATTTATTACAACCTCACTGTCATATAAGTAAAATCCCCCACCCCCTTCAGCAGCACTATTGGCAGTCACCCAGGTATTATCGAGTGTCAAATTGCAAGTATCACTATAAATCCCTCCGCCGTAACTGGAACTCACGTTTTGTCTGACGGTGACACTGTTGAGGGTCAGCGTGCTATTAATACAACTAACCCCACCGCCCAATTTTCACGTCCGTAACTGATAGTCAGACCGGAGAAGGTAACTTCTGCCCCATTTTGAACATCAAAAATCCGATCATCGGAAAAAGCCTGGGCATCGATCAGCGTTTGCTCGGCGCCTGCCCCGCTGAGGATCACATCCTCAATGATGTCCAAATCTCCTGAATTGTCATCATAACCAACCCGTGTAAGGGGATAAGTGCCAGCTGGCAAAATGATAGTTGATGGGTCAGAATTAGAATTGGCAACATAGATCGCATCCCTTAATGAGCAGTGGGTAGCATCGCATGTTCCATCAAACTCGTCGACAAACGTATTAACCGTCAGGGTCTCTGCCCGGGCTGTGTCGACCGGTCCGACCGCCGACAGGACCAGGCAAATGCCAAGTATCAACAAGGTTCTTATAAAGAAGTGTTTGTGAGATCTCATCGTTCTCCCTTTCTTGTTTCAGTCTGATCGTTTAGGCTATGCTTTACAAGAATTCTGTGTCCTATGAGCGCTGCTTTCATTTTATCATCAGGTTAAAAAGAGCTCCGATCGGCCGGCTTGGCGAATGACTACTTCAAGATCATTGGTAAATAAAGATAGAGAGGGGGCGGCGACAGGTAGATATGCCAGACTGCCTCATAAAGCGAATGGGAACCACTACCCAGCCCTGATATTGAATACGCCCGTCCCCTGATGAAAAAGTTTTGCCCGATCGGGAGACTCAAGCCGTTCAACTCCCAGCCTCCAGTGATTCGTTCTCCGAATCCCAGCGGCGTAAAGCTGATCCCATCTGTCGAAAGTTCAAAAGCGGCATGCACAAACTCCGGACCGGAACCACTGCGCAGCCACTCCAACTTAGTACCATCTTCCGCCACACTGAAAAACTGCAAGGCCGCCTGGGGATTTGAAACACGCCCCACTGTTTGCCTAGATACTCCACCCAGGGTTGAAAATATCCCGCCCACTAGTGTTTTACCGTCGGGCTGTTGCGCAACGGAATAGACGTAATCATCCGTTCCACCATTGAAATCAAAGTCCAGAACTCCATCAGGCGTCAGACGACCGATCCTGTTGCATGCTTCCCCTGCTAAGGTTGAGAACATCCCACCGACCAATANNATATTTTCCCGTCGGTTTGTAGAGAAAGTGTGTAAACGGGATTGCTTGCTCCGGGGTTGAATGTGCCGTCAATGCTTCCATCCGCGTTCAGTCTACCTATATAGTTGCGCGCCACCCCGCCGAGAGATGTAAAATCACCCCCCGCCAATATCTTGCCGTCGGGTTGAAGCACCAGCGTATGAATCGCGGCATTTGCCCCAGATGTCTCAAAGGTTGTGTCTAATGTTCCATTAGCGTTAAGCCTTGCAAGCCTGCTCCTGCTGACCCCTCCTACGGTGATGAAATAGCCACCGATCAGGATTTTGCCATCCGGCAACACTGCAAGTGTCCGAACCTGTCCGCCTACCGGCGCATTAAAGCTGGTGTCAAGAGTGCCGTCTGTGTTCAGGCGGGCAACATAATCACGTGAGCTTGAATTGATATAAGTAAACAGTCCGGCAATCAATATTTTTCCGTCCTCCTGCACCGCCAGTGCACGCACCTCGCCGTTTGCACTTGCTGTAAAGCCAGAATCAACAGTCCCATTAGCGTTCAAGCGCCCGATATTGACATGAGTTTCGGTGCCTATTTGCCAAAAATTTCCCCCCACAACGATTTTTCCATCAGGTTGCACTGTAATGGCGTAAACACCCGTTCCTATGATGCCAGGGTTAGAAAAATCCAGATCTCTGGTGCCATCCGCGTTCAGACGACCAACTCTGGATGAGGGGCTGCCCCCCACATTTTCAAACCCACCACCTAACAATATTTTTCCGTCGGGTTGAAGCAAAATGGTATTGACATATAAATCTGTCCCTGTCGTTACATTGTCGTCCAATGAGCCGTCTGGGTTCAGCCTTCCCAGGGCAAAGCGCGCCACGCCTCCTAAAGTTGTAAAGCCCCCACCCACCAGGATGCTTCTGTCAGGTTGAACTGCCACTGTATAAACATCGGAATTCGCGCCAGACTCAAAAACCAGGTCCGTACTACCGTCATAGTTCAGCCTGGCAATGTTCGCACGCACATCCCCATTGACTGAATCGAAAGCACCGCCGATAATTGTTTTCCCGTCTGGTTGAACAGCAAGTGTCATTACTTTTAATGACCCACCTGCCAAAACCGGGTTGAAGTCAGTGTCCAGTGAGCAATCCGGGTTAAGCCTGGCAATCCTGGTGCGCGCCTCCCCGTCTATCAAGGTTACCAGACCTCCTATTACGATCTTGCCATCTGCCTGCAGTCCAATTGTGTCCACAGAACCAAACAACATGCCGCCGCAGCTGCTATCAAAAGCGCCATTCTGGTGTAACCTGCCAAAATTATTCTTGCCGCTGCCTGCGAGATTGTCATAAGAACCGCCGACCAATATTTTGCCATCTGGTTGGTTAAACAAGGATTTGACGGAACCGATGTTGTTAGTTTGGGCTATGAAGTTTGTGTCGAGAGTACCATCTGCGTTTAATCGGGCAAGGTTGATGCGAGGCAAGCCATTAACTTCACTAAACAGCCCACCCAGAAGGATTTTGTCGTCCGCCTGCACGCTGATTGTATAGAGATCTCCTTGGACGATACTGGCAGTGAAACTTGAATCGACGCTGCCATCGGAATTTAATCTGGCAATATGCCTATGGGTTTCTCCAGCTACTGTGGTGAAGCCGCCCCCAATCAGGATCTTGCCATCGGACTGCAGCGCAATTGATCCAACATAGCTGTCTAAACCTGTCACATTAAAAGTCTCGTCAAAGGAGCCGTCCGGGTTTAAGCGCCCGAGATAATATGATAATTGGCCAGCAACTGACTCGAAATAACCGCCAACCAAAATCTTGCCGTCCGGCTGGACCAGTGTAGTATTTACAACGCCATTCGGTGAAGGGTTAAAACCATCTGAAGCACCTAAGGCTTTGACTGGCATTGGAGAGAAAAGATTCATCAGCAGCGCTACAAATAATAAGAAAAGAATGGTCTGAGAAATTGTTTTTTTCATTGTTGATCTCCTATAAACATTCCGGGTAGGTAATTCGGACGCTTTATGCATCCCTTGGTTAACCTTGCTTGATTATTTCAATGGAGTTGGTAGGCGATACCTCGAATTTGCTTCAAATACCATCCTTTTATCGTTATAAAGATCGGATCAATCAAAAAGATTGTGTGGAGTAGAGGGTAGGATCTTAATCCCATATTCCTTTATTGGTCTTATGAATGTTTAGACCGTTAAGATTAGTTTAATTACCTCCTTATATTGTATAATTACAAATGATTTGTTGAAAAAATCTCCCGTTGCAATTGAAATTCAGGACCCTTCATCTTTGGCAGTCACAGCCCACAAGCACGTAAGCAACAAAACTACTTTATGATCAGCGGCAGGAAGATGAACGTATCTGTGCTTGTGCTCACCACTGTCAGAGTCACGCCGGGGTCAGCGTAGTCGATCTCAAACATCAGACCGCCAGGCAAAACGGGAAGGTTTTCTTCAGTAAAGTTGCCGGTTCCGCTTGTGAGGTGATTAACAATGAAGAAAGTGTCGCCTAATTCAGGCATAAAACCATCCAACAGGCTGACGGTTAACGTTCCATTCATGGTAGCTGCCCCGGTCACCACCAGCTGGTCGTAGCCTGTGCCAGCGGTCGTACCGCCCAGCTGAATTTCAAGCGTGCCGTCCGTCTGCTGAGTGTAATCCCCATCCACCGTGATAATGCCGGGTGAGGTACCCGGGCTGACCGTGCCGCCATTGACCAGGTTGGCAGAAAGTATGCCTGAGCCAATCAGGCTGTCGCCGCTCTCGAGGATGAGTTCATCACCCGGGTTAAGCGTACCTCCGTTCAGGTTGATGGTAGTGTTCTCGCCATTATCCATACCCAATGGAAAAACCAGGCTGCCGGCATTGACCTGAACAAGCCCGTCATTGCTAAAACTCACGTTCATGGTGGTGGTCGTTTCAGGAGTGTTTTTAAAGAAATTTCCATTATTCGTAAAAGTGACTGTCTCTCCGCCATTCATGGTGGTGGTCGCGTTGGCATTGAAGGTGCTGTTATTGATGATCTCCGCCCCATTGGAGAGAGTGATGTTCTTCGAATTCCAATTGGCGGTTGAATTATTGATCAGGGTTTGAATATCCAGTGTAAAGCCATTGCTTGAGCTCACTCCTATCGTGAACAGTGCAGGAGATTCTACAGTTGTTGTGCCATTGCCGGAAATTTTTCCCCCATACAATAAGATTTGGGCGGTAATGTGCAGATTTCCCAAATTTTGGAGCTCACTATTGTTTTCCAAGTACAACTTGGGCAGGTAATGATCGTAAGTCTGGTTTTCGAGGATCAACTTACCTCCAGAATTTATTAAGATATTCTCAGGCATCTTTAAAATATCGGCACCAGCCTTAATATTGACCGTGCCGGTTCAGCTTGTCGGCTGGACAAATAAATATGTGCCAAAATTCTCAGGCGGTGAAAATGTGCCGAGAATATTTACTGTACCTCCCCTTGCGTGAACTTGATTTATGCGCAAATCAGACCCATCGTTAAAGTTAAAAATCTGCCCGGAAACTTCGTCATTATTACCCACAAATAAGTACTCGCCCTCAAATTTCCCGGTGTGGGCTCCACCCCGTATGAGCGCTACGCCGCCATAGCCTGACCCGTGTTCAGTAAAGATCACAGATCCAGCGTTATTCAATTCTGCGTAGATAAACAAATCTTCAAGACCCAGTTTCGTGATGCTGCCAGTTGAACTCACATTCATAACACCGCCCCCTGGCCATGGTTGACTGTTGAGGGAGATAGGGCTATCTGCGGCATTAGCAATTAAAGCGCCATTAATCGTCCAGGTGGCAGCATTCACAACAGAACCTTTAAGGATCGTTAAGGTAGCCCCCGAATTTATCGTAATGGTGTTTACCGTCACGCCGGTAGTTGCCGGAATTGTCGGCTGGTAGGGTGTTCCGATTGGAATGATCGCGTCATGCGATGAGCCAGGAACGCCACAAGTCCAATTTGCTGGGTTGGTCCAATCGATACTTGTGACCCCTTCCCAGGTACAAGTTTCTGCCTGCACAGGTTTATTGGTACCAGCGAGGAAACTTAACGCTACTGCCAGAGCTAAGAAAATTCTAAGAGTATTGCAAAGGGACCTTCTCATGACGACTCCTTTATACTTTTTAAGGTGGTGATGATGATGTTAGTACCCTGTCAAAACTGAATTT
>DDWY01000045.1 GCA_002347705.1 Anaerolineaceae bacterium UBA2274 | reverse complement strand
CCAAACATTTCCAGTGTGCCGGCATCTTCTTTTACGCAAACGGGACAAGCCAGTTTGTCGAACAATTCTTTACTGATCACATCAGCCTCCATCATATACCTTCGGAATAGTCTTCCAATGGCGGATAAATTTTACCATAGGCAGCTTTGGCTCGCCCAAGTTTAGCGGTCGCCAATATCTGTGCCTGGACCATAATTATACCCATCAGGCCAGGGAACATAGGTGGTGTGAATGTAATCGGTGAAATAAAGCGACCCGTCTTTGTATACGTTGCGCTGCACCGAAACACTCGCGCCATTCACCGCCCAGTCCACCTGCTTGATCGTACCGGTTGGCAAAGTCGGATCCTCGCGATAGATCGGTTCGGGGGGCGGCGTGACGTTGGTGACACCCGTGGTATTCCAATCCACGCTGCGTCCATCGCTGGTGGAATAAAACTTCCAGGTGAGCGAGTAATCGGTGGCATAGGTTTCCATCAGGATCCAATAGGGCGTGTCGTTGCGGAATTTGAAATCCACAACCGGCACGTAGACCGTGGCATCCAGACCAGCCAGGTTGGTATTCACCCAGCCGTTGGCATCTTGCTCATAATAGCTGACGCGATAAGCATGCGGATACCGCTCCACAATCGGGAACCCGGCAAAAAACGCGGTTCGGAACAGAGTGGTGCTCACCTGGCAAACACCTCCACCCACCCCGCGTACCGACTGATCGCCCACGATGATAATCGCTTCGGCATATCCGTTTTCAAGGCTGATGTCGGTCAGGTATTTCGCCATGGAGAAAACTTCGCCAGGCGCAACCATAACGCCATAGAAGCTGGCTGCGGCTGTACGAATATTCTGAATGCGATCCGCGGACGAGCCGTAATAATAAGAATGACCTTCATAAATGAGTTCAGTAATACCCAGGCTGGCAGCCGTTGTGTCGTCTTTCACGGCCGGATCGACATCCCGCATCACGAGTGTAGCCTCGTGCTGCCCCGCCTGGAGCTGGTCGATGATCTGGTCCACACTTCGCTCAAGGTCGAGAGCTTTACCGATAACGGCATTCTGGACAAGTTCAATTTCTCTGCGTTCATCGTTAAAAAACATGCGCGCGTTCACAGGCTCCACCCGCAAAGAGGGCGCAATGCTGCCAAGGTAATTAAGCAGAGACTGGCGATTGAGGCTGAGTTGGTACCCGGCAGTTTCGCCGTTGGTAATGCGTTCAAGCTGAAGCAGACTTGCCAGGTCCTGTGCTTTGATCACCCAGGGTCCTGCCCCAAAATTTGGGTCGGCTGGCTGGATGGTGAAATCCTGGCTGAGAATGCTCTGGGCCAGATCAGCGGTAACCTGCACGTCCATGATCACTGGAGCCGTTTCTTCAATAACCAATGGGATTGTGCCGCTTATTTGCGTCAGAAAATAGGGTTCCAGCTTTTTGAGCGTGGCAGGGATGTTGACCCTGCGCCCCACCTGACCTGCGCTGACCTGTACTTGTGTTCCTTCCAGGATGATGGCGGCTTCAATCACGGGCTGGTCAATCTGCCTGGCAATCTCCTGCAGCACGGCATGCGCTTCACGCTGGTCATAGACCACGCTCGGGTCAATATTTACGCCCGACTTCATAGCCAGGAATTGACCGCTCAGATCTGCCAGCCAGCCCTGCCCCCGGCCCACCCTATAAGCCTGCTCCACAGCACCGATCGGCTCAAAGGTGTAGCCCAGTTGAGCGGGGTTGAAAGCCCAGCGGGAATCTCCATCGCTAAAGAAGATCTGACCTTGTTTGGGGTAAGTAAGGCTTGCGTTAAGTTTGACCACAGCCTGCCCAACCGTGAGTCCTGAAAGGTCAGTGCCATTTACTGAGACCCCCGGAAAGATGACGTTTTCGTGTTTGGCTTCAAATCCAAACACGATCGCGAAGAGAGCTGCAAGCGCCAGGAGAAAACCAAAAATCAAGACAAAAGCGAATTGTCTTTTCATGTGCGCCCGCTTGGCGGGGGTGGTAGGCGAGGGTGCTACCGGAGTTGGAGTGGTGTCTTCTGTCATAATCATTCAGATTATAGTTTAGGCGGTTGAAGTTAATCAACCTGAGGGTACTGACTTTGAGCTGCAGGTTTTATTCCTGTTTGTCAGACGCTGAAATAGGAAATTGGTTCCCTTTTAACTGATTTTCTAACATTTCGCTGATTATCCGTCATCGCGGGCGAAACGCGGCGATCTCCAGATGATCACCTGTAGGCCGGATTGCACTGTTCATTCCGGCTTTTGGTCACGCAAAAGCAACCACCTCATGCGTAGGGCGGAATGCGCCTCATTTGCGCACTCCGCCACAATACATGCTCGATTGTCGGAGTGAGCCCGCAACCAATTCGAAATAATGGAAGTTCTGTTGGCGGTCTCATTCCGACCTACATCCTTGTTTTCCGAAAGCTGAATTGCGTATTCCAATCGGGCAATCCCAGCAGCACTATCAAGGCAGCCCTGATAAAACAGCCATTTTCTAAAGCTGGAATATAATGGAATAGAAGTTGGAAAAAGTCGCAATAAATCTCATGAATAAAAACACCCTCAAGCACACCCTGCCGGCAATCCTTAGCTTCTGCCTGTTATTTTGCTTTCTCAGCCCCGCCCTTGCCGGCGATATGCCGCAGGAAGCGACCCCCGAGGCGCAGCAGCAGCCCACCACCGTGCCAACCCTGCCGGTTGAGCTTTACTCTCAAACCGCCACGCCAGGGCTGGATGGCGGCATTCGCCACACGGTGCTCGAAGGCCAATTCCTGATCACAATTGCTGATATGTACGGTATCACGCTGAACGAGCTGCTGACAAAAAACAACCTGACAGCCGAATCCCTTATCCTGCCTGGAGACGTCCTGATCATCCGTGAGGGCGGGGAAATGAACCTCGGTCAGCCAACAGGAACGCCCGATGCACCAGCGCAAATCCTGACCCCCGTACCCACGCAATCTCCCACCCCCACTCTCGCCCTGGTCCTGGCGGAGCTCACACCAGAGCCAGCGCCAATGGAAGACCCAGGCGCATTCACTCGCATCATGAACAGCGATGCTAAATTCCTGGCATTAGGGGTCTTGGGATTGGTGATTTTCGGGGTCGTGCTGCTGGTTATCAGCTCACGGCGCATCCAGTAGTCACTTCAAACCACAACATGCGCGCCATCCACTGCCTGGCAGATCTCAATCAGTGGTTCTTTTCCGCTTTTTTCCAAAACCTCAGCCTTTAACCAGGCTACAAAGTCATCCAGACCGTTCC
>DDWY01000075.1 GCA_002347705.1 Anaerolineaceae bacterium UBA2274 | reverse complement strand
GTCTCCTGGAGCATGCGCGCGCTTGCGGGGTCGTTCAGGTAGCGGCCAAGGCGATCCATCAGGCGGGCGTGAATAACTTTTATCTCGGAACGGATATGTCCCAGTTCGGGGGAGGCGCTATCGAGCACTTCACCGCGTTCGCTGATAGTGCGATTGATCTGGTCGATCAATCCCTGACCATCCGAGAGACCTTCGGCCAGAGCTGCCAGGATAGGTGCGGCTTCGGCATTGTCGAGCAGCACACGGCGGGCTGTACGGGAGAGGATCAGGGTGTTGCGGACGGCGAGGAGATCACTGGCTTCGAGAGTCATGCCGTGCAGGGTCTGGTCTGTTAGAGGCGCCAGGTCGACCGCGCCCTGGAAGCTGATGCTGTCATTGATTGAGATCAACAGGCGGGCTTCACGCGTTTCCTGTTGGCGTTGGAGAACCTTTTCGAGATTACTGGTGGGGCGGAGCGCTTCAGCCAGGGACTCAGACGCGCTGAAGGAAGCATAGGCTTTGAGCCGCCCCAGGACTTTTGGGAATTCAAGCAGGATCAGCGATTTTGGGTTCATGATAAGAAAAAGTTTATCATGGAAGGCTTTACTCAAACGGCGAAATAAACCATGGTAAAAACAATAAAGGATGCTCAATCTTGTGCTGTTTGGGCATCCTTATTGAAACAGTTTACGAGCAAAAAAGCTGTCTTTAGAAGAGCAGTTTACCGCCGAGGACGACGTGCCGAACCTCAAAGGTTTCGGCATCGAGCAGAGTAAGATCAGCGCGTTTACCCACCGCAATCGAGCCAATCTCGTCCTGCATGCCCAACACGCGAGCAGGATTTGCGCTGGCGGCGCGCAGAGCAGACTCGAGCGGAATGCCAAAATTCACAACCGCCCGACGGAAAGACTCCATCAGTGGCGTGGCACTTCCGGCAATTGTGCCGTCGTCGAGGGTGACAAGACCATCTTTCACAGTCACTCTTTGTCCGCCCAACACGTATACTCCATCCGCCATACCACAAGCCATCATGGCGTCGCTGATCAGGCAGACCCGATCTTCGCCAAAAATACTGAACGCAACGCGGATTGCGGCAGGGTGAACGTGGTGTCCGTCACAGATCAATTCAACGCTGCTGGCATAGTCTGCGGCGGCGCCAATGAGACCAGGAGCGCGGTGGCTGAAAGAGCTCATGGCGTTATAAAGGTGGGTAACGTGGCTGGCGCCGCGCAGAAAAGCTTCTTTTGCCAAGTCGTAATCCGCATTGGAATGGTGAAGGCTGACAACACAGATCTCACTGGTGCGGGCGATGAAGTCGAGAGCGCCAGGCTTCTCTGGGGCGACATCATTAAGCCGGATGCGTCCATTGCAGGCTTCGTTAAGCTCGAGGAAGAAATCGTAATCCGGGTCAATCAGGTTGTTGGGGTCCATGGCACCTTTTTTCTCAAGCGAGGCGAAGGGCCCTTCAAGATTGATACCGCGCATGATCGCGCCATCTTCGACGGGGTTGTCCATAAACTCGTTCGCGCTGCGCACCATCTCCAGCAGCACAGGTTTTTTCATTGCCATGGTGGTGCCGAGGTAGCTGGTGACGCCCACGGATGCCAGGTAGCGGGCTATATTTGCGTGCGCATCGCGGGTGCTGTCGCAGAAATCAGTGCCATTGGCGCCGTGGATGTGAATATCAATGAATCCAGGAGCGACGATGCAGCCATCAGCGTCGAGCACTTCCGCTTGGCTGTTCGGTTCGCTGATGCGATCTAACTCGGTGTACACATCTCCCTCGCGCAGGGCAAAATCTTCGCAAAAAACAAGACCATTTTTTATTTGCATCTTTCTATTCTCCATGCATAAATTCTATTAACAACTGAAGCTTCGATATAATAGCATAACGGAATCATCATAACATAATCAAGGATAGACAATGATAAAAGCAGTATTTTGTGATGTGGACAATACCCTCACCAGTTCAAAAACGCGCACAATCCCAGCCAGCGCGCTTGAGGCGATCCACAAGGCGCGCAAAAATGGGGTTAAGGTGTTTGCCGCGACTGGCAGGCATACCCGCACTTACGAAGAAGGCAAGATCTTACAGGGTATTGCCCTGGACGGCTATGTGGCGGTCAATGGGCAGCTTTGTTACCTGCCGGATGACACTATTATCCACAAAGCTGTGCTCGACCCACAGGATGTAATTGTTGTGTTGCGCCTGGCTAAGGAATTGAACTTTGCCTGCTGCCTGGTTGAAACAGATATGATCTATCTGACTGCAATTGACGAAAATGTCCGGTCTTTTCATGAAATGATCAAGATCCCATTTCCGGTGGTGGCCTCGGCAGAAGGGGCGGAACACCGTGACGTGCTGTCCGTGGCGCCTTACATCGACTACGAGACAGAAGAGCTGATCACTCCCCATTTACGCAACAGCGAGATTGTGCGTTTTAACCCATTTAACTGTGATGTGATCCCACGTCAGGGTGGAAAAGACGTGGGCATGCAGGCAATGCTGGATTACTTTGATGTACCAATAGAGCAGGCGATGGCAATTGGTGACGGGCAAAATGACATCAGCATGCTGAAGGCGGCGGGAGTTGGGGTGGCAATCGGGCAGTGCAGCCCGGAAGTGATGGCAGCAGCGGATTATCATGCGCCTGGCGCCGATGAAAATGGTATCCGGCATACGTTTGAAAAGTTTGGGATCATTTAATTGGAGGTCGGAATGGAAAAAATTGTAATAGAAGTTTGCTGCGGTTCAGTGGACGATGCAGTGCGGGCAGCAGAGGCTGGAGCAGATCGGGTGGAGTTGAACTCCGCGCTGTTTGTGGGCGGGCTAACTCCTTCGGTTGGGGCATTGCTGGAATCTAAAGCCAGGGTGGACATCCCGATAATCAGCATGATCCGTCCGCGGGCTGGTGGGTTTTGCTATACCGACCTGGAGTTTGAGACCATGCTGCAGGATACGCGCGAATTGGCAAAGGCGGGCACGGACGGTTTTGCGGTTGGCTTTCTGACCGCCGAGGGTTGGCTGGATGAAGAACGCTGCAAGATCTGGGTGGAAGCGGCGGGAGACAGGGAATTGGTGTTTCACCGCGCCTTTGACATCATGAAAAATGAGCCTGAAGAAGTGCTGCCCCGGCTGGCTGAGCTCGGCTTCAAACGCATTCTGACCAGCGGCAGGGAGCCATCCGCGCCGGCAGGAAAAGAGATGATCCGACGCTGCGTGGAAGTTGGGGCGGTGCAAGTGTTGGCTGGCGGAGGGGTTAGGGCAGGGAATGTGCAGGAGTTGATCCAAAGCACAGGCTGCCGTCAGGTGCACTTCAGCTGCCATATGAAGATAAGCGATACATCTGTGCGTGGAGCCAAACTATCATTTGGTTTACCAAATGTGCCTGAAGATGAAAAGTTCGATATAATAGACACTAATAAGTTATCTGACTTGGTCAGACTAATTCGCGCCCTACCCGAGTTCTACGGGTCAGTAGAAGTTTAATGACATTATTTTTCCTGAAGACCCAAAATAGACCACTTGTATTGACACTGGTGTTTTTTGTATTATCATTTATGTTGAAATGCCAGTGAGACCGGTTCTTGATTATCTTGCTGGAATACTTATTGCAATCAGTCAGAACTGTTTTAACAAATAAATAATACAGAGGTGTACGAATGAACAATGAAGTGTTCGAGATGGCATACAAGCTCATCGGCAAGCTCCAGGAAACTCAGGGAGACAACATTCTTGCGGCTGCACGCTGCGTGGCAGACACCTTCGAACAAGGCGGCATCCTGCAGGCTTTTGGTTCCGGGCATTCTTACGCTGGAGCAATTGAGCTGTGTGGTCGTGCCGGTGGATACGTGCCCTCCAAAGTCATCAAAGATCCTGCTGGCGGTTCCTATGAAGCCATCCAGGGTGTTGGCGAAATTCTCATGAAGAAGGTTGAGATCCTGAAGGAGGACGTGGTTTTCATCATTTCCAACTCGGGTCGCAATCCCCTGCCAATTGAGATCGCCCTACAGGCGCGGGAAAGGGGCGCAAAAGTAGTTGCCCTCACATCAGTCAGCGCAAGTTCCAAACTTAGTTCAAAGCATCAGTCTGGCAAACGTTTATTTGAGGTGGCAGATGTAGTCATCGACAATCAGGTTCCTGATGGCGATGCCAGCATTCAACTTGAAGGGCTCGACACCGCTATTTGCGGCATGTCCTCCATTGTCACTGCGGTTGCGCTGCAGGCTGTTGTGCTTGAATCGGCGAAGATGCTGCTTGCAAAGGGCATCACACCGCCGTTCTTTAAGTCTCAAAACATAGATGGAGGTGAAGAATATAACGACGCATTGCTTACGAAGTACTTTGACAGGATCTATCATATGTAGTTTATCAGGAGGGAAACCTCCAAAAAAAATGAAAGGAGTTTGACCTAAATGAGTACGTTTCTACTTGCTTTATTTTTAGCACTCTTCACTGGCTTGATGATTGTGTTTGCGTCATTGGCCATGGGCGGCATTTATAATCCGCTCATTTTTGGCGTCGTGACCGGTATTCTGGTCGGCGATGTGAACCTGGGTCTGGAGGTTGGTGCCATTTGCGCCCTCTATGATATCGGCTTCTATACCTATGGAGGCGCGACAACGCCTGACTATAACGTAGGTGCCATGTTTGGCGTGGTTGTTGCCAAACAGAGTGGTGACATCAACCAGGGTATCGTTATTGGTACCGTTGTTGCCCTGCTCATGTCCTGGTTCGACATCCTTGGCCGCGGTGTTACGACCGTCTTCCAGCACGGTGGTGACAGAGCCCTTGCCAACAGAGACATCAAATCCTTCGAACGCTGGCATCTGCTTGGCACCCAGGGTTGGTTCTGGAGCCGCTTTATCCCCGTGTTCATCGGTATGCTGCTCATTGACAATTATCAGGTGATTGCCGACTTTATCGCCAATTATGCCTGGATCAAAAATGGTCTGGCAGTAATTGGAAAGGCTCTCCCGGCGGTCGGTTTTGCATTGCTGCTTTCATACATGGACATCAAGAATTTCTGGCCATTTATGTTGCTTGGCTATGCTCTCTATGCCTTTATGGGCGTTCCCACGCTCGGCTTGGCCATCATCGGTATTGCCCTCGGCTATCTCTTCACCGTCTTTATGGAAAAGCAGGAGGCATAAGATGGCACGCACAAACGCTAAACTCTCTGAACAGGCTTTAAAGAAAGCCGCCAAACGACACAACTGGGCACTGCAGTGGTGCTGGAACTACGAACGTATGCAAGCCTCTGGCTTCGCGTATGCCATGGTTCCGGTTTTGCAGGAGCTCTATGATAACAACGATGAGGTTTGTGAAAACCTCGAACGCCACATGCAGTTCTATAACTGCCATCCCGGTGGCTCGGCTGTGATTATGGGTGTAGCAACTGCCCTTGAAGAAAGCTACGAACCTGACATGTCCGACAGCATCAAGGTCGCCCTGATGGGACCGCTGGCGGGTATTGGTGACACAATCCAGGCTGTGTTGGTGAAACCGATTGCCTACATCATTGCCGCCGGATTGGCAGCTGAAGGCAGCTACCTTTCCCTTCCCGTGATTATTCTCCCACTGCTTGCGCTCTTCCTGGCAAGATGGCCGCTCTTCAAATGGGGTTACAAACGCTCTGTTGCCATCCTCGAGGACATCGAGGGCAACACTGACTTCAACACCCTGCGAAGGGCTGCCCAGATCCTCGGTTTGACCGTGGTCGGTGGCTTTGTGCCAAGCATGATTGGCTTGAGTCTGAAATATACCTACCAGCGGGCTTTGACCGATCCGGAAACTGGCCTGGAAGTAGTGAAGACAGTCGCTCTGCAGGACACCCTTGATGGGATTCTGCCGAAACTGCTACCGATCGTCTTTGTCGGATTCTGCTATTGGCTGCTCAAGAAGAAAGTCTCTCCCGTACGCGTTATTTTGATCGTTGCGGTGGTTGCCTTTGTACTGGGCGCGCTTGGTGTGATGGGCTAAAATTTAGTACAATTATTGGTGGCGGAGAAAATCCCTTCTCCGCCACCAGAATATTTAAGGGATGAATTAGAGAGAGAAAAAACATGATTAAGCATCTTCGCATTGACAACCGTTTAATCCACGGACAAGTCGCCGTTACATGGATGCGACGCATTAACGCGGACGCCATTGTTGTTGTAAACGATGACGTGGCTAAAGACCGCATTCAAAAGATGGCGCTGCCCCTTGCCGCAAGAGACGCAAAAGTTCTGGTGCTGTCGCATGAAGAGCTTCAAAAACACGTACAAGAGCACCCGGATATGTCACTCTTTGTGATTGCCAAGTTCCCTACTGATGCTCTGCGCATCCTTGAAAGTGGGCTTGAAGTTGGCGAAGTCAATGTGGGGAATGCCGCCCCAATTGCCGGGACCAAGTATGTAATGGTTGAGAAGAAATCGATCGCCGCGACTAAAGAAGACGCGGAAGTGTATCGCAAGATCGCTGAACTGCGAGGCGGCAAACTGATGACCCAAACCGTCTCCACTTATCAACCTCAGGACTTTCTCGAATTGCTGGAAAAAGCCGGCCTTTAGGCTTTGTTGGCAGCATTCGAACGAATGCCCGTTTAAATACGAAAACAACGGTGGTCACTTCGATAATTCGGGGTGACCACTATTTATAAATGCAATAAGTGAATAGGAAAACCTGCTATGCAATTAAAAATCGCCAAAATTATCAACAGTTTACTTGCTGTACTGACCGTGGTCATCTTAGCGCTTGCCGGGGGATACATATTTGTTTACAACCGCTTCCCCGAATTCAAGACAACTTACTTAATTCTGTTTGTTGTTATTGCTATCGTGCTGATGCTCTTTTTCAGATGGATGGAAGAGGGTTGGGACAAGCGCGTCATCACCCGCATGGCAAAAGATGGAAAGGTGGCATTGGCAAACATCAAACGCTCAGAGCGTGTGATGCGCATGCGCGACAGTGCTTTTACCAACTTCTGGCTGTATGAATTCGTGGCAGATTTGGTAACTCCTGACCTCCAAACCCTGAAAGACGTCAAATTTTGGGAAAAGATGAACGTGGATACCCAACAAATTCCCAACGGCTCAGTTTTCGTAACCTATGACCCCGAAAAGCCACCCCAGATCTTTGTGGTGCCAAATGTGCTCATCAGCCAACTGCCTGAGCTGATGCCCGTGGTGCGCAAAATTGAAGCGAATGCGACCATAAGATACCTGGACGCCTATTACAACAAGGGTATGGTTATTCGAAGCATGAAAGACTCCCTGGCTGAGCAGCGCCAGGCGGTGGAAGAAAAGAAAAGCAAGGAAGGATAAGATGATGAGGATTGGAACAGTAGGCACCGGGTTTATCGTTGACGGTTTTTTTGACGCGGTAAGCAGGACCGACAATGCGGAAGTGGTTGCTATCTACTCGCGCAGTGAAGAAACCGCGCAGGCTTTTGCGGCTAAGCACAACCTGACCAAATGGCATACCGACCGGGAAGCTTTTTTGAATGATCCTGAGTTTGATGTTGTTTATGTCGCCTCACCCAATTCCCTGCATTTCCAGTGGACGCTTGATGCCCTGAAGGCTGGCAAAGGGGTGATTTGCGAAAAACCTTTTGTTTCGACTCACGCGGAGTGTGAGACTCTGCGCAATCTGGCCCAGGAAAAAGGTCTGTTCCTGGTGGAGGCTATCACCGTTCCACATCTGCCCAACTTCCAGCTGCTGCGCGACCATCTGGATAAAATCGCTCCAGTCCGGTTGGTGCAGCTCAACTTTTCACAGTACTCCAGCAAACACAAAGCCTATTTGGAAGGTAAGAATCCAAACGTATTCAATCCTGCCTTTGCCGGCGGTGCGTTGATGGATATCAACTACTATAATCTGCGCTTCATGCTTGACCTGTTTGGCGAGCCTGAAGACATTCGCTATTTTGCCAATCTTGCCGAAAATGGCATCGACACATCCGGTGTGCTGATGATGACCTATCCGGGTTTCGTGGCGGAAGCCGTGGGGGCAAAGGACAGCCGCAGCGAGAATATGGTCCAAATCCAGGGCGAAAAAGGCTACATCAAGGTCCCCAAGGAAAGCAGCCGCTGTATATCAGTTACGGTGGTCACACAGGAGGGTGAAGAAACCTTCAATTTGCAGGCGGATGATAACGTGCTGGTCTATGAAATGCGGGAATTTGCTGAAATGTACCGGACTAACGACCTTACCAAACGAGATGACTTGTTGGAGATGACTTGCCGCGCCATGAAGTGGCTTGAGAAAGCGCGTAAGGACGGCGGGGTTTATTTCGAAGGAGAAAAGTAATATGTTGATTAGATCAACCCGGATTTACACCGAAGATGGTCTGTTGGACGGCTGGATGCGCATTGAAAATGGGAAGATCATTCAACTTGGGAAAGGTGAAAAAGAAGACGCGACAAATTTTGGCGATCTGCGCGTTATTCCCGGCATATTCGATACGCATATTCACGGCACCCAGGGCTACACCATGTGGGAAGAAGGCGAAGGCGGCGATATTGAAACCCAACTGGATGGCTTTTTAAAAGGGGTGGCGAGCGAGGGTGTGACTTTGGTGCTGCCAACACTTTTCAGCGCCACCGGTGATGGCGAAGGCGCGCTGGATGTGCTGAAGAAAACAGCGGATCGGGTTGGCAAGCCGCAAAATGGCGCGAATGTGGCAGGCGTACACTTTGAGGGACCTTATTTGAACAGGGTCGGTGAGAAAGGCATCCGTCCGAAAACTCCCACGATCAACCTGGACTTTGTGCGCCAGGCAATCGAGGCTGGGGATGGGCATCTACGGCTGATGGGGCTGGCACCAGAGCTGCCCCAGTCTTACGAACTGATCAAGCTCCTGACCGAAAATGGGGTCATCGCGGCTTTTACCCACTCGGACTGCAATTCGAGCCAGGCTTTTGCTGCGTTTGACCAAGGCATCACCGTGGCGACCCATTTGTGCAATGTGATGACCGGCATTCACCATCGTGATGTGGGTGGGTTGGGGGCATCGCTGCTAGATGAGCGGGTTTCTTGTGAACTGATCTGCGATGGTCTGCACGTTTCGAACCCAATGATCGAGATCGTCATGCGTGCTAAATCCCATGAAAAACTCATGCTGATCTCCGATTGCACCGGTTATTCCGGCGCGCCAAGTGGAACCTATCAAGGTTTTCTGGGGCACTCAGCCGAAGTGATCGTGGATGATTTGGGCTTCGTGCGCGAACCGGGCGGGCGACTGCGCGGGAGCAGTAAGCCGGTGCTCTACGGCATCTGGAACTTGGTGGAAAACATCGGGCTTGAGATTGAAGACGCCCTCAGGATGGCAACGCTTGTGCCTGCCCGCAAATACGGCTTTGGTGACAAAAAGGGATCACTGAGAGTTGGCAAAGATGCTGATTTTGTGGTGATCAGCGATGATTATAAAGCACTTGAAACTTACGTAGAGGGGCGCAGAGTCTTTGAACGTGCCAGTGAAGGCGATCAGATTTTTAACCAAAAGATGTTGAAACACTTATTGAGGTCAGCATGATTAAGGCAGCAACCTCCACCCGTTATGTAACCCCGCAGGAGCCCTGCTTCATGGGCGGATATGGCATGCGCAGGCAGAAATCTGAGGGGGTTCTGGATGAATTGAAGTGCACCGCGCTGCTGTTGGAGGTCGAAGGTGCTCCCATTGTGTTCTGCGATGTGGAAATCTTGATGATCACGCCTGAAATTGTTGCAGAAGTCAAACGGAAGCTGCAGCAAAACTATGACATCCAGCCGGAAATGGTCACCATCGCCACCACTCACACCCACGCCGGACCGGAAATACGTTCCGATCGATTGCCGATGTTTGATGAGGAAAGTGATGATGGCTTCTGGCTGCGGTATCAGGATTTCCTCAAAGAAAAGATTTATGCCACCATCGCTGATTGCTTTGAATCTGAGCTAAAAGAAGTTGAAGCCTGGTATCGCACCGTCAAAATTGAAGGTTTGTACGGCAATCGCAATGGGATTGGCAAACCTGAGGATAAAGACGTCACTCTGGTTGTCTTTAAAGACGAAGAGGATGATCTGGCGGCAATTGTAAATATCTCCTGCCACCCGACTGTGCTGGGCGCCCAGAACCTGCAGATCAGCAGTGACTTGCTGGGGTACATTAGCCGGGGTGTCAAAGAAAGGTTGGGAGTGTATCCACTGATGATGCAAGGCGCTTCCGGGGACATGAGCAACCGCAACTATCGTCAGGGTCACGGCGCAGAGGAATTGGCTCGCACTGGTGAAGGCATCCTGGCGCAGCTTTTTGCCAGCCAGGAACTTGAACCGCTCAACTTGAAAAAGCCAGTGGTCGAAGCCTATCACTGGGAAACGAGTTATCCAGTGGATAAAGAAGCCCTCAAGAACCTGCAGGAGCAAATCAAGCAGCAAATGGCAACTGAAGAAAATTACGACAAGCATAAAATCTTGCTTTCTTCAGTCTATGCTATTGACATGAAGTTGAAGAAAGAAGAAATAACCGCCAATTTTGACGCGGCAATTATCCGCCTGGGAGATGTTGAAATCTGCAAACAACCCGGTGAATTGTTCTCGCGCTTTGGCATGCAGATCAAGGCCGCCAGCAAAGCAAAACTTCCGCTCATCTGGGGCTATGCCGATGATTATGGCGGTTATCTTGCCGACGAAGGCGAATACGGCAAGACCTACGAAAGCATTATGTCACCCATGCCCAAAGGCGCGTCGGAAGAAATCACGGATGACCTGGCGCGTTTGATGGCAGGAGGAATGGCATAAAAATGAAATACGCAAATGAGTACCTGGAAAACCTGGGCGAAATACTCGAAAAAATCAGGCAGAACGAAGAGGTACTGCGCGAAGCTGCAGCCGCGATTCTGGCGCGCGTCAGGCAGGGAGGCTTGATCTTCACGTTCGGCACTGGTCATGGGCATTTGCTGGCACTCGAGATGTTTTATCGCGCTGGCGGCATGGCGCCTGTAAATCCGATCCTGACCGAAGAACTGATGCTTCACAAAGATGCCACAGCTTCATCCGCCTTTGAACGCAGCGAAGGTCATACTGAGCCGCTGCTGGAAGAATTCAAAGTCGGTGCAAAAGATGTGGTCATTGTGTTCTCGAACAGCGGCATCAATCCGCTGACGATTGAGATGGCCATGGGTGCCAAAGAACGCGGCGCGCTGACCGTGGCTCTGACCAATCTTAATCATTCCCGACCACTGCAAAGCCGCCATCATTCGGGGCTGAAACTGTACGAGATTTGCGACATCGTGCTCGACAATTTTGGCGTATTGGGCGATGCCTGCGTGGAAGTGGCTTCGGGGATCAAGATCGCGCCCACATCCACAATTGCGGGTGCGGCAATTGTGCATACTCTGACTGCCATGATGGTAGAGCTGGCGGAGGAAGAAGGCTACGAGCTCGAACTCCTGACCTCAGGTAACGTTCCCAATGGACACGAACGCAACATGGCACTGATCAACAAGTACAAGGGCATTGTCAAGAGCCTCGGGCCTAAGCAGTAGGAATCATCGAAAGGATTTGTTTTGAAAAGAGAGTTCCATAAAGAGAATATTCGATTAGCCGCTTTTGACCTCGATGGAACCATTCTGACCAAAAGTACTATCACCGAGCTTACCAAAGCTGCGATCACGCGCCTGGCTCAAAGCGGTGTGAGAACTATTGTTGCGACCGGTCGCCATATATTTACCTTGCCCCCGGCGGTACTGGACATCCCCAGCTTCCAGATTGCGATCGGTTCCAACGGTACGATGATTGGCAATATCCGCAGTAAAGAACTTTTTAATTTTGACGGTTTTGATGTTGAAACAGCCTTGAGTTTCCTGCGCTGGTTGCCCACTATCACGAATTCTTTCCATGTTTCTTTTCACGATGGTTCTGGTTACCTGATGAAGGAAAATCTTGAGCGCTTGCTGGATCTGCAGCCTAATGAAGCAGAGCGCGCAAAATCTGAACGGGAGTACCGCAGGGTTTATACAGTCCTTGACGACCTTGAACATGTTGAGAACACGATGAAACCAGTGGCGAAGTTTGGTTTCAGGATGGCAAAAGAGGAAGATGTGCCTGCCGCGGTCAGGATGGTGCGGCACAACTTTGGCTTCGAAGCTGCTGTCACTGATTATCAGACCATCGAGGTGACAAAAGGCGGCGTCACAAAAGCCTCAGGATTAATGCATGTTTGCGAGCATTACGGCCTGAACCCCGAAAACGTGATCTTCTTTGGTGATAGCGGTAACGATGTGCCGGCGATGAAAATTGCTGGTTATGCCGTGGCGATGGGCAATGCTCATGCAAATGTAAAGGCTGAGGCAGACGAAGTGACTGAAAGTATCCATGATGATGGCGTAGCCCTGGCGATTAAACGTTTATTTGACCTGTAAAGGAGAAAAATGGCAGTTCAACCCTCTGAGATAAAGAAGTTAACAACCGAACAACGCAACCCAGCGACACTGAATATCGATCTACTGCCCACGCTGGACATGGTGCGGATGCTGAACGACCAGAACAGGGTGCTGGCGGATGCGGTGGAAGAACAGTCCGAGCAGATCGCGGAAGCCGTAGAGCTCATCACCAGGCGCATGCAGCGCGGCGGACGCCTGATCTATATCGGTGCGGGCACCAGCGGCAGGCTCGGTGTGATGGATGCTTCTGAAATACCGCCGACCTTCTCGATGCCGCCTGAAGGCGTTGTTGGGCTGATTGCTGGCGGCGAGAGAGCCATCAGCGGGGCAGTGGAGCACGTTGAGGATGACCCTCTTGCCGCAGCGGAACAGCTAAAAAACCTTGGGTTATACCAGAACGATATCGTCTGCGGCATTGCTGCCAGCGGTCGCACGCCCTACGTGATTGGCGGGCTGGACTACGCCAGGAGCGTTGGCGCGGGAACGATCAGCGTCGCGAATAACAAGCACAGCGAAATCGGCAGGCACGCGGATGTGGCCATCGAAGTCGAAACCGGTCCAGAAGCCCTCTCAGGCTCCACCCGCCTGAAGGCTGGTACAGCTCAAAAAATGGTGCTGAACCTGCTGTCGACGGCAACGATGATCCAACAGGGCAAAACCTACAGCAACCTGATGGTGGACGTTAAAGCAACCAATGAGAAATTGCATGCACGCTGCCTGAACATACTGCGGGAAATCTTCCCCGCGGTTGAAACAGAACAACTGGCGGAAGCCCTGGCGTCTGCAAACGGGAGCGTGAAACTGGCGGCAGTCATCATAAAGACTGGGCTGCCGGTGGAGCAGGCGCGCGCTGAACTGGAGAAGCACAACGGACATTTGCGCCAGGTCTTTGGGGAGGCATAAGATGTTAACCAGAACCGTTATCATTCCTGCCAAGGGACGGGCGGAAGTCGTTGTGGAAGAGCTCGACACCAGTAATCTGCAGCCCAATGAAGCCATTATTCAGGCGGAAGCCAGCATGATCAGCGCCGGCACAGAACTCTCGCGCGTTTTTGAGATCAAAAAAGGTTTCAGTTTCCCGGTGCGCCCGGGCTATTCGGCGGTGGGAAAAGTGCTGGAGAAGGGTGAGGGGTTGACGGATTTGGAAGCAGGCGATCGTGTGTTCTACACCGGACCCCACGCTTCGGTCTGCCGCTTCTCCCGCGGAACTTGCACCCAGGGACCGATGATCTTTAAACTGCCGGAGGGTATTGGCGCGCAGGAAGGCACCTTGATCACCCTGGCATTGGTCGCTATTAGCGGCATCAACAGCGTGGAAGTGTGCCTGGGGGACCGCATTGGGGTGTTTGGCATGGGAATGATCGGGCTGCTGGCGGCATTGATGCTCAAGAAACTGGGGGCAGAAGTGGTGGCAATTGACCCGGTGGTGGAGCGCTGTGCCCAGGCGCAGCAAATGGGGATTTCACACATAGTGGATTGCCCGGCAGAAGAGCAGCTAGCGCAAATCCAGGCGCGCTTTGGCGGGCTGGACGCGGCTGTGGACGTGACAGGCACGGCAAGGGCTATCGAGACGGCAATTTTAGCCTGCAAGAAATATGGGCAGGTGGCACTGCTCGGCACTCCGCGTGCCTCCTGCACCCTGGACGTGACCCCCATGCTGAATGCCATCCACATGCGCATGCTGCGTGTGACCGGGGCATTCAACAGCCTGGAGCCGGTGTTTGAGAGCGAAGGTATGCGCATGAATGTCGCGCGCAACTTTGAGACCGTTTGCGGCATGATCCTGAGCCGTGAATTGCCGGTTTCGTGGCTGATCAGCCATGTGATCGCGCCTGAAGAGGCGGAAAGAGCCTACCACGGCTTGATGTTTGAACCCGATCTTTACCACTGCGTGGTGATCGACTGGAGTAAATAGATACGTAGGGTGGGTTGGCGTTAGCAGAAATTGGAATTACTCACGCATTTGAAAGCCAACCCACCCCCCGAGTTTCCCATTTTGACGAAGAATAGTGATTTCAACGAGGACAAAGCTGTGCTTAAGGACACTAAGATCAAATTCAAGACCATACTCTGTAGGCAAGCTGTCGCTTTGACAGAAAAGGATAATGTGTTTTTACAAAGGAATAGACCTGCTGCTACAACGAAAAAAGATCTTTAATCTGTCACATCGTGCCCTTTGGGTATTGCGAACCTCTTTTGTGAAGCAATCTAAACTATTCATAGACTTGAACGCCGGAGGAAGCAAAATCACGTTTGCTAATCGCTAAGCAAAATTGGTATCGGTATGGTTGTAAACCAATTACGGTCCATGAGGTTGAGAGTTTAGATTGCTTCGTTCCTCGCAATGACAAATTAGAGCTTGCCGTACGGCC
>DDWY01000005.1:2850-5827 GCA_002347705.1 Anaerolineaceae bacterium UBA2274 | reverse complement strand
GTCGACCCAATAGCAAAAGACAACTGCTAAAAGAAATGCGAGGGGAAGTAGCCGGTCACATTGACCGCGTTGTTCTCAATAAAAAATGCTTTCGGGTCTAAATCCAGCACACCCCGCCGGAGACGGATCAGTTCATACTTTGACACGACCGTGTTGATCACCACAAAATCCGAGTCCGTGTAGGCGCCTTTGCCGTCCCAATAAGTGGCACCGCGCTGGATCTCCTGCGTGATAAAAGGCAGAATTTCACGACTGCTCGTGATGACCATCACATTGATTTTTACATTCTGATAGTGGGTGCGGTCCATCATGAAGGCATAAATAAGCGTAAATATCACCGAGTAGACCATGATGAGCGGCGGATTGGCAAAAAGGGCATAAGCATAAACAATCAGGCTAATGAGCAAGCCCACCCTGCCAACGCTGAAAGTATTGTGCTTCAGGCTGATATACACCCCTAAAATATCCGTTCCGCCAGACGAGCCTCCAGCCCTCAAGCACAAGCCAGCCCCAAAGCCTGCCAGGGTTCCCCCCACCAGGCATACTGTCAGCAAGTCATCCAACTCCGGGATCAACGGCCTTATTGGGATGAGTGACATCGCAATGGTCATCACCGCAATCGAGATTATCGTCTTGAGCATGAACTTCTGGTTGACCGCCTTATACGAAATAAGCAGGAGAGGCAGATTTAATCCGAAAAGGATCACACCAGTCAGTGATCCTATGCCAGGGATTACCTTTTGAAGCAGCTCCAGAATGATCCTGGCGATACCCGTCAGGTTGCCAATGTAAAGCCCAGCAGGGATCACCAGCATGTTGATCGTCGCCGCGTAGAGCAGGCTACCAAAAATTATCAGGCAGTAATTCCAAAACTCGCTTTTGAAATCAGAACCCTGCCGGATTTTCTTCTGTTTACCTGTGGATTTCTTTGCTGCTTTCGAAGCGTGCTTTTTAGCCTTGGTCTTGCGCGCAGAAAACTGAAGATCGCCCAACACTTGGGTGGACGTGACAAGAAATTTGCTCCATGCCGGAGAGCTGTGTGCAATGTAATTCATACGATTCAATCTTACTCGAGCAGGTCATCTTTCAGCAAGACCCAGGATATCCTGCTCGAATCACACCCATCCCTGGCGCTTTAGTCTTTGGCAGGATAACCTGTGATGTCCTGAATTTCCTTGTATAAAGGCGCAAGCCGGTCGTACATTTTTAAGTACACCCGCTTATAAAGATCATCATAGAGCTTGTGGTTCTCAGGGATTGGTTCAAACGTGCGGCTGATGCGCGTCATATTTGCCACCGCGCTTTCAAACGACGGCTGCAGCTTCAAACCCACAGCCAGATCCATCGCGGCTCCCAGTCCGCTGGCTTCGTAGACATGCGGACGGCTGACCGGCATGCCAAAGATATCAGCGGTCAATTGCGCGGCAGCGTCGCTCTGGGAACCTCCGCCGGCTACGCGCACCTCAGTGATCGGCACGCCGCTGCGCTTGCTGGTGCGCTCCGCGCCTTCCCGCAGCGCATAAGCCAGACCTTCCAAAATTGCGCGATAGATGTGCGCTCGTGTATGCACGCCCCCAAAGCCAATAATAGCTCCCTTGGCGTCAGGACCGGGTGATTTCAAACCCGGCGCCCAATAAGGCTGCAGTGTCAGTCCCATGGACCCGGCGGGCACGGAATTAATCAGATCGTCGAACAATTCTTCCGGGATGACTCCACGATCTTTTGCCAGTCGCTGTTCGTTATGACCGAATTCCCGCAAGAACCAGGAGACCATCCAATAGCCTCTGAAAAGCTGGATTTCAAGGGAATAGGAGCCTGGTACCGCCGCTGGATAGGGCGGGATCAGGGGGATGACTTCGATGTAGCGCTGGTGGATGGTGTTGATGGTTGCAGCTGTACCATAGGAAAGGCAGCAGATGTTGGATGCCAGGGTGCCTGTGCCGAGCACTTCGCAAGCCTTATCAGCTGCTGCTGCAATCAACGGCAAGCCCGCCGGAATGCCAGTTTCTTGCGATGCCTGGCTGGTAACTTCGCCCAATAATCCTGTCGGGGGAACCAGGTCAACCAACATTTCCGGTTCCACCGGAACGGCTTTCCATTTCCAGTCAAACTTGCCAGCCCAGGCATGTTTTTTATAATCGAAGGGTAAACGCGCCACCTGGCAGCCAGTCGAGTCAACCAGGTTGCCTGTCATGCGGTGGGTAAGATAACCGGAGAGCAGCACGATCCTGGCAGTTTTGCTCCAGATTTCAGGTTGGTGCATGCGGATCCAATTAGTTTTGGCTTCCGATTGCAGATAGCGGATGGTGTCCATCGTGCCTGAGAGAGTAAAAAGCACTCCCCAAATACCACCCACATTTGGCAAGCCAGCGGCACGCCGTTGGTCTGACCAGTGAATGGCGGGTCTGAGAGGCTTACCGTTCTCGTCGAGGTTGATCAGCACATCCCGTTGGGTTGTGATTGCCACCCCCGCGATCTGCTCCTTGTCCACGCCTGGTGTCGCCCAAAGTTGCTGGCACGCCTGGCACAAGCTCTCCCAAAAAAGCCCCGGGTCAAGCTCTGCCCAGCCTGGTTTGGGTGCACTATAAGCAGGCAATGGGATTTGCGCTTTAAAGAGCAGGTTACCCTGCAAGTCAAAAATCAACGCGCGGGTCGATTGCGTGCCAACATCGATAGCCAACAACTGTTCTTTTGCCATTTACGCCTCCAAATCCTTGCCCCAACGTTTTTCTCTTTGAGCCGGGCTCATATCCAATCCCAGTGTACCACCAGGGTTCATAATATTGTTAGGGTCGAAGTGTTTCTTGAGCAAGCGGATCACGTCCATCTGATCCTTGCCAATCTGGTCTTCCAGCCAGGGGGCAGTTGCCTTACCAACGCCATGATGATGGCTGATGGCTGCTCCCGATTTTGCAATTGCCTCAAGTATCCCATATTGCAGGTCAAGATATTCGCGAATGCTGTCAATTTTGGCAAT
>DDWY01000005.1:0-2829 GCA_002347705.1 Anaerolineaceae bacterium UBA2274 | reverse complement strand
GACTTGACGAATACCCTGACGTCTTCATGCACCTTCGGCATCTGCGACCAGGTCACACCACATTCCAATGTGTCGATCAGAACGCCGTAATCCTGCAGGTCTTCTCGTAAATATGGGTCAGTAAAACGCCCTTTCTCCCAGGTTTTCGTCACGCCGGCAAAGCTGAGCTCGAAAGCTCCATATTTTCGGAAAATCCGCCGCATCTTGCGGTTAATGTTGCGACAAAAGGCTTTCTCGCCATCCGTGAAACCAAGCATCAGGCATTTTTCCATGGGTTTGAAGCCAAGTTTTTGTAAGACAGTGTCTGCAATGCTACCTTCGATGTGATATTGCTTCATCATGATATCGGTTTCTTCGGGGTCTGAGATGCGAAAAACGGAAGGGTAGCCAAATTCTCCCTGCATCACTTCCCGGCTGGCAGCCTGGGCGTCTTCCCAATTGTGGAACATGTAACTGAAGCGTTTCCGATTCTCTGGCTGCCAGTGCCAGATACGCAGTGTGACATTCGTGAGGATTCCGAAGCTGCCTTCCCCGCCCATCATCACCTGGTCAAAATCCGGTCCGGTGGCAGCCCGGGGATGAGGGCAGGTCTTGAAGATACCCCGCGGCGTGACATACTCCTGGTCGATCACGATGTCTTCGATCTTGCCGTAATAGGTGGAGTTTTGCCCCGCGCCGCGCGTGACCACCCACCCGCCAACGCTGGAATATTCGAAGGATTGCGGGAAGTGCCCGACTGTGTAATTTCGCTTGGCACCCAGTTTTTCGACTGCGTTTTGCAGCAAATCTTCCAGTTGGGGTCCCCACATGCCCGCTTCGACCGTGACCGTCTGGTCAATCTCGTTCAGCTTTATGAGCCGGTGCATGTGCACGGACATATCGATGCAGATGCCGCCTTTGGTGGCTTCATAGCCGCGGGTTACTGTGGAGCCACCACCAAAGACGTAAATCGGAATGAGATGCTCGTTGGCATAGACGACGATCGCTTCAATCTCAGCCTGGGAACGCGGCGCAACCACAACATCTGCAATGTTTTCGACGATTTTCCGCCTCAAACGCAAGGCATCGATCATGCCCTGCCCATAAGAGCGCTTGATCCTGGTGTAGGTGTCAGTTTTCAGGTTTTCCTGCCCGCAAGTCCGCGCCAGGAACGTAATATGCTCCGCAGCCAACGAAACCGGGACTTCGTCAGGCACCTGTTCGAGACCAAAATCACCAGGCTTGGAGAGCGTTTCTTCAGTCAAGCCAAAGCGGTCCATGATCAACTTGGTCAGACCGCTATTAGGGTGCTTGTAAGCCGCTGGATCGCCCCATTTGAAGATCGAGCGCCAGCTTCCTTCCGGAGCTGGATCTTCATACCAGGCAGGGACAAATTTTCCTTTTTTTGCCATTATTTCTCCTGTTTCACAAAACTTTCCGGTTTCGGGCTGTAAGCCTGGCGGTAAATCTCCTGGTAACGGGAGATTTCGCTCTGCCATTGCTCATCAGTCCAGGGCAACTCGCCCTGGGTTACTGCTTTTACCTGGTCGATCACGGTCATGCCTGCATCTGGCAACAACATACCCAATCGAGTGCGGCGTAATAATAAGTCATCAAGATGCTCCACCATGCCATAACGGGCATTGAAAGCTAACTCAGCCCAGTGAGTGTTAAGACCTTCAATTGGCTTGAGTTGTTCCGGGTCCGACATGCTCACCAAGCTTGGCAGAGCCTGCCCATAACGCCCGGCAAGGTAACGGAAGTTATCTGCGGGAAGCTCTTCGTCAGGCAAACTGGTTGGAATGGGGTCGAACCAGTGCTTGATGCGTTTCAACTCGCCACCGATCTGAGGCATAGCAGCTTTGAGCGCGCCCTCTGCCATGAGTTCAAAGATGGTCAGTTTTCCGCCGGTAATTGTCACCAGACCATCTTCTTCCAGCACCAGGTGGGCGCGGGACTCGGCGGATGGGTTATTTGCCTCGCCCCGAACGATCGGCCGCAATCCTGCGAACGAAGAGATAATTGAGTCTTCGCTTATCCTGGCATCCGGAAATATTGCATTGACAGCCTCGAGCATATAGGTAATTTCTTCATTCGTGCAGTAAGGCTCCTGGCTTAATGGAAATGGGTGATCCAGATCGGTTGTGCCAAAGATGGTTCGACCTTCCCAAGGGATGGCAAACATTGCCCGACGGTCTTTCGGGTGCATCAGGGTCACGGCATAGGGGATGGGCAGATCGTCAAAGCTGAACACCAGATGGGAACCCCGCAAGGGTCTCACCCTTCCCTGCCTGCCGAGCTGCTCACGCAGTTTGTCTGTCCAGGGTCCGGTGGCATTGATGACCGCTTTGGCTTTCAGCTCAAGCGTGCCCATTTGCGCTCCGGATTGGTCTTCCACTGCCACACCGCAGACATGACCGTCTTTCATTCTAAGGAGCTGCACCACTCTGGCATAATTCAAAGCCGCGCCACCCTGATCTTGAGCCTCCTGGATCAGGCGCAAAACCATGCGGCTGTCATCCAGGAGTGCGTCCTGGTATAGGTAAGCGCCTGCCATTCCCTTGGGCTTGAGGATTGGGATAACCTCACGCAGCTGTTTGAGGTTGAAATGCCGGTGCTGCCACTTTGGAGCCATCAGGTCATAAATGACTACACCTGCCCTAAACGAGTGCCTTTGCCTGGCGCCGGCATCATGAGGAAGGATAAATCCGAGCGGTGTCACCAGCTCCTTCGCCTGCCTCAGCAGCACTTCACGCTGCCGCACAGACTCGAACGTGACATCGTAATGCCCGCTACGCAGGTACCGGAAGCCGCCGTGGACCAATTTTGACGATTTTGAGGAGGTCCCGC
>DDWY01000071.1 GCA_002347705.1 Anaerolineaceae bacterium UBA2274 | reverse complement strand
TTACCATCCCTTACCTTCGCCTGCAGGGAGACCTGCGCTTCGCCCTGGCTTACCTGGCGGCGAGTTTTCAGCGCTTTCCGGCGCGGAAACTGCGCATGATCGGCGTGACAGGCACCGACGGCAAAACCACCACCTCGATGCTGATCCATCACCTGCTGACTAAATCCGGCATTTCTGCTGGTATGATCAGCACCGTTAACGCGCTGATTGGGGACCAGGCGCTAGATACTGGCTTCCACGTGACCACGCCCGACTCGCCTGACGTCCAGGCTTATCTGGCACAGATGGTGGCTGCCGGTATGACGCATTGCGTGCTTGAGACCACCTCTCACGGGCTTGCTCAAGGGCGAGTGATCGCCTGCGATTACGACCTGGCGGTTGTAACCAACATCACCCACGAACACCTCGACTACCACGGCAGTTACGAGAATTACCTCCAGACCAAGGGCAGGTTATTCGAGATGCTCATGGAAACCCCGCGCAAACAAATTGGCAACCTTCGGCTGGCTGTGCTGAACAAAGATGATCGCTCTTATGACATGCTTAAGCGCCTGTCGCCCCCCGGTTTCCTGACCTACAGCCGGATTAACCAAGCCCATTTTTGGGCGGATGAGATCACCAGCACCACCAGTGATCTGAGTTTCACCCTGCACACAGAAAAAAAGCGGTTACCGGTGTACTGCCCCATCGCCGGTTTTTACAACGTTTCCAACATCCTTGCCGCCCTCGCGGGAGTCACGTCGCTTGGAGTAGACCTTGAGCAAGCCGTGAAGGACCTTGAAAGTTTTGAAGGCATCCCCGGGCGCATGCAGCGCATTGATCTTGGGCAGGATTTCACTGCCATTGTGGACTTTGCCCACACACCAAATGGACTCGAAAACGCTTTGGTCACCGCCCGCGCCATGACGAACGGGCGGGTTATTGCGGTATACGGCTCAGCCGGCCTGCGCGACCGCGAGAAGCGCCGCATGATGCCCGCTGTCTCAATCCAGCTCGCCGATATCACCATCCTCACCGCGGAAGATCCGCGTACGGAGCCGCTTGAGGGCATCCTGGAAGAAATGGCGCAATCGGCGATCAAAGCCGGCGGCGTGGAAGGCGTGAATTTTTTCCGCATTGCGGACCGTGGGGACGCGCTGCGTAAAGCGCTCAGCCTTGCCCAGCCTGGCGACCTGGTGATCGCCTGTGGGAAGGGTCATGAGCAATCGATGTGCTTCGGGACTGAAGAGTACCATTGGGATGACCGCACTGCCATGCAAGCCGCGCTTGCCGAACACCTGGGGATTGAGGGCACGCAAATGCCCTGGCTGCCAACCAGTTCCGCGCCAAAGCCTGCTTAATGGATCCGGCTATTTCGGTTTACGAGTGCGCAGGAACATCTCCCCCAGCGAACCGCCGTTAAAACCTCCAAAAACTGCCATCAGGCTGACCAGCGCTGAGAACAAGCCGCTCTTCCAGGTCATCAACCCGATCACGATCATGCCAGCCAACCCCCCGTAAAGCCCATACGTGAGACCGCGCCGGTCTTTCGCGATCAGGGTCACAAGGAAAGCAACGGTCAGGGATCCAAGGAAGATGCCCAGCATCAGGGTTGTGTCCAGGCCGGTCACCAGATCCCCGTAGCGCGCCACCAAGCTGTCGACCAGGCTGAAGAAAAGCAGTGCCATGGCAACATTGCCAGCCATCGCCAGCATAAGGTAAGCGATCTTTGTCCCACGCAGGTCAAGTACTTTGCTCAGTTTCATGCGCTAATTCTATCAGGAACTTTTCGGAAGACAGGCTCTAATCGTGTCTTCCGGAGTCTTGTCCAAATCTCTTTTTCCGTAGCCGATCGGCTCGCAGCTTTAGGCTATGTCCAGGAAGGCATTGCGCGTTTGCAGATCAACAAAGGGGACCATCAAAAGCCCGCTTTGCTTGCCCAGCAGGTTACCGTATGGATTAACCGCATGCTAACAGCTCTTGCACGGCAAAATGGCCTAAGAATCCTGTATTTACAATGACGAAGGTTTCATAATTTAATTATTTCCAAATCAATTCGAGTGTACGGGCGAAGCATCCCAAAAGAATTACTCTTCTCATCAAACACACTCGTTAAAGGATGCTTCGTCCCTACATGGAATTACAACTACTATTAATTTTTGCGAAGAAGAGGATTAGGTTCGCTTATGCAAACACGTGTGATGTCAGGTTCAACTGCAGAACCTGACCGACCAATGCTTTTTTACAAAGAATAAATTTCGGTGCGTATTAGCCAACACACGCAATGTCAGGTTCAACCCCGTAAAAATACACGGGGCAGGCTCCGGAACCTGACTTACGACTGCTCATTTAGAGTTTTTGGTTACGGCAAAACCGCGTAATACACCGCGTTCCCAAAAGCGAGAAACACCTGACGGTTCGCGGCGACTGCGAAGGCTGTTGCCCTGCCAGTTGGCAGACTGCCATCATTCAGCCCTGACCGCAGCACCTGGTTCAAATTTAAGCGCAGGCTAAATTGATACAACTCAGCCGCATCAGGGGCAAGGAAATAAATCGAAGGATCTGGTGGAGGTGAATACGACACCTGGCTGAATTTTAGACTCTCAAAATCCACTCCCACTCCTCCGCCGAGCACATCCTGGTAAGGATAGGGATCCTCACAGTTTATTGCACCGCTGATCTGAGAAGCCAGGCAGTGCGAACTGTGTCCATCGGCATGCAGCAGGAAGAGCTCATCGTCGCTCACAGCCAGATCAATCGCCTCTTGCAGTTTCACTGGCATATCATCAAAGTAAGAAACTGGCACCTGGTCAAAGTTTGAGCTGAAGCCGCGATAGATCCAGATCGCGTTTGCAGCCGAATCCAGCACGAGCAGTCTTCCAGAGTCGAAGGCAATGCTCTTCAGTTGCTGCCATCCACCATCGGGAGGCAGCAAACTGGTTGCTGTCGGGCGCGAATTAACCGCACAATATAAAAGGTTGCCAGCCGCGTCAATTGCCAAAATCGGTGCCTTGGCGGGATTAGTGATCGGAATTGCCAGCATGTCCACCAATTTTCCAACCTCAATCCCTCCAAAGCTGCCCGGACCGCATCGAAAGGCTTCATCCAGGGAATAGCCTTGCGATTGGAGGGTCAGGTGCCTGACCTCGCCACTGTTTTGGTCCAGCAGGTAGAGATCGCGGTTAAGGGAAATGATGTTGGTGACGCTCATGTCAGGGAATAAACCAGCCGCGAATGCCGGCTTGTAGATCAGTCTCTTTGCTCCATCGAGTTCATCAAGAGCCAGCCTCGCCCTGAGATAGAGCGCGTTTACCTCATCTGATTTTTGATATGCCGCGGCTTTATCCAGCCATTCAAGGGTCTGACCCCAGGCTTCCCGCTTCAGGTCCTCTGTCTGCATCAAAACTGCGTTATTAGCGGACGCTTCCGCCTGCGCCAGGAAGTAGCTATATTCGTTGCCCTGCCCACGCGAAAAATAGATGAAGGTACTCAGCCCCACCAACAGCAAAGGCACCAGGATAGCGATCAGCCATTTGCTCAGAGCAGAGAGTTCAGTTACTGGCCTGCCTTCTTCCCGTTTCTTTTCTTCGCTTTTCTGGATGATCGCCTCGGTTTTATCCTCGACACCTTTCAAAAAGCTTGCCCCTCTGGCAACGGTTTGCAGCGCATCCGTCTTAAACTGATCCGCGTCAAATATGGGAGCCGACTGCTCCTCTTCCGCTGCCACTGGCTGCTCCGCAAACTCTTGCGGGATGATTGTTGGTTCTGGTTGTGGTTCTACATGAGGGGCCGCAACTTCTTCCGGTTGTGGTTTCAGCTCGGCTTCCGGCTCTGCTGAGAAGGATGGCATCGGCACATTTCTAAAAAGATCTTCAGCCAGGGAGCCGTTTTCTTCCTCGAGCTCTGGTGTTTCGGGCACTTCTTCCGGCCAATCAAGATCCTGCTCCTCAGCCGCTTCAGGCTCAACTGATTCCGCTACAGTTTCTTCAATCTCCTGGACCTCAGGTACAGACCTGGCTTCCAGGCGCGCTTTAAGGTTCAAGCCTTCGCCATAGGTCAGCCGTAGCACCTCCGTCGCACCCAACAACGGCACGCAATCACCCAGGCTGGGAATATGAGCCTTGAGTCTTTCAGTTGCCAACAATTCCGCCGGGATTTCCTGGGCTAACATCACAAAATCTCCATCCGCCACCGCTGCCTGGAAAAAGCGTGGGCGCACCACTGAACTCAGCCCAATTCCTCTTGGATCAAGATCTGCATCAAAGAAATGCTCCACCCCGTTGCTCTTGACCAGGAGCGCTTCCGCCTTGCCGTTGATCCCTATAAACAAAGTTTCATGGTGGATGACTCCCGCCAGCAAAGAAGCTGTCTGCCAGCTCTCTCTATCCTGCAGTTGGCTGTTGCCGGAAAGAAAGGCCTTATTCAAGCCATCCGCCAGGCTGCGCATCGCATTCGTGACCGAACCACCCATCTTGAAGAAGGCTGCCGCGAGCTGGCTGAGCGTCTGATCCAGCACTTCATCGCTCAGGCTCACCGCTTCAGACGGCCAAATCTTGATGATCAGGCTGTCTTCCTCACGCCCACGCGCGGCACCTTTACCGGCAGAAGCCGTTAGCAACAGGCGCTTCTGGTGATTCTCGAAAGAGTAAGTGGTCAGATCAAATTTCATAGCACACCTTTACAATCAACGTTGATATTGCGTAACCCTAATAGTACACAATTCGTGCCAGAGGGTATAATCGGTCTCATGCAATTTTCACTGATCACCGATCTCGCTGAGTGGCAAAGCCTGGAGGCTGAATGGCAAACCCTCGCAGCCAGGACGCACCGTCCGCTGCCATTCCTTGAGTATTGGTATCAAAAAACCTGGTGGCAAACGCTTGGCGGGGGAGAGTGGCCAACTGACATAAGTCAGCTCCAGCTCATCATCGCCCGCCAAGATGGCCAATTGCTTGGCGTCGCACCTCTTTTCTACTCGGAAAAAGCAGAAGACCCTCCTGCCTTGCGCTTCATCGGTCAGATCGAGGTCTCGGACTATCTCGATTTTCTCTGCCCGCATTCAGAACTCCAACCTTTCATCGTTGGCATGCTCGATTTCATCAAAACTGAGCCTGGATTGCTTTCACGCAGTCTCGACCTGGCAAACTTCCAGGACGACTCACCCAGCCTGCCCATCCTGCGCGAACTTTGTGA
Source organism: Anaerolineaceae bacterium UBA2274 (assembly GCA_002347705.1). Classification (GTDB taxonomy): domain Bacteria; phylum Chloroflexota; class Anaerolineae; order Anaerolineales; family Anaerolineaceae; genus Mesolinea. Next base: position 18,452 of record DDWY01000071.1, on the reverse strand, counting down.
GCAAAAAGGCGTTCCTTACACCAGCGAGGTTCTGCAGCCTTCTCCTTACATCCCCATGAAAGCAGACTGGGAGGACTATCTCGCGTCGATCTCCAAAAAACAGCGCCACGAGATCCGGCGCAAGCTGCGCAACGCTGACAGCTACCACGAAACCGATTGGTATATAGTCAACGCGGAGTATGATCTGCAGGAAGAAATGCATGCCTTCATCAACATGATGCGCAATGACCCCAGCAAAGTGGCTTTTCTCACTCCCGAAATGGAAGTTTTCCTCGCGCAAACCGCCGCCAGCGCCTTAGAGCTTGGGCAATTGCATCTTGCTTTCCTGACCTTCGATGGAACAAAAGGAGCCGCCTATCTCTCCTTCCTGTCTGGCAACAAACTCTGGGTTTACAACTCTGCCTGGGACCCCACCTTTAGCTGTTGCTCGCCCGGATGGGTGCTGCTGGCTAAAGTCATAACCTGGGCAATCGAACAGGGGCTGAGCGAAGTCGACATGATGCGCGGCGATGAGGTTTACAAGTACCGGTTTGGCGGCATCGATCGCCATGTGATCTCATTCAAAACCCAGCTGCTATAAGCCCAAAATTCGCATAAAAAATATCTAACGCAATATTAACGACGGGCGGGTATCCTTTTCTTGACGAGGATAATCCTCGCATGGTAACATTAATGAAATCTGTTTTAGCACTCTCGACAGGAGAGTGCTAATTATGAAAAGAAACATGACTGATCTGACTTCGCGACAAAAAATAATCCTTTCTCTAATCGTGCATGAGCATACCCGCACGGCACAGCCTGTCGCGTCCAAGACTCTGATTGAAGATTATGGCTTGCCGATCAGCTCTGCTACGGTGCGCAACGAGATGAACACGCTCGCTGAGCTTGGCCTCATCCGACAACCCCACACCTCAGCAGGGCGTGTGCCAACCGAAGAAGGTTACCGCTTTTTTGTCAGCAACCTGTTACAGCAAACAGCGCTTCCAAGCGCCACTCGCAACACAATCAGCCACCAGTTTTATCAATCGCGGCGTGGTCTGGACCACTGGTTGCCCCTGGCAGCCTCAGTCCTGGCGAACCAAAGCCAGGCTGTTTCGCTGGTCACGGCTCCACACTCAGAAAAAATTGCTTTCAAACACCTGGAACTAATCTCCACCCGCGGTTTGCAGGTGTTGATGGTGCTTGTGCTCCTTGGTGGAGAAATCCGGCAGCAGATCCTATCGCTTGACAAAGCCTACAGCCAGGAGTCGCTCTCCAGGACTGCAAATCACTTAAATCAAGAATTCGAAAACAAATCGCTTCGCCAGATCGAAGCGCTCGAACCAATTACCGATCCCCTCGTTCAGCAAATACTGACCGCCATCCTCGATCAAATGCACCTCAGCGAGGAACTCGTGACAGGTGAGCTTTTCCTGGATGGGCTTTCGAACGTTCTCTCAACTCCCGAGTTCGCCGCGACCAACCAGGAACGCTCACCACTGCGCCTCCTGGAGGAACGCCCCATGCTGAATGATTTGTTTTCGCGCACGGTGCTGACGGAAGACATTGGCGGGGTGCAGGTGCTGATCGGCGGTGAAGGCACCTGGCAGGATCTGAGAGATTGCTCAGTCATCCTGACCCGCTACGGCATCCAAGACCAGCTTTCTGGCATGCTTGGCATCCTTGGTCCAATGCGAATGTCCTACGGTCAGGCTATCAGCGCGGTTCGTTTTGTGGGGGACCTGCTTTCCGACCTGGTTACTGACACGTTGATTGAATAAGATACGCTGTTATGAAATTTTTTTACGAGGAAGAAAATGACTGAAGATACTGAAAACAAAAACGAAACAACCACACCAGAAGAAGCAAGCCCCGACCTGGCTTCATTACAAGCTGAAAACGCGGAGTTGCGCAAGCAAAATGAAGACTACCTGGACAGCCTCCAGCGTGAGCGCGCCAGTTTCGTCAATTACAAACGCCGCATCGACCTTGACAGCGCCAGTTTCGCCGAGCGCCTGCTTGCCGAACACGTCAAGTTCTTCCTGCCGGTTGCCGACGACCTGGAACGTTCTCTGCTCCACCGTCCGGATGACCCGGACTGTGCCAGTTGGATCTCAGGGATTGAGCTCATCTTGCAAAAACTGCTCAAATCCCTTGCGACCAAAGATGTTCGCCCCATGGACCTGAAACCCGGCGATATGTTCGACCCAAACACGCAGGAAGCTATCAGCCACGAAGAAAACGACACATATGCCGAAGGACAAATCATCGAAGTTGTCCAGACCGGTTATCAAATCAAAGATCGCGTCATCCGACCCGCCCTGGTCAGAGTCGCAAAATAGGAGCAATCATGGGAAAAATTATTGGTATTGATCTTGGAACGACAAACTCAGTTGCAGCTGTGATGATGGGCGGTGAGCCAGTCGTCATTCCTTCTGCTGAAGGGGAACGCCTGGTGCCATCCGTGGTGGCTGTCAACAAAAACTCTGAGCGACTGGTCGGGCGTGTTGCCCGCAACCAGGCCATCATCAACCCTGAAAACACGATCTTCTCGATCAAACGTTTCATGGGGCGCAAAGCTGACGATCCCGAAGTTCAGCGTGCTAAAGCCCATGTGCCCTATCAAACTAATAAAGCGCCCAATGGCGACCTGCGCGTAAGCATGGGTGGCAAGGACTATACTCCCCCAGAAATTTCTGCCATGATCCTGGGTAAGATCAAGCGCGATGCTGAAGCCTATCTTGGTGAACCTGTTACACAAGCAGTCATTACTGTTCCAGCTTACTTCAACGACGCCCAGCGCAACGCCACCAAAGATGCCGGTAAGATTGCCGGTTTGGAAGTGCTGCGTATCATCAATGAACCCACCGCTTCCTCCCTGGCTTACGGACTCGACAAAAAAGGAAAGAACGAAACCATCGCCGTGTATGATCTTGGCGGCGGTACCTTCGATATTTCCATCCTGGAAGTCGGAGACGGCGTCTTCCAGGTGAAATCCACCTCTGGCGACACCTTCCTCGGCGGTGATGACTTTGATCAGCACATCATCGACTGGCTCGCGGACGAATTCAAACGTGAGAACGGTATCAACCTGCGCGAGGATCGCCAGGCTCTGCAGCGCCTGAAGGAAGCGGCTGAGCGCGCGAAAATCGAGCTCTCCACCACCATGCAAGCAGAGATCAACCTGCCTTACATCACTGCTGATGCTTCCGGACCTAAACACCTGGTCACCACGCTCACGCGCTCAAAACTCGAGCAGCTAACCAGCGAACTCGTCCAGCGCTCCATGAAACCTGTCCAGCAGGCACTGAATGACGCCAACCTTAAACCAGCCGACATCGACGAAGTGGTCATGGTCGGCGGTATGACCCGCATGCCCGCCGTACAGGATGCAGTGCGCAAATTCTTTGACAAAGACCCACACAAAGGCGTCAACCCCGACGAGGTCGTAGCGATCGGCGCAGCCATCCAGGCTGGTGTGCTCGGCGGCGATGTCAAGGACATTCTCCTGCTGGACGTCACTCCCCTTTCTCTCTCCATTGAGACCCTGGGCGGGATTGCTACACCACTCATCAAACGCAACACCACCATCCCCACGCGCGAAAGCCAGGTCTTTTCGACGGCTTCCGATAGCCAGACGCAGGTGGAGATTCACGTGCTGCAGGGCGAGCGCCCGATGGCTGCGGACAATAAGTCTCTCGGAAAATTCACGCTCGACGGTATTCCGCCTGCCCCACGCGGTGTACCGCAGATTGAAGTCACCTTCGACATCAACGCCAACGGCATTCTGGAAGTCACCGCTAAAGATAAAGCCACCGGCCGCCAGCAGAATATCACCATCACTGCTTCATCTGACTTGAGCGAGTCTGAGGTTGAACAGATGCGCCAGGACGCAGAAATGCATGCGGAAGAAGACCGCAAACATCGTGAGTTGATCGAAGCCCGCAACACTGCCGATAATGCCATTTACAGCGCAGAAAAAACCCTTACTGATCTCGGCGAAAAAGTGCCTGCCGACTTGAAATCCCGCGTTGAAGATGCGATCGCAAAAGTTCGTTCCGTGCGCGATCAGGAAGACCCCAACACAATCAACAGTTCCGTGGAAGAGCTAATGAAAGTTTTGCAGGAAGTTGGGCAGGCAGCTTACAGCCAGACCCAGCCCGAAGCTCCTGACCAAACCCAGACCGATCAGGAACAAGCTCCTGAAGAAGATGAAGGCGATGTGGTTGACGGCGAATTTCATCACGCGGATTAGTTAAAACAGTATAAAATACATCCCTGGTAGTTACACTACCAGGGAATTGATCTAATATGATAATGACAGATAAACGAGATTATTACGAAGTTTTGGGTGTGACCCGCTCTGCCAGCGCGGATGACATCAAAAATGCGTTCCGCAACCTGGCGCGTAAGTTACACCCGGATGTTAACAAAGCCGAAGACGCCGAAGAGAAGTTTAAGGAAATAAACGAAGCTTATGGCGTTTTGAGCGACCCTGATAAACGTGCGGCTTACGATCGCTATGGCTTCCAGGGTGTAAATACCAACGGCATGCCCGATTACTCCACCATGGATCTCTCTGATTTGTTCGATCTTTTTGGTCTGGGTGGATTCGGCGGTTTTGGCGGCTTTGGCGGCACTTCGCGCCGCAGCCGAAACGCGCCACGCCGCGGTGCCGACCTCAGCACACGCCTCAAATTGACCTTCGAAGAGGCAGTTTTTGGTACTGAAAAAGAGGTTGACATCACCCGCAACGAAAAATGCTCGGTGTGCTCCGGCTCAGGCGCCGAACCTGGTTCCAGACCTGTTACCTGCCAGACCTGTAAGGGCGCGGGTGAGGTTCGGCAGGTGCAGCAAACCTTCCTGGGACAGATGGTCCAGGTGGTCACCTGCCCCACCTGCGGCGGTCGCGGTGAAATAATCGAAAAGCCTTGCACCAACTGCCGAGGAAGCGGACTGGAACGCAAAACCATCCGCAAAAAGGTCAATATCCCCGCCGGCATTGATAACGGCAACCAGGTCCGCATGATCGGCGAAGGTCAGCCGGGTGCCAATGGCGGTCCGAACGGTAATTTTTACATCGAAATCGAGGTCGCCCCACACAAATTCTTCCGGCGGAATGGCTATGACATTTTGCTCGATCTTGACATCAATATGGCTCAGGCAGCACTCGGCGATGAAATTACCGTCCCCACGCTTGACGGCGACGTAAAACTGCGCATCCCGCCGGGCACTCAGCCCGGGCGAGTTTTTCGCCTCAAGGAAAAGGGCGTTCCCATCCTCCAAAGAACCGAACGCGGGAATCAGTTGGTGACCGTCAACGTTCAAATCCCAAGTTCGCTGACAGATGAACAAGAAGAGCTGCTCAAGACCCTGGGCAAAACCATGGGCACGGAAGTCAAGATCCAGGAGCGCAGTTTCTTCGAAAAATTAAAGGATGCCTTCAGTGGATAAACCATATGCATGGCTCGAAGCCTCAATTGTTTGTAGCGGAGAATTAGCCGAAGCCGTCGCTGAAGTGTTCTCCCGCTATTCTCCCAACGGGGTTGTGATCAACAGCGTTACCCATTACGATTCCCATGGTCACGAAGAAATCCCAACCGGTGACATGGAGGTCATCGCCTATTTCCCCCAGGACGAACAATCCGAAGCCATTCGGCACCAGCTGGAGGAAGCGATCTGGCACATGTCCCAAATCGCAGCGCTTGATTCCATCGAATATAATCTCGTTCTCGACCAAAATTGGATGGAAGCCTGGAAAACGAACTACAAACCCCTCAAAATCGGTCGCAACCTGATCGTCCTGCCAGCCTGGGTGGATCCTGAATTGGCTGAAGGGCGCATTCCGATCGTCATCTCGCCCGACATGGCCTTTGGCACTGGCACACACCCCTCCACCCAACTTTGCATGCTCGCGCTTGAGAAATATGGCGTCAAAGAAATGGATGTGATCGATATTGGCACTGGCAGCGGCATTTTGTCCATCGAAGCCGCCAAACTTGGCGCAAATCACATCCTTGGCGTTGATAACGACCCGGATTCGATCCCCTCAGCCATCCATAACGCCGCCCTGAACGGGGTCGGGGAGAGAATAATTTTCGAAGTCGGAACGCATACGGATGTGCTCAATCGCGAAGACGAGCCCAAGCAAGCTCCCCGCGTTATTGCTAACATCCTCTCGCCCATTCTGGCGAAAATGCTTTCCACTGGTCTTGCGGATCTGGTTAGCCCTGGCGGACTGCTCATTCTGGGCGGCGTGCTTGAGCACCAGGCACAGGAACTGGCGGACCTTGCCCGCCGTCTGGGGATGACTCTGCGTGAAACCCTCCACCAGGAAGATTGGGTCGTGCTTGTCCTTCATAAACCTGCCCGATAAACCTCAATATTGGGCATCCAACATTATGACCATTGTAGGGAAAAGGCACGCCTGTTCCCTAGCCTGTTCGACCAGATCCATGCCGTCGTAAGGCGAAGCAACCCAATTTATTAATTCGAATTCCAAAATAGTACCTGTTCAGGATGGTTTGCCCCTATCGCAGACCACAACAGTGGTAAGTTCTGCCAAGAGCAAAAGAAATGGACCTGTGAATGCGTAATTGGGTGATGTCAGGTTGAAAAACGCAACCTGACCTACGCGCCGAATTGTAAAAAGAAATCGGATTTACAAAAATAGCACGGTAATCAGCCAGAGGCAGACCATGACAAAACCCATGATCAGGCGGATGCCGGCTGCCAGACCGTAGCCAAATGCCAATGCTTTGGTGGCTTGCCAGGCCTTTTCGCGGTCCTGGTTGAGACGGCGATACTCAAGGATGTACAGCAGCGCCAGCGCGACCGCAATCCCTCCGATTGGGGTCAGGAAGATGCCACCAATGAGCATCCCCAGCCAGCTCACAATGATCTCCCACCAGGGTACTCCAGCACTGCGGCTCTTTTTTGCTCCCAGGAGGTTGTCTGTCAGCGATCCAACCAGCATCAGCACCGTGTTAACCACAAAGAATGCGATCGTAAGACCGAATTGCAACGGCGTGTGACCGCGGTTAAAACCGACATAGATAACCCAAATCAGGTGACCCAGCCAACTGACCGTCAGCCCGGGGAAGAACACCAGGAAGAGACCGAAGAAGCCAACGGCATTCAAAATGCCGCTGAGCGCGATCAGCAAAATCCGGACCCAGTCTGGACTCATTGTATTACCTCAATCCCGCCCATGAGCGGCTTCAAAACCTCAGGCACAAGGATGCTGCCGTCTGCCTGCTGATAGTTTTCGAGCACGGCAATCAACGTGCGCGGCAAGCCCAGACCCGAGCCATTCAGCGTGTTCACATACTGCAGGGAAGAGCCGTCTGCCGGACGGTACTTGATATTGGCGCGTCTCGCCTGGAACTGACCGATGTTGGAAATGGATGAAACCTCAAGCCACTCCTGGCAGCCAGGCGCCCAAACTTCCACATCGTAGGTCTTGTGCGAGCCAAAACTCAAGTCGCCGGTACATTGCTTGAGGACGCGATAGGTGAGCCCAAGCTCCTCGCAGGTGGCACAGGCATCCGCGACCATGTTTTCAAGTTCCTGCTCAGCGTTTTCGGGCAAACAATATTTGTACATTTCCACCTTATCGAACTGATGCCCGCGTTTGATGCCCCTGACGTCTCTTCCCGCGCTCATTTTTTCACGCCTGAAGCAGGCAGTGTAAGCGGTAAGGTTCATCGGCAGGGCGGATTCTTCCACAATCTCGCCCATCATAATACCAGTCAGCGGCACTTCAGCCGTTGGCACCCACCAGAAATCCTCCTGGTGGTCATGGTAGAGATTGTCGGCAAATTTCGGCAGCTGCCCGGAAGCAAACATAACTTCTTCGCGCACCATCCAGGGCGGATAAAACTCCTTATAGCCCTGGCGAATGTGGAGATCGAGCATCCAGAAGATCAAGGCGCGTTCCAAGCGGGCACCGGCACCTTTGAGCACATAAAAACGCGTTCCGGAGAGTTTCACGCCGGCTTCGAAGTCGATAATGTCCAGGCTTGTGCCCAAATCCCAGTGCGGTTTTGGCTCAAAGTCGAACTTCCGGGGTTCACCAATAATGCGCAGGACCACGTTGTGTTTGTCATCCGGACCAATCGGCACGTCCGGGTCAGGGATGTTTGGGATGCCAGCCAGGGTGTCGTAAAGCGCGGTTTCTGCCTGCTTGAGGGTCTCATCCAAGGCCGAAATTTCGTCCCCCAGGACGCGCATGGCGCTGATCTTCGCCTCGCGCTCTTCCTTGCTCTTCATCCGGCTAATTTCTTTGCTGACAGCGTTGCGCTCGGCTTTTTTAGTTTCAACGTCCAGGATCAGGCGTCGGCGCTGCTCATCAAGCGCGATAACTTCATCCACGACAGCAGTTTCCATCTGGCGCTTTGCCAGGGCTTCTTTGACGAGTTCGGGATTTTCCCGGAATAGTTTTACATCCAGCATGCTGACCTCTTCTCTGGCTCCTTGCGAGCCTAACTCATTGATTTTACCATTCCAGCGCCCTGGTGTTGGCTGTAAAGCATAATTACCTCCGTAGACCGCATATCGACCCCGTTGGGTGTGCGCCCCTGCTTAAGAATCGCAGCGAAAAAGGGTCAATCCATTATTGGGGTGTTTCAATGTCATTGTGAAGAAAGCGCGGCGACCTAGCCTTCATCTCGTGTCAGCAGAATTATCGTCTGGTGGGTTGGCTACATACGGCTCTTATTGCTCTAAAAACTCATGACGCCAACCCACCCTACAAGTTCCGCGCGGAACGACCTCCTGTGCCCGCGAGGTTGGGTATGTCCGTTACTCATGTGATGATGTCGATACAGGCATCGATTCCACAGGGAGGCCTTTAAGGTCGATGCAGGCATCGACCCTACGTGGGGTCGTTGAAAAAGTGTAAACCATCCCCTCAAACAAAATGCAAACAATCACTGTCCTGACAGCAACGCCGTTCCCTACGAAAAAGAACCACAGATCGGGTCATCGTCCCGAAGAATATCAGCTATTGAACCCGATTGCGAATAAAAAAACACAGCGGATGGACCAAGGCCCATCCGTACGGTGGGGGTTATGATGCTGGGAGCGAAGCGAGCAGTACTTGCTCCCACCGCTGTAGTCCAAATACCCAATTCTTCAACCAACTCATGCTAAGTAGTACCAGACCTGGTTGCCCTTTTCCTGACTCACTTTTGCAAAACGGCTATAATAGTGCCCATGAAAGTCTTGAAACTGTGGTTACTGGCATGCCTCGCCCTGCTGATTGCCATGCCGCTTGGCAGAGCTCTGGCGCAGGACCCCACCCCAAACACCTATGGCATCCTGACATCCACACCGCAGCCTGACGGCTCGATCTATCACATCGTCCAATCTGGCGAGAGCCTGTGGGTCATTTCCGCTGCCTATGGCGTTCCTGGCAGTGAGATTATGGTGCTCAACGGCAACAGCCCAGAGGCAAACGAAGTTTACATTAACCAAGTTTTGCTCATCCGCCGGGCAAACACCCCCACCCCAACCGGCAATTTCACGCCAACCTCTATCCCCACCACACCACAACCGACAGTTTTTGTTCCCAGCCGCACAGCTATTCCGACCAAAACCCCACTGCCCACACCCACCCCAACCCAGCCTCCTTCAACCACTCAGATCCTCTTTGGAGACAGTAAAAAGATCGGGCTGACCATGGCAACCATCAGCGGAATTGGCTTATTGTTGGTGATTACCTTTGGCTTCCTCAAGAAACCGCGCTAGTTCGTAAAGAATGTCGACGCATCAACGCATCGTAATTCTTGCTGATACTCATGTTGGGGATCGGACTCCAGCCATCGAGCCTGCGCTTTTACGTGCCATAGAAGCCGAGCAGCCAGACCGCATCTTTCATGCCGGGGATGTCTGCACACCAGAAGTAATTCAAGAGCTATCACAAATCGCGCCAACCGACGCCGTTCAAGGCAACCGCGACTGGTTTATGGGCCATCACCTGCCGATGGAATGCCATCATCACATCAATGGCATCAGGATCACATTGGCACATGGGCACATCAGCATCTGGCAGTGGTTCCTGAATTATGTGTTTCTCTTTTTGTTTGGGACGATGAGCAGTCATCGCCAATTTCAGAAAAAACTTGCCCAGAAGTATCCTGATGCCGATGTGATCATTTATGGGCATATCCATTCCCGCCAGGATGAGGTCATGGATGGCATCCGGTTCATTAACCCCGGCGTCGGCTATCCGGAACGCCGCAACCAGTTTAAACCGCAGTACAGCGTCCTGACTATTACAAGTGAGGGAGAAATCCGGACAGAGTTCAAATCGGTCCAGCCAGATTCACCAGCATCGGTATAATAAAGGTATGCCTGTCGAAATAATTAGCTCCTCCAAAAATCCAATTATCCAACTCACGCGCAGCCTGCTTGAACAAAGCAAAGCCCGCCGCAAGCACAACGCCTTCGTTGCAGAAGGAGCTCGCCTGCTGGAAGATGGGCTGGTTTCAGCTGTGCCGCTGCGTTTTATTCTCTATAAGACCAGCCTGACACCGCGCGCGAAAAGACTGCTTGAGCAGATCGAACCGGATCAAACAGTTTATGAAGTTGATGACCGCCTTTTTGAGAGCCTGAGCAACACAGAATCTTCCCAGGGCATCCTGGGTGTTTTTGACATCCCGGCACCCTCCCAACCTGCAATACCTGGCTTTGTGGTAATCCTTGATCAGCTGCGGGATCCTGGCAACCTGGGCGCTATCCTACGCTCGGCGGAAGCGGCTGGCGTGCAGGCAATTTGCCTGCCCCCCGGCAACACGGACGCCTGGGCGCCAAAGGTTGTCCGTTCCGGGATGGGGTCGCATTTCAGGCTGCCGCTGCTGCGCTGGCCCTGGGAAGCGATCTCAGCCTACGTGGAAGGTCTGACGGTTTACCATGCCGATATGGATGGGCAGGAAAGTCTCTGGCAAGCAGATTTGCGCGGACGAATAGCGCTGCTGATCGGCGGTGAAGCCGAAGGTATCAGCCCTGAAGGTCGCCTGCTGGCAAGGCACAGCGTGCGCATTCCGATGGTTGGAAAGACAGAATCACTGAATGCCGCGATTTCCGCCAGTGTTTTGATGTTTGAGGTGCTGCGCCAACGCAGTCAGAAAGTCTGATTATGAAAATACGCTCAATCACTGTCTTTTGCGAAACGGGCTATCCCGTCAATCGGCTGCTCATGGAACGGCTGGGTAGCTTCAGCGATCATGCCCGCAAGCTATTTGAAGGAGAGGGCTTTGAGGTTCAATCCCTGCGCCTGGCGACTCCGCCTTTTGGCCAATTTGTGGCACCGATTGATTTGCCACATGCTGCCCAGAGATACGGCATCGAAGCCCATGGCGATGGGTTTGAGTACATCTCACTTGGACCTGCCGGGTCGGACCCTGAGGAATGGGCTGTGATTCCGAAGGCTCTTAGGCGCAATGGTCGCATTTTCCTCTCCGGCTCGCTGACAACCCAAGAGGGTGAGCTCGATTTGGCAAATGCGGCACGCTGCGCGGAAACAATTGTGGAACTTTCAAAACTGGAACCTGATGGTTTTGCTAATTTGCGCTTTTGCGCCCTGGCAAACGTGCCGGCTTACACACCATTCTTCCCCGCTGCCTATGCGCTGCGAGAGCGCCCTGCTTTCGCGCTCGCCCTTCAGTCAGCAGATCTGTCACTTGATTGCTTCAGGCAAGCGCAAAGCCTGCAGGAAGCCCAGCAGTGCCTGATTGATAAAGTCAATGCAAATGCAGCCAGGCTGGAAGCGGTTGCTGAAAAAATGGAAAAGATCTATGGTTACACGTTCAAAGGGCTGGATTTTACGCTTGCGCCCCACCCGGACCAAGCTGCTTCTATTGGCAGCGCGCTCGAAGCCCTTGGACTGCCTGCCTTTGGTCCGCACGGAAGTTTATTCGCCAGTACTTTTCTCACCAGCAGCCTGCAGCAAGCCCAATATCGCAAGGTCGGCTTCAACGGCTTGATGCTGCCAGTGCTTGAAGACAGCACTCTTGCGCTGCGCGCAGCTGAGGGCAGCCTAAGCGTGACCGATCTGCTCATGTTCTCGGCAGTCTGCGGGGCTGGGTTGGACGTCATTCCCCTGCCCGGTGACACCACTCCCGAAGAAATTTATCCCATATTGTTGGATCTCGGAGCGCTGGCTCTGCGGCTCAACAAGCCCCTTACCGCCCGGCTGATGCCCATCCCGGGTAAGAAAGCGGGAGATCCAACCACCTTCAACTTTGGTTATTTTGCCAACAGCCGCGTGATGGCTTTACGTTCACAAAAACTGTCGGGCTTGATGAGTGGAAGTGAGAGGATTAAATTGCCACAGCTGGACACTCAGGGCTGAATTTCGCGCACCTGTTTATAGTTAACGATTACCAGATTACTGTCGCAGTTGCCGGTGATGCTCAGATAGATCAGAGAAGATAATGGCTCGCCATTTTCATCAAACAACTGGATGGTGATACCGCTTTCCCGGATGCGCTGGTTTTCAATCACGAATCCAAAACCCGACTCCCCATATACGCTCATATCCCCCGAGATACTGGTCATATCAACCAGGCTGCCGCCATATGTGCCGCCAAGTTTGACTGTTAGATTGTAGACAGGAGCTTCGCGCAGATCCAGAATTTCACCGCCAATAAAGAGATACTCCTCGCAGCTGTATTGCGGAAAGAGCATTGAGTTTGGGTAACCATTTGGCGTGCCCTTGACCACGAAGGGCATCGGCTTTTCAGTGGGTGTGTGGGTGAGGGTTGGCTTAGGGGTGGGGGTTGCCGTTGGTTCGAGCGTTTGAGTCAGGGTGGCGGTGGAGGTCGCACTCAGGACTAGAGCCATTTCCTCAGTCGGGCTTGGCTCAATCGTGACCCCTGCCGGCAGACTGGTGGCAGTAGGTTCGGCATCCAGTGGATTGGGCAGGATGCCCAACAGCATTAATAAGACTAATAGCACCAAAGCCAAGAGCAAAATGCCAGCCCCGATGCTGCCGCAACCGCTTGATTTTTTGGGCTGCTCCATCGGCACTGCCATCGGGCGGGCAGAGGATCTGGATTGGCGAATTGGGGGACGGTTTCGACTGCTCACGGGATTTGAATGATTATCTGTGAATTAGCGATTGCTGTGCTAAGCCAGTCCTGGAGGGCTTTGGTTTGCAGAGCAATGCGCGCGTCGGTTGTGAGGGGATGGGCAGACTCGTGCGCCTGTACCTCAATGATATGGTAGCCGATCTCAGTTTGAATAATCTCCGACCGACCGCCGACCTCAAGGCTGAAAGCGGCTTCTTCAACTGGGGGGTAGAGCAGGTATCCGCGCGGGAACCAACCCAGCTCACCGCCGGATTCGGGGCTGTACTCCCAGGCAAGTTCTCCAAAGTCGCTGCCGCTGTTGAGGCTGATGAGCGCGCGTTGAGCACCTTCCGGGGTGATGGCGAAAATTTGCCTTGCCCGCACCTGTTCGACCGCGTCAGGGATGGTGGCGGCGATTTGGTCACGCTGCCAGGCGGCTTGTGTGGCAAGGGTGAGAGCCATGCGGAACTCAGCGTCATCATAATGATTGTTGGTCAACCAGGTTGAGAAAGCGTCTTGCGAACCCAGCTCAGCGATGAGGTCATCGATCCTGGTTTGCAGCTCCGACTCGCTTAGTGTGTATCCGCCCTTTCGAGATTCCTGTGCCAGCAATTGTTGTTCGATCAGATAATTGATGACAGCCTGGTTGATTTCTGTATCATCCGGCTTGACGTCCTGACCAGCCAGCGAATCGCGATAGCGCCAGACTTCACTGTTGAAGTAACTCAGCGGGATGGGTTCGCCGTTTACTATCGCTGCGGCGGGGATCGAGGTGGGAGTGGGTTCCTGGGTGGCGGTGGCGGTGCTGGCAACTGCAGTGGTTACGGATGGCTCAGGGCTGGGGGAGAGGGATGGAGTTTGGGTGTTTTTACAGCCGGCAGACAAAAGAAGCGCCGCGATCGAAACCGCCAGCGCGAGATAGATTACAGGTTTATGCTGAAACATGCGCTTATTATACTCATTCTTGATTGATCCTCCAGAGAATGTTTGTGGTTGTCTCCCCAGCGTGCGCGCGATTTGACCATAAGTCCTTTAACTAAGACAATACAAAGGCAGATCGCCACATACCCTGTTTCGCGGGCACAGTAAATCGTAGGGCGGGATTGAGGGCACTATGAATAATGTGGCAGAGAAAAGTATCGTGCCCTCAATTCGCCGTTGACGGTGATCTGGGTGGTGACGCTCTTTTTTTTGCATACCATCAATGGCGTGTTGGCACTTCGTCTCGCCCTGTGGGTACTTTGTCTGTCCCAATGGGTAACCGATCCATGATTGCGCCGGATTGAAAACCGCAATCCGGCCTACAACTGATCATGCCGGTGTTAAACCAATTCCGGCTTGTTGACTACCCGTAAGCGCCCGACCAGACACGTGGGTCTGCCCCTACAAGGCGCCCTGTTCGTGAGGGTCGCCAGACCGAGCACGGCAATTGACCGCAAGGTTACATAATTTCCTGAACCAGGGAGGAACACATCAAATGCGCCGGATTGAAAACCGCAATCCGGCCTACAACTACAACTAATCCTGTACAGTACTTCCTTGAAACATCCCTAATTCCACTCCACTTGACTGACCACTCCACTTGATTTGTCCACTTGACCACTCCACTTGATTGCATTTTCCGCGAAATGGTATACTTGACAAAAGCGGATAAAACCGTTTAATATGCTATTAATCGAACTTTGTTACTCAACAAAGGAAGGAATTACAAAACATGGCAAAGAAAAAATCTCAGAGTTTGCTCTCTTCTTATCGAAAGAAATCGCGCAAAAACACCAGCAAAGCACTTCTGCTGGTCCTTGTTGCTGTTCTGATTATCGCCGGACTGGTGATGCTGGCTTTATGGGCAACTGGTAATCTCGGTGGCAGCGGATTGCAGCTCTTCGCGACCAATACTCCCACGCCCACCATGACCCTGACCCCAACCCCGGTCACCCCAACCAATACTGCCACAATCACCCCGACCATTACCGAAACGCCGACACCATCACTGACCCCTACCCTGGACGGACCTTTTGATTACGTGGTTCAGGAAGATGATATCTACTGCGCGCAGATCGCCGATAAATTTGGCGCTGATCTGGAAGTTTTGTTGATGATCAATAATTTTAATGAAGGAAACTGCTATATCAGACCCGGCGACATCATCAAAGTGCCAGCCCCCTGGCAGCGGATGCCCACCTCCACAGCTGTTCCGACTGATATTTTCCCAGGTACAGTCATAGACTATATCGTTGAATCTGGCGCTACGCTCACTTCGGTTGCGCAATGGTTCCGGTCGACCCCTGAACGGATTATCGCTGAAACCAACCGCTATCGCACAGCTAATGGTATCACTCCACTGTTGAGTGACACGACACCGCTGTTCATCGGGGAACTGCTCAAGGTGCCGGTCAACATTGCCACTCCAGTGCCTTCAGCGACTCCCACACGGACAATGACCCCTTCCCCCACACCCTGATCCGACACGGGAATCAAAAACGGATGCGGCAACCGCATCCGTTTTTTTTAATTTACTTTCACTGGAGTTTCTCATTTTAGTGCCCTGAAAAAAGCTTCCCAACGAGAGAATATTCAAAAAATATCGAAAACTGAGAAACTCAGGTTTCAAGAATTATTCCTTATCTTCTTTCTGGGGATTACAGTCGGGATGCATGATGACCCCGTCTTTTACGGGAACCATCCGGAAGTGCTCAGAAACCTCGATATCATATTCAAGGAATATCGTGATTAAAACGCGCAGCAGGATGATGATAAAAAGGGACAAGAGCTCATTGAAACGGGGAGAAATCGTTAAACTTAAGATGTCGGAAGCCATCGCGAATTCCAATGCAAGACTCAAGCGGTGACCCATACGCAGACGAATGCTCTCAGAAGATCGGATTTGATCCAGAAAATCCCGGCTAAATAAGCGTTTAATATAAGAGATCAGCCCATGGATCGCGGAACTGACAATCACAATGACCGAAGCTGCCTCACAGCCCAATTTAGCATAGTCGACTACTGTTTCGATCACCGCGCGATGGTCCGATACTGGAGCCGAATAAGTTGAATCCTTGGCCATGTAAAGAACGACGATAACAGCAACTATTAAGATTGCCGGCAGGACAATCCTGCTCAAAGTTGTGGCTGAGGTTCCAGTGACCCCGCTGGAATTATGGTCGCTTTCTGTCATAGTTTTCTTCTCCGTTTTTTTACTTAATATTTACCAACCGCCCATTATCTACGGCGGACTGGAATAAGGCGTCAATAACTACCATGTTGTTGATGGCGTCAGAAAGCGGGAATTTTGGCACATCCTTGCTGACAGCTACATTGTAGAAATGCTCCACTATGCGTTTGTAGCTATTTTCCGAGCGGAAATTAATGCGCTTGCTTTCTTTTCCAGTAACGTTCAGCCAGGCACTGGTATCCTCACCATGGGGATTGAAGGGGTATTCGATATGGATTGTGCCGGCAGACCCGACTATGCGCAGGAACTGTGAGGCGTCAGCATTGAATGAAACCATGAACTGCCCGTACACCTGGTCTCCAAAATCGAGTGTGGCCACCGTCTGGAGATCCACATCCGATTTGCTCATCTGGCAAATTGCTTGCACTTTGTTTGGTTCCCGCCCAACCAGCAATCGCTGGATATTGATACAGTAACAGCCCAAGTCGTATAAGGCTCCACCTCCAAGTTCTGGCGCAAGACGGATATCATCCGGGTTGCTGAGCGTAAAGGTGAAAGCTGCCTGCACAAGGCGAATTTTGCCAATCGTGCCAGATCGTACAATCTCGTGGATCCTCTCAAAGCGCTCGCTGTAGCGATACATGAAGCCTTCCATCAGCACAACGGAATTCTCGAGGGCGGCGCTGACCATCAGCTGGGCTTCATCCGCAGTGAGGGCAAAAGGCTTTTCCACCAAGACATGTTTGCCGGCTTGCATCGCCTTGATCGCCCAAGGAGCGTGCTCGCTGTTTGGAAGCGGAATGTAAACAGCCTGGACGCTGCTGTCGGAAAGCAATTCCTCGTAACTGCCATACGCACGCGGTATCTCGAAGGGCGCGGCAAATTCCTGCGCACGCGTCAGATTGCGGCTGGCAACTGCAATAACCGGCATATGTTTCATGCTCAACAGGGCTGGGATAACAGCTTTTTCCGCGATCCTGGCTGTTCCAAGAATTCCCCAGTTAAGTTCCGGCTTGCGAAAAATGTTGCCCCCAATGGGCTTTGATGATAAGATGTTCATAAGACCTCAATCCTTTAACTGCGCGACCGTGTTTAGAAACATTATATACCGTAATCGTGCATTTTTTAAACCAAAGGAATGATTTTTTATAAAAGGAGAATTATGCCCTCGCCAGAATTAATTGAAAAATTGCAGGAAAAAATCCAATCCCAACGCGATCAAATCATCCGCTTTATGCGTGAGATTTGCGCAATCCCCAGCATGGACTCCAACATTGAAGCCGTTGGCAAACGCATTGCGGCAGAAATGAATGCGCTGCATTTTGATGAAGTCCGCTTCGACAAAATGGGCAACATCATGGGGCGCATCGGCAGCGGCGAAAAAGTGATTGTTTTTGACTCCCACATCGACACTGTCGGCATCGGTGACCCGCACGAATGGCAGTGGGATCCATTTGAAGGCAAAGTGGAAGATGGTGTGCTCTATGCCCGCGGTGCCTGTGACGAGAAGAACTCCACCCCCGGTATGGTCTATGGGTTGGCTGCCGCCCGCGATTTGGGCTTGCTTGAAGGTTGGACAGCCTGGTACTTCGGTAATATGGAAGAGTGGTGCGATGGGATTGCCCCGAACACCTTTGTGGAAGTTGACCCGAAGATCAGACCAGACTTCGTAGTCATTGGCGAACCGACCAAAATGAACGTCTACCGCGGTCACAAAGGTCGTGTCGAGCTAAAAGTAACCGCCAAGGGTGTTTCGGCGCATGCCGCCAGCAATCACCTGGGCATCAACGCCATCTACCTGCTGCTGCCAGTCATCGCCGGCATTCGCGACCTGGAACCTGAGCTTGGGGATGATCCCTTCCTTGGGCACGGTAAAATCACGGTTTCGGACATGGTTGTCAAGACCCCCAGCATCAATGCGGTGCCTGACGAGGCTGTGATTTACATCGACCGACGGATGACTTTTGGAGAGACGCAGGAAGCAGCGATCGCCCAGGTGGAAGCGCTGATCCCGGAAGAAAGTAAGGACCGGGTGAAGGTGGAAGCCCTGTTCTATGATGTGCCTTCTTATACAGGTTTCGTGTTCCCGGTGGACAAGTATTTCCCCGCCTGGGCTATCCCGGAAGAGCATACGCTGGTGCAGGCAGGGCTCGAAACCCGCCGCCTGATCGGGCTGGAAGATGCCCCGGCTGGCAAATGGTCCTTCAGCACCAACGGGATTTACTGGG
>DDWY01000016.1:23985-45165 GCA_002347705.1 Anaerolineaceae bacterium UBA2274 | reverse complement strand
CGCTGCTGATGTGCAAACAGTTTAGGTTGCTTCGTACCTCGCAATGACAGATAACGAATGACCCCAAGGCAGGGCTTTTCCTGATCCCCTACCCTGACGGGCACTTCGTCGAGGAAGGAGGATAAAGGGGGTGAGTCTTGTTATCCTGAATGCGGTGAATATTCTGATCATTAATAATCAGATTCTTCGCAAAAGAGGCTCAGAATGCCAATTACTACATTTGGTGGGTTGGCTATCGTGAGGCATAGGTTGGTATGGATTCCATGATGCCGACCCACCCTGCGATCACATTTTTCGACATTTTTTGAATATTCTCTCGTTGGGAAGCTCTTTTCAGGGCACAAAAAAATGAGAAACTCCGGTGTTGTATTTAATAATTCTTAGACCGCAGTTATCCAGCGTAAGAAAGACTCCTTTCGCGTTGGTATAATCACCCCAATCGGAGGCGTCAATGAAATCGAAGCAGATCATCCTCACCCCAGACCAAAAAGCCTGGCTGACAGCTTTACTTTTTGATACCCCCTTCAACACCAATGCCCAGGGTCCACACGAACTTCGCCCTGCCATAGTGGTTGTGCCAGGGGGAGGTTACAACTACTGCTCCCAACGAGAAAGTGCGCCCGTTTCACTCCATTTCAGCCTGCAGGGTTACCAAACTTTTGTGCTTGAATACCACTGTGGAGAGGATTCTGATTATCCCTCACCCCTGATAGATATCGCCCTGGCTCTGGCTCACATCCGCGCGCATGCCGCTGAATATGACATCGACCCCAACCGCATCGCTCTGCTTGGCTTTTCTGCCGGCGGACACCTGAGCGCGCTGCTGAGTTCGCTCTGGCACACTCCCGAGCTCAGCCAACTAACCTACCTCGAACCGTCCCAAGTACAACCCAACGCTCTGATCCTGGGGTATCCCGTAGCTAATCTGAAAGCTTTTTCCGATTTGATGGCAGCCAGAAATGATCCTGAAAATAAATTTGGGGCAATGCTACAAAATTTTACCCCAGCTAAAGACCCCATGCGACTGGTAAATGAGCTCATCCCGCCCGTATTTCTCTTCACCACGCTGGAAGATGATCTCATTCCTGCTGAACACAGCTTTGCTTACGCTTAGCGCCTGCTCGAAGCCGGGATTCATCTTGAATATCACCTGTACAGCGAGGGCGGGCATGGGTTAGGGAGTGCCGATGGGCTCTCCAACCACGGACGCAGTTATCCAAAGCGGCTTGGCACCTGGCTTGATTTGGCTGTTGACTGGCTCAACGCCCTCTTTAAACACGAATGTTAACCTCATGTGTGTAAAAGGGGCATGTCCTTTTATGGGAAAGACTTCATAAGCTCTGCCCAGCCGAGACGTTCCTCAATGTGGCTTACCCCCTCCTCATCAGGATAATCAAGCACCAACTGCCCATCCAACTGCGTCAAGACTAACGGCTGTAGGCTGAGTTGACTTATTTCCCCTCCCCGGACGCGCAGCTGAACCAACGCAGAATGACGCGTCTCATAGGTCATGATCTGGTCCGTGAGCAGATTACCCAGGCTATAAAGCGCCAGCATGCGGTGAGATCCATCCTCTGAGTCAACCCACTCGGCAGGCTGCAGCACGTGCGGATGGTGCCCCCAGAGCACATCCACCCCGGCATTGGCAAGCTGCTTAGCCTGGTCCCGCTGCAAGGGAGTTGGTTCGCCGGCATATTCCACACCCCAGTGCAGCGAAACAATCAGCAGGTCGGTTTTATCCCTAACCCCAACCACGCTCGCCAGGAGAGATACCATGTCCAGCGGTTTTGAAACCGCATCGGCTGCAATAATCGCAATGGTGCCGGCAGGGCTCTCCAAAAAAACAGGCCCCGACTCAAGGACATGGCCAACACCTGGCACCACCCGTGAAGGATCGGCGCTTTCCATGCAATCAAATTGGTGATTGTTAGCCACAGAAACCAGATCCACCCCGCCCATTTCCAGAATTTCTGCCGCTTCAGCTGGCGCGCAGAGGTTATAGCCTTCTCTGCCAGCGAGCTTTGTTTCCGCGTCACTGGCAAGCGGGGATTCAAGGTTTACCAGGAACCAATTCTGGCTGCCATCTGCCGCTGATCTTGTTTGCGCCAACCCGCCCCAGGGG
Organism: Anaerolineaceae bacterium UBA2274; assembly: GCA_002347705.1. Classification (GTDB taxonomy): domain Bacteria; phylum Chloroflexota; class Anaerolineae; order Anaerolineales; family Anaerolineaceae; genus Mesolinea. Next base: position 43,043 of record DDWY01000016.1, on the reverse strand, counting down.
TCTCGCGCAAATACGGCCTGACCGTCCCGCCCCAGAATAACATCACCTCCAAGAGTAATTGTCAGGGCTGGCTCTGCCCGGCAGCCCGCCTGGAAGAGCGAAAGCAATATCACTCCTCCAAACGCAAGGCGCTTAAGTATTATTCGGAAATGAACGCCTGGGTCCATTCCGGTTGCGCGGGCGCCTGCCCGGATTCGAGCAGCGCCTGCCAGGTTTCGTCCGTCATGCGATCGCTGGGTGCCACGATGAATTCATAGTAGGTGTAAACAACGCCAATCCCCACCCGGTAAGGTTCATCCGGGAGCACAACGTAAATATACGCAGGATAGCCAACGCCCTCTTCGAGCACCCGCTCCATGCCAGTGGCCACATCGGCTACCAGGGCGGATTTCTGGTCCTCTAATCGGGCAGCATATCCATCATCTGTGGGGTCAGCCGCGGCAATGGTCATCGCCTCAAGCCAACCGCCGTAGTATTTAATGCGCCAGTAGTCATCCTCTGTGATGGCTGCCCCTGCCAAATGTCTTTGGGAGATATCGAGCAGGAATTGCAGCTCATCGATGAGGTTATTCAGATTGACCATGGTATTCTGACCCAACAGCCCGCGGACCTCCAGCCCCTGGTAGGTCATCTCCGCCAAAGCCAAAAGGCGGGCGTAAGCCTCGGGGTTGGGTTCCACATAGCCGTGGGGTGGGGGCTCTCCCGGTCCGCCGCCCATCTCCGCCATCACCTGCTTGGCATAGAGGATGGTGTCATGTTTCAATTCGGTCCATGAGCTGAGTGCGGTATGCAGATCCTTGCGAGCCCATGCATCCGTCTGCATGAAAGCCGGATACTCCTGCCCCTTGGGTTCGAAGACCGGTTTCAAAGCATACAACCAGGACCAGTAAAGATTTTGCGTCCAGGAATCCAATTCAAGCGTGGAGACTTCCTCGGTGACTTTGGCCATCTGGGTGTCATAGTTCAGATATTCGCCTTCGCCCATTTCGTGCAAGAGGTCCAACGCCAGTTCTGAGCCTTGCGCGGCGAAGAAATCCAGCGCCTTGGGCAGGTCGCGCGGTTCAGACATTGTGCCAACGTTTCGCCACATCACCTGCCCAAAAATGTACTGGTCGAGGGTGAAGCGCTGCCCCATGAAGCGAAAGCCCTGTGTGACATCATCTTGATCCTGCCAGATCCAGACCCACATCGAGTTGACCTGGGGCGGCGGCAGCTGGCGCGCGGTTTCGACGAAGGTGGTGAGCAGAACTTCATCGGCAAAGAGGGTCAAATCCGGCGTGACGCCAAAAACGGTGTCTGAAATGACACCGAACTCATGCACACCAAGGTCATCAGCCTTACCCACGATAAAGACGGTTGGATCGTAGATGTTTTGCCAAAGCGTCAGAGCGGAATTGCCGGATGGTGTGGTGGTCTCGCGCAAAGCTTTGGTTATGAGGAGCGCACGTTGCACTTCCATGGGGTCCTTCAGGCGGTAATTCATGCGCCCGTACCACATCATGGCGCGGAAATACATCTCGAGTTCCGGTCCGAGCGTGTAGTGCCCACGCGGAATGTACTGGGAATAGTCTTCAATGTAATTCATATCCGCAGGCTGACCTTCATAGTTAAAGATCGGAGAATATTCAACACCTGAAGTTGCCATGATCAATGCCAGTTCGCTTTCAACCAGCGCACTGGCTTCATCAGGCACTTGGTCGCCAGTTTGCAGCAGAGACCCAGCCACACTGAAAAAGGCCAGGTTGCGCAGCGCAGGTTCTTCCAGTGGGGTTCCCACAAGCTGTTCATACTGCGCTTTAGTCGCTTCAATCATGCTTGAAGTCAATTCCTTCAGCATTGGAATGAACATCTCCCGTTCCAAATCCCGCAGCATTTTGTCGAAGACCAGGTGGTAGACGTGAAAGACGGAATCGGTGGTGATGAACGCCGGCACGTCTCCATAGCGCATGCTTTCATAACCCTGGTAAAACTCCGAGAGCATTCTGCTGGGCGAATCGTCCGGTGCGGCGACGACAAACCCATTCTGAGACAGAAGTTGTAGTTGATCCGAACTCAATGTAATTTCATCCAAATTCTCAACCGGGGTGAGGGATATGGGCAGGGAATATCCTCCCGAAAAACTTTGGGGCAAAGAGATCTGGGATTGCTGATAGCTGGCGAAGGCTGCCCCATACACCTGATCAGCGGGCAGCACTACCACATCCCCCGGCGTATCCGTTTCGATTTCCGGGGCAGTCGGTTCGTTGGAAGGCGTGGTCGCTTCAGGTTCTTGCACATCTTCCACCGGCCTGGGGCTGATGGTGATGGTGCACGAGAATAACAAAGAAGCCAGCCAGACCATGATAAGCAGGTTTCGAAATCGATTCTTTTGCATTTTACACTCTCCTTATCGGGTAAATAACCAATAATGAACACCATCCCCCATGATGGTTAGCTGCTCCCAGCGGCTTTCAGAACGATCCAACAGAGAAAAACCAAAACCAATCCAACGCCATATCGTCAGTTGTCCTCCCTTTTGTTTTGCGTCATAATCATTTTCGAGCGCAGCCAGTTCCACCAGCCCATCGCCGTTCAAATCTGCCACCATTACATTTGAGATGGGGTTTGCCAGGGCTGAGCCAGCCCAAATCTCGCGATAATCGTCTCTCTGCCAGCCTATCAGGATCAACTGGCAGCTTTGCCCTTCATGATTCTGATGGCTTTCAATCCGCCCTCCATAGGGCAAAATTTCATCTACTGGCCAGGGTCGAAACGGCCGCCACACTAAAAGTACGGCCTCATTAATTCCATCGTGGTTCAGGTCCGCAATTAGCGCTTCACTTACACGCCACTCACCAGGATTTTGCCACAAAACCTGCCCATCGCAGTTGGTAATATGCAGCGCTTCCGTTTCAGACACCAGGCATTCCGGCTGGTTGTCGCCATCCAGATCGCCGGAAAGCGCAGGTGTGAGGAGCTCAGAACTGCTTGAAATCCGATTCTTTTGAACGGGAATTAACAGCCCCGAATTCAATTGCCAGTATCGACCAGCCATACTGCTATTCAAGATTGGGAAGAGGATCATGAGAAGCAACACGACCCAATGAAATTTTGCCTTCAAAAAAGAGAGCACGACGTTCCTCCATCCGGAAGAAACCATTACGCCCCACCCCTATCACCTCAAAATGTTGAATTTCCCCAGTTGGAAAGTGAGTGAAACTACAAAAAATAAAAGCTTACAACTAAATTGTATAACTAATCAGAGTCGATATCAAGCACCAGGACCAAAAATTGGAACGGTTCTCCGAAATCAGAGGGTTTCTTCAGGCGGGTTCTCTTTGGAGATCGCTTTAGCTTGTTTCTCGCGCCAGCGCTTGAGTCGCTCGGCCACCTGGGCTTCGTAACCAATTTCAGAGGGATGATAAAAATGCTTTCCTACCAAATGGTCTGGCAAATATTGCTGCCCAACCCAGTGCCCATCAAAAGAGTGCGGATAAAGGTAGCCCTGGCCGTGACCAAAGCCCTTAGCGTCGCGGCTGGCATCCATCAGAGGAACCGGCACCCCGCCCGCCCCATTCCGGCTGATCTCTTCCTGGACCTCCCAGAAGGCCCCAACCGAGTTGGATTTTGGCGCGGTGGCTAAGTAGATCACCGCCTGGGCAATCGGATACCAACCTTCGGGCATGCCGATATATTCAAAGTTTTGCGCGGCAGCGTTCGCCACCAGGATCGCGTTTGGGTCAGCCATGCCGATATCCTCACTGGCGAGGATGATCAAGCGCCTGAGCACAAAGCGCGGGTCTTCCCCCGCTAATAGCATTTTTGTCATCCAGTAGAGCGCCGCGTCCGGGTCGCTGCCCCTGACCGATTTGATGAATGCCGAGATCGTGTCGTAGTGTTGATCATCGGTCTTATCATAGAGGATCGCGCGTTTTTGAATCGACTCCTGGGCAACTTCCAGAGTGATGTGCGTTTGTTCTCCCTCAGGTAGTGTGGTTTCCACCGCCAGTTCCAGCGCGTTGAGCGCGTTGCGGGCATCCCCGCCAGCCACACTCGCCAGGTGGAGCAAGGCTTCCTCATCCACCTGGACCTGGCGCTTGCCATAGCCAACCAGTGGGTCTGCCAGAGCTCTCTTTAAGAGGATCAGGATGTCCTCCTGCGACAGGGGTTTGAGTTCAAACAGCCGCGAGCGGCTGACCAGAGCCTTGATCACATCAAAATAGGGGTTCTGGGTGGTCGCGCCAATCAGCATTATCAGGCCGCTTTCCACGTGCGGCAAAAGCGCGTCCTGCTGGGCTTTGTTCCAGCGGTGGACTTCGTCGATGAACAGGATGGTGCGCGTACGGTAGAGCCGGCGCCGATCAGTGGCTGCCTCGATCGCCTTGCGCAAATCTCCCACTCCCGCCAACACAGCGCTCAGGCTCTCAAAATGCGCCTTGGTGGTGTTGGCAATCACGCGCGCCAGGGTGGTCTTGCCGGTTCCAGGGGGACCATAAAGGATGATCGAACTAAACAAACGGTCAGCCTGGATTGCTCGCCGCAGCAGGCTGCCCTCCCCCAGGATGTGCTCCTGCCCCACGATGTCATCCAGCGTGCGCGGGCGCATGCGCGCCGCCAGCGGAGCTTGCTGCTTCAATTGTTCTTCAAGCGAGTGGTCAAACAGGTCCATAAGTTAATTTTACCATGCCATCTAGAACTTATGTTCTCTTTTAAAGGGGAAATATGCAAAACTGCCGCAGAGATGCAGCAGTTTTATAAGGTACCTTAATAAATTTTGTCAGGATTAGTATCCGTTGTCAGGATCAATCAAATTGTACAATTCCTGCCCCTTGAGATACCTTCCGATGTTTATCACAAACAAGTCCACCAATTCGTCCACACTATTCTTGCTGATTCCGGCAATGTGCGGCGTGATGACCACATTGGGCGCGTCCCAAAGCGGGCTTTCAGCCGGCAGTGGTTCTTCCTCGAACACATCCAGCACCGCCCCACCCAGCTTACCAGATTTGACAGCCTCGACTAAGGCGATTGTGTCCACCACCGGTCCACGTGAGACATTCACCAAAAACGCGCCGGGTTTCATCACCGCAAACTGCTCAGTGGAGATCATTTGGTGTGTTTCTGCGGTCAACGGGGGCGAAACGACCACAAAATCGCACTCTTTTAACATGGCGTTGAGGGCTTCATTTGGATAGAGCCGATGGAAATAATTTCCCTTCGGATCTCCCAGCCCTTCCGGAACATAGCCATCGTCCTCAGGATGCATAACGTCGCGTTTTGTAGCCAGCACCTTGGCGCCGTAGGAATACAAAAGCCGCGCCACTTCGCGCCCGATGGAGCCATAACCTACGATTCCCACCGTGCTACCGCGCAGTTCAACAGGTTCCAATTTCTCTGTGCGGTGCTCAAGCCAAACTTTTTGCTGCTGATAGCGAAGCATATCAGGCGCCTTATGCCCAAGCATCAGAAGTGCCATCATCACATACTCACCCATCTGGCTCACCATCGTCCCGCTGGCACTGGTAAGCTGTATGCCTTCGCGCAGATGGACCTCCTGGCGGAAGCCTTCTTCTACACCAGCGAAATTCAGTTGTATCCACTTCAGGGCAGGAGCTTGCTCAGGAGGGGGCAGAGGCGTGCCGCTAGTCAGCAATATCTCGGCTTCGCGCCACATTTCCACCGGAATGCGCGTGGCGTCTTTGCGTGCGTACCAATGAAGTTCAATCCGAGCGTCAACCGCCTTGATCCGTTCCACCTGCGCGTCGTTCAGCGATATAGCGCTGAGGATTCTTAGTTTTTTATCTTCTGTCATTTCAGCCATTCTCCAGCTACATCAATGATAATAAAAGTATTCTTGTAACAAAACGAACTTTATTCATCCCTTGAGATCCAGGATTGATGTTTGTCCTTGCTTTTGCGTTGGGAAGGAGGATTTATGCCTGGCTTCGGCTGGGCCGATCCGCGATCCTTGAAAAGCACACCCAGCACAAACAATAGCACCCCAATAATCACGTAATTCGGGATTGGTTCCCCGCTGATCAAACCGTATGCCAACCAAAGCAGGCTCACTGTGCCTGCGATCATCAACAAACGGCTGATTAGTCTGAGCATAAGATCGTTCCTTCTGAAATAACCAGGTTATCAACTAAATCCTGGTTTATTTTACAACGGATGCCGGGATTATGCCCGAATCACCCTGGTGCGGGACTGTTCGTGCATGTATAAGGGCAGGTAATAGTAGCCGCCGCCATTCTTTCCAGTTGAACCAGAGCCCTTCCAGCCGCCAAAGGATTGGAAGCCAGGCCACGCGCCGGTGGTGGTGCCCTGCGGACGGTTGGAGTAGACCGTGCCGGCTTCAATGTGATCGAAGAACCATTCGGTTTCATCCGGATCTCCCACGAATCCTGCCGTCAGGCCATAATCGACGTCATTTGCCAGTTCCATTGCCTGTTCGAGATCGTCGACCGGTGTGATCATGACAATCGGGAGGAACATTTCCTCCTGCCAAAGCCGGTGCTCCAGCGGAATATTAACAACGACGGTGGGGGCGCAGAAGTAACCCTTCTCAAGTTCGCCTTCAGTCAGATGTTTGCCGCCAGCCAGAATCTTACCAGCAGCAGCCAGTTCTTCAACGTATCCAGCGTAATCATTGTAAGCTTTTCGGTTGATGACCGGACCAAACCAGTTTTCGCGTTGGGTTGGGTCACCGATCTTGATGGCGTTGGTATTGGCAACCAGCTTGCTCACAAACGCGTCGTAAACCGGTTTTTCGACAAATACCCTCGAAGTAGCTGAACACTTCTGCCCCTGCAGACCAAACGCAGAGCGCATGACGCCCTCAGCTGCCAGATCCAGATCGGCGTTTTTCGAGACGATGGTGGGGTTCTTACCGCCCATTTCAAGGATCACCGGATGGGGATATTTACGGTTGGCGAACTCACGGTAAATGCCCATGCCAACGTCCAGGGAACCAGTAAATGTCACCCCAGCCACATCTTCATTGGCAGTCAGGGCATTGCCGAGCGTGGAACCGGGACCCGTCACCAGGTTGAGCACGCCGTCTGGGATGCCGGCTTCCTGCGCGCATTCCATCAGCAGAGTGGCAGTCCAGCTGCTGTCAGTGGCAGGCTTGAGCACCACGGTGTTGCCGGCGACCAGGGCGTTGCCCAGCGGTCCGCCAGCCAGGGAAGCGGGGAAGTTGAAGGGAACGATCACTACCCAAACGCCGTAAGGTTTGAGCACCGATTCGTTGGTGGAGTTCATCCCTTGCAGCGGGTCTGAGCCAAGCGGTTTGCGGTAGCCGTTGTTTTGCTCCATCATGTCAGTCGCCCAGCGGAGAAGGTCTTCCGTTTCAGCCACGTCTCCCAGCGCTTCCATGCGGTTTTTACCGACTTCCAGGCTGACTGCCGCGCTGATTTCGTAGATGCGGGCTGAGATGCGGTCAGCGAATTTACGCATCAGGTAGACGCGCTCTTCCCAATTCATGGCTTTCCAGTTCGGGAAGGCAGCCTTAGCCGCAGCAATTGCATCGTCGGCATCCTTTTCAGTGCCTTTTTGGAAGGTTGCCAGGTGCAAACTGGTGTTGATGGGCGAAAAGGCCTGGTGCTTTTCTTGGGCGAAGCGTTTCTCGCCGTTAATGATCATGGGGTATTCTTCCCCAAGATTTTGTTTTGCGTTTTCCAGTGCCAGATCAAAGTTATCATGCATCTCCTGCGGGGGATCTGACATGGTGCCATAGGTTAGTTTGAATGCCATTTTGTATCTCCTGAGTTTCTTGAGGTCATTGTAACAAATTGAAATTGAGAATGTTTTACAAAGCTTATATCCCCGATGGGATTAGAAACGGGAAAAAACGCGAGCCGGGCAAGGAGGCAAAAAATGATTTCACTAGTGTGCAGCCTGGTTTGCGGAAATCACCGGTAGGGGCGGAATGAGGTGGGCGCAAGCGCCTGGTAAAATGAGCCTCTGTGCCCACCTCACTCTGCCAACGAATGGAGCCGGCATTTGTGATGTCGGAGTGAGACCGTTCAATGTTTTGTTACAACAATACTTGCAGCGCTCTCATTCCGACCTACAACGACTCGCGATTACAGAGTTACGAGCAGATCGCCATACCCTGCTTCGCAGGCGATGACGGGTTCTAAGGTCAGGTTAGGTGTATACGGTTAGAAGTTGCGTTCAGCAAGTCCAGCAACAACAACTCGCCACTGAGACCCTGCTTGCCCAACAGCAATTTGACCACTTCGGCCGCTTGCAGAGCACCTACCGCCGCGGCTGTAAAACTGAGCGTGCCTGCGCCGACTTCCTCGCCCTGGTCCTCACGCGCATCACCATACAGAATACTCAACAAATCCTCACCTGGCTGAACAATGCACACCTGCCCGCACCAACCAGCCACCGCGCCATGCACTAGCGGCAAGCCAGCATTTTTCGCAGCTTCCTGAAGCACCAACCTGGCAGGAATATTGTCCAGGCAGTCCACTGCCACATCGCAATCCGCCAGCAACGATGTGGCGTTCTCAACCGTGAGATTAGCCTGTACGGCGTCAACTTCCACCAGCGGGTTGACCGCCATCACGCGCTGCTTGGCCGCCAGGGTCTTGGGTCTGTTCAGGTTCATGGTGGAGCACAGTATCTGACGGTTGAGGTTTGTTGCCTCAAAAAGATCTCCATCCACAACGCGCAAGTGCCCCACGCCAATCCGCGCAAGGCATTCGATCACCATGCCGCCCAGACCCCCGCAGCCTACCACGAGCACGCGGTCAATGGCGAGGGTTGCCTGTTCTGCTTCACTGAGAGCATCATGATTACGCAGGTAGCGTTCCATCTTGCTCAACCTCCCGCCATCAGGTGCAGCACCAACACGTCGTCCCCATCCTGGATGAGCTGTTTTTCATAGTCTTCTTCAGGCACAAATTCGCCGTTGACACGCACGATAATATGCCTGAAGGTGAAGAGCTTTTCATCCAGCAGGGCTCTCACGGTCATGCCGGGATGCCAGGGAAAATCTTCGGTATTGACCTTGATCACAGTTTGGGCTCGATCACTTCCAATAGTTCCGGCAGATCCATACCAATTTCCTTTAGTCTTTCCGGCGTTGGGATGCCATTTTCCGTCCAACCGCGGCGCCGATAAACCGCGTCCATCAACTGTTCGTACTGGTCTTCGCGGTAGCGGCGGGTGGCAGCAATTTTCTCATCCAGATCCATCGTCTCCGGGTCGAGCTGCTGAAAGTCGCGCAGTTGCTTGTCATAAAGCTCCTGGCGGGAAAGGTATTCTTCCCGGGTGACCGGACCCAGCGAGCGATAGGGGGCATAATCGTCTTTGCGTTCGCCCTTGCCCATGCGCACGTTGAACACGCGCTGGAACTGGTAAACCCGCTCGGACTGTATGATCAATTCTTCTTTGTCGATATTTCTGCCCGTTACAGCATTAAAAAGATCCACGTAATTTTGCACATGCTCGGGAACCTTGGCAGGGGAGTCGGTTTTGTAGTTGTCCGCCGGCACAATGTCGTTCCAGGGCAGCTTGCACAGCCCCACCAGACCAAACCAGGTGCGGAACATCGGGAAGTAATACAGGGCGTTCGCTTTATCCTCGAAGGTTGGGAGCTGCTTGTTGACCATATCCATGAAGATCAACCAGGCCTCGTCATGCTGAGGACCTTTGATCGCCATGGCAAAGCCGCCTTGCTGGGCAAGGCTCTCCTTGTGAGCGTATTCGGAGTATTCCAGCCCCTTGACTTCCATGCCAATATCCTGCAGCAACTGCGGGTCAGCGCCAAATTCTTCCACAAAGACCTTTTTGAGCTTGCGAATGCCCAATCCTGCAATCTTTCCAAAACCTTCCCCGCGCGACATCAGGTGCATTAATTCAAGCACTGCCTGGCTGTTGCCAAAACGCAGGTCCAGACCGCCCATTTGTTCCCGGGTGATCTGCCCGCGTTGGTAACACTCCATGATGAAGGCGGTGCAGGTGGCAAAGGAGATCAGATCAATGCCGTAAGTGTCGCAGTAGAAGTTTTCTTCCAGGATCGCCTGGGGATCAAACACACCCAGGTTGGCGCCCAAGCCGGCAGCACACTCGTATTCCGGTCCATCCACTGTCACTCGCTGACCGGCATAGGGTCCGGTTGTGAGCAAGAAGTGGTCGGCACACTTGGCACAGGACATCGTGCAGCCATACCAGCAGCCATCATGCAGACCTTGGGTCAGCCATTCTTCAATGAACACCTGCGGGGAGATCTTGACCGTCTCCGGATCGCCGCCCATCTGGAAGTTGCGGGTGGGAAGCAGGTCATATTGGCTCATGATCATGATCGTGTTTGCCGTGCCGATCTGGCGCATTTTGTTCTGCTTGTGGTCCAGGTCGTGCATTTCTTTGTGATACTTCACGCCCACCTTGTTGATGGTAGAAATGTCAGCAGCGTCATTCAGATTGGGTTTGACTCCCCGGTATTTCACAACCAGCGCTTTGACCTTCTTGTCGTGCAGGATCGTGCCCAATCCGCCGCGGGCAGCCTGCTTAAAGCGGCACACCTTGCGGCGTGGATCGTAGAACGAAAAGTTGAGCATGCCCATGTAGGCGTGTTTGGCGACGCTGCCTGTACAGACAACCGAAATATTGACCATATCATCTTCATTCTCGGCATACTTTTTGGTGAGCTCCTCTGCCAGCAAGTGGGCGTCTTCCGGAAGGTCTTCAGCCTCTTCGATCTGGATGCGTCCATTGTTGCCGTCGATGAAGATCAGGATTTCCTTTTCAGACTTACCTTGCAGCTCAAAAGCGTCCCAGCCCGAGAATTTGAGCAGGGGTCCAAAGTAGCCACCGACATTGCTGTCAATAGGCATGTCGGTGAGGGGCGAAATGGAGCAAACCAGGGTTTTCCCCGTCCCGGCATACTGGGTGATTCCACCAATCGGACCAACGCTCATCACAATTTCATTTTCAGGTGAGTCCCAGCGGGTCTCTGGCGTGACTGCATGCCACAGATACCAAAGGTCAAACCCTTTGCCGCCAGTAAACTTTTCTTTCATAAAATCTGTGATCTCTTTTTGCTCAATGCTAAGATCAGACACGTTAATATAAAGCGATTTGCCCGAATATCCGCGCTTGACCTTTGCGGGGGTATAGCTGTAGTCTTTGAGGATAGTTCCCATCAGTTCTCCTTAACCCGGCTTACCAGGACTTCCAGCGCGCCTTCCGGGCACGCTCGTGAGCAAACATCACAGGCAATGCACTTGAAAGGCACGTCAAGATCATCTGCGTAAAACATGACCAACTCCGTGCAAAAGCCGACACAACCCAGGCAGCCAACACATTTCTTCTTGTCGATGCGCACGACGCCGTTGCGGTCGCGGTAAATGGCGTTGGCTGTGCACATATCAATGCACTCACCGCACTGGGTGCACTTGTTTGCTCTGTAAGTCTTGTTATTTTCAATTATGCGAATAGCAGAGTAGTTGCGATCATCAGTTTTAAAGTAAGTCCGAGAGCATGCCAATTCACACTCACGGCAACCCGTACAAAGCTCCTGTTTGTGGGTGAGTACTTTCATATGGGTCTTCCTTTCTGTGTCTCTGTGCCTAATTGTAAGGAAGGTCAGGCTTTCCGTCAACCAACTCCGCAGAAACCAGCCTTCTCCCGCCAGATTAAGCGGATGATGGTAAAATTGGGCTCGACTTTATGGAATCACTATGCATAAGAAAATCCAATTGCTGTTTGCTGTTCTCATGATCCTGGTTGCAGGCAGTTGCGCCCAACCGACTGCGCAAGCTCCGACCCAGGCACCCTCTCTGACGCTACCCCTGCCCACTAACACGCTACTCCCGACTGCCACGTTCACGCCTTCTCCGACCGCGACCTCCACCAGCATGCCAACCCTGACCCAGACGCCTACCTACACAGTCACGCCTTTTCCAGGTTTTGGCGCGCGCTTTAAGTTCTACCAGGCATGGACTAAAAATGAGATAACTTATTTCTACTTCATGAACGCCCAGGTAGATCAGACTGTCTACGCAACCGTCGACGATCTTGAAGGGAACCAATACGCTCTCACCTGCCAGCCTGATGATCAGTATCCAGACGACATACGGTGCTATAGCGAAACGCTCTTTAAAGGCAAGATCGATTATAAGGTGACTTTTTATTCAGACCCTGAAAGGCAATATCCTTTCTTTGAAAATACATTCGCCACCAGCCTGAACACGAACTATATGGATTATGATAACTGCGAGAAGGAATACCGCATTTATGACGGCAAATGCTATTCAGCCATCACTTGTTACGGAGAAAATGGTGAGGTGGTTTACACTTTTGACAATATCCCTTACGACGGTAATTTTGAGGGCTACTCGCTTCCCTGCCCTTAATGAGAGCCGATCATCATGAAAAAGCGCGGATTTTCTTTTATATTGAGCTCATTGGCTTGCCTGCTGGTTTTGGGTGCCTGCGAAAGCGATGTGGCCGTTAGCCCTACGATTGAGCCGACCTTAGCACCCACCACAACCTTTTCGCCGACGGCAACGGCAACCGAGGAACCGACTGAAACACCCAGCCCCACCACAACCCCAACCACAGCTCCTACCCCCACAGAAACCCTATTGCCCTTTACTGGCTTCAGAGAGCTTTTTCGTTTATTTCGCACCTGGTATGCAGAAGATAAGACTTTCTTTTACTTCCTTAATGCCGGCATAGAAGATAAACTTTATGCCACAGCGGACGAATTTGACCTTGAGTGCCAGGCGGACCCTAAATTCCCGGTTCAGATGATTTGCATCTATGATGGTGTCATCGAAGGGCGCACGATGATGGATTTCCGCTTCTTTACCGATCGCGGTCGCACAGTGCAGGTTTTTGAAGCACGTTACGATGCCGACCTGGTAGACGATACCATCTATCACCACCAATACGACTGCCCCGATCGCGGCAAGAACGTCCAGTGTGTTTCGGAATATCGTCTTTATGACGGCATTTGTTACTACGCCCACACCTGCTACGATGCCTGTGGGCTTTATTACTCCAAGGACAATCTGCCTGAAGTGTATAATGAATTCCAAGGTTACACGACCCCTTGTGATTGAGTGACAATACCTATGAAAAAACAGTTCATCATTCTGGCTATCCTGTTTGCCCTGGTGGCGGGTGCCTGCGGCTCGCGGGTGGACTTCGCGGCAACCGAGACAGCCAGCGTGACAGACACACCCACCATCACGCCTACCCCCACCGACACGCCCACCCCAACACCAACAGAAACCCCAACCCCGACCCCATCGCCTACGGAAACACCTACCCCAACCGAGACCGCCACGCCAACCGCCACCCAGACCCCCACCTGGCAGCCAAACCCTTACATGATCTGGCCGCGGGCTACCTTCACCCAATGGGATGTATGGTGGGGTGGAGATGAGTGGTGCCCTGCGCGCGGCACAAACGTCACCTGTGAAATCGAATACCGAAATTACAGCGGGCAATGCCTGGTGGGCATGACTTGTTTTGATGCCTGCGGAAAATACTACGGTGTCGACACAATTAAATATGGCACAGGCAGCTACACCTTCAGCGGACCTTGCTACTGATGATGAAGAGAATCTTTCTGGTCTTTTTGGTTTTATTGCTCCTCACAGGTTGCGGCACAAAGGCTACCCCTGAACCAACAGCTACCCCCACCCCGACTGAATTGCCTACCGCCACGGCTACCAATACCCCCACGCAAACCCCCACGCTTACGCCAACCCAAACACCTACTGAAACCCCTACCCCCAGCCAGACTCCCACTGAAACCCTTACCCCAACCCCTGAGCTGACCGCACGTCTGATCTGGCCGCGCGCGTGGTTTTCGCCAGCAGATGTCGTTTGGCGCAATTACACTTGCCCCTTGGAGGGGGAATCTTTGAGCTGCGAATTTGAGTATCGAAAAGACAGCCAGGGCTGCTATGTTGGAGCGACCTGTTATGATGCTTGTGGGTGGTTTTACTCAGTCAACACTATCCCACCGGGCGTGGAAGAGTTTTCAGGCCCCTGCTGGTAGGAAGTCCCGCGATGTCAAGACAAAATGGTAACAAGTTATTCAGGGTGATCGTTTATTCTTTTATCATCCAAACACATCACCTTGGATTGTAGAGCCAATTCCTTGAATCCTATGGTGGCGGGTAACCACGGGGGGGTACCCCTACGTTTTGGGGTTTGAGGGAGAAGTGGCTTTCGCAGGGGCAGACCCTTGTGTCTGGCCTAAATACTGGAAACAATCGCACCTTTCAATAAAACGCGATTTTAAAAATTGCGATTTTTCCGGCGACAGGCTAATACTTATAAATTCCGCCACCAATAAACTCACGGATCACGGAGTTCTCCGGCACGATGCTGTCATCTTCAAACGCGTCAATCTCCTGGAATAACGCGTTCACCCTTTGGGCACGTTCCCACGCATCCCTGCGCAGAGGGTCATCTTTATATTCTTTCGTCCAACGGGCAAAAGACGCGCCCAACTTTGCCTTGTAAAGCGGGAGTTCATAGGGCATGGCACTGTTGACGATCGTATCAGTGGAGTTGATGTATGGGATGATGTGCCGCAGTTCGCTGGAGCGCACATAGTGCCAGTGTAATAATGTCTGGGTGGGGTCGTAAGCCCGATGGGATGCGTCGCGAAGCATACGGCGCATCAAGCGCACGTCTGTCCAGCGGGCGTAATGCCCCTGGCTGTCTTTCAGCTGCAGCAACGGCTCTATGTAAAGCTTAAACTTCCACTCATTCGGCACGTCTTCCGTCATCTCGGGATATAACCCGTGCAGGCTGTCAATCAGGATAATTTCCTGCTTACCAAGTTTCATTGGGGTGTGATCAGGAATGCTCCTGCCAGTTCTGAAATCATAATAAGGGATGCGGACTTCACGTCCTTCAAACAGGTCAGTCAGATTCTGATTGATGAGTTTCATGTTGAGAGCCTGCGGGGTCTCAAAATCATAATCGCCGAATTCGTCTTTCGGATGCATGTCGAGATCATGGAAGTAGTGGTCAATATTCAGGGTGATCAGCTTAAACCCCAACTCAGCCAGGTGATCCCCGATTTTGATCGTGGTTGTGGTTTTCCCGCTCGAGGATGGACCTGCCACGAACACCATTCGTACTTCATCACGCCTGTCGAGGATCATATTGGCAGCATTTTCCACATCTTCATGATAGGCAGCTTCAGCAGCAGTCACGATCTCGTGCAGACGGTCGTTTCGGATGGCTTCATTCAGCAGCGCGGTCGTGTGGACGTTATGGGAGCAAGCCCAGTCCAGTGTTTGCCAGAGTTTCGGCCAGGGGATATTCCCTGAGGGCATGCGGTCGCGATCGGTGCGTTTTTCGCGTTGGCGGGCACGTTCTTCCCGGTAAAGGATGTAAGCCTTGGCAACTTTAGCGCGGCCATTTTCAATCAGCACCTTCTCTACCATGTCCTGGATTTGTTCAATGTTTGGCATCTCGCCTTCGGGCGTGGTCTGTTCCAGTTGGCTCACCACCTCGGCCGCCAGTGCTTCAGAAGTGGAGCGATCACGCCCTCCCACGGCGACTGCGGCACGGTAAATCGCGTTTGCTATCCGCTCCGGGGTAAAGGGCACCACACTGCCATCTCGTTTGATTACATGGGTGAATTTGGTCATCAGAACCTCCGCAACATTCCGTATCTATGGCTATGTCAGCGAATAAATTATAGCATTTCGAGACCCTTCCTGCACGGGCAAGGTTTAACCTCCTATGCTCCTGGCTTTCTTGCCCGGGCAGGATTAATAAAACGCTTATGCGCAACAAAGAAAATTGCCTGGGGTGGATGTTATAATTCACCCCTGAATAAAACTGTAGAAATGAGATATTATGCCAAAAACCAGTGTTCCTTGTCCTCAGTGCCATCAGCCAGTCACGATTGAACTGACCAGGCTCTTCGATACCAATACCGATCCCGAAGCCAAGCAAAAACTGCTCTCGGGCTCTGCCAATTACCTCCAATGCCCAATTTGTGGATTTCAGGGGATCTACCCAACTCCGATCGTCTACCATGACCCTGAAAAAGAACTGCTGCTAACCTTCTTCCCCCCGGATCTGAACACCCCGATCAACGAACAGGAGCGCATCATTGGTCCGATGATCAAAAAAGCCATGGACGACCTTCCTCCTGAAAAGCGCAAGTCTTACCTGTTCCGTCCCCAGACAATGCTGACCCAACAGCGTCTTTTCGAAACGATTCTCGAAGCTGACGGGATCACCCCTGAGATGATCAAATCCCAGCAGGAAAAGCTTAACCTCTTGCAGCAATTGCTTGGAGCTAGCGCAGAAGGCCTGCCCGAGATGATCCATCAAAATGACGAGAAAATTGATGAGGAACTCTTTATGATCCTCAGCCGCCTGGCGCAAGGCTCCGCTGCAGCACATGACCAGCAGAGCCTGGTAGCACTGGATGCCCTCCAGAAGGCGCTGATTGAACATTCCACGCTCGGCAAAACCGCCGCGTTGGAAGCAGCTGAGACCCAGGAGGCTGTCAAAGAGCTCCAGGAACTCAGCAAAACCGGCATCACCCGCGAAAACCTGCTGGACCTGTTGATCAAGAGCGCTGATTCAGACATCCGCCTGACCACAATCACCTCTATGGCTCGTGGTGGGCTTGACTATTCCTTCTTCCAGATTTTGTCCGATAAAATCGACGCGAGTTCGGGCGAAGAAAAAGATCAGCTCGAATCCCTGCGCCAGCGCCTGCTAAGCATCACCGAAGCCGTCGACGAAGTCATGAAAAAACAATTGGAGGAAGCACAACAACTCGTCAATGAGCTATTAGAAGCCGAGGATATCGAAAAGGCTACCCAGGAAGCCCTGCCGCGCTTCACTCAGGCAGTAGCAGAAGTGATCAACCAGGAAGCTCAGGCAGCCCAAGCCGCCAAAGATGAGGCTAAACTGCGCAAACTGAGCCAGATCATCTCTGTGATCCAGTCCGCAGACAGCTCAAGCGCTCATATCGAGTTTATCGAAGCTCTGCTTGAGGAAGAAAATGCTGACAATCGCGCGAAAATGCTGGAAGAATCAAGCGAGCTGGTAGAC
The DNA here is from genome assembly GCA_002347705.1 of Anaerolineaceae bacterium UBA2274. Lineage (GTDB taxonomy): Bacteria > Chloroflexota > Anaerolineae > Anaerolineales > Anaerolineaceae > Mesolinea. The sequence goes on along the minus strand of DDWY01000016.1, from coordinate 25,997 downwards.
GATGAATTTATGCAGACGTTGGGAAGCCTGGTTGGGCAGATGGAACAACAGGGAGATCAATCGGAAATGCTTGATCGTCTGAAAGACCTTAATCGCGAGATTTTACGCTTCACAATGAAACGCAACCTACAATCCAGCAACTGAACCTTTAGTGCGGTTCGTTTTGCAGCCGCAATCCATGACCCCGAACGGTGATAATGTAATCGTAATCGGGGTCAACTTGATTAATGCGGTCGCGCAGACGCCTGAGGAGCGCGTCAAAAGCCTGTTCAGTAACCCAGCGTGTGTCGTCTTCCCAAACAGCTTCAATCAACGCCTCGCGGCTGACGACCTCACCGGAGTTCTCATATAATTTAGCCAGCAGGTAAAACTGCTGCGCTGACAGCGGTGGGTCCAGCTCCACACCACGCACCCAAACCCGCTTCGAAGCGCTCTCAAGACGCAGGTTAAACATTTGGCTCAACTCTGGGGGTAAGTCGCTCAGCGGCAAAGTGGCATCAGAGCTTAAGAAAAGAAAGGTTTGCGTCAGGGCTATCTGGATTTCGTCCGCCTCCACCAACTTTACTTCAGTGGAAACGGGTTGATTATTGACAAACGTGCCGTTTTTGCTGCCCAAATCTTCCAGGATAATCCCTTTCCCGGTATTGCTGATGCGGGCATGCTGCCGGGAAACCTGGCGGTCGGGAATGACAATCCCGCACTCCGCATCACGCCCGATCAGCAGTTGATCTTTCAGGATCCACTGCTGTCCATTGAGCGGACCTTCATTTGCTATCAGGACTGGATCTTCCATTTCTCACACTTACCGTTTCAGACTATAATTAAATATTATAATGCAAACAGGCTGCTCAAAACCTTACGCCGGAATTAACGCAGTCATAATTGCTAAGAGAGATAGAGGTCATGCCTTTTCAGACTCGCATTGGCGCTGTGTTTCATGAGCGCTATGAAATTGAACGCATCATTGGCCAGGGTGGTTATGGCTTTATCTATCTTGCCCAGGATCAACGCCTTGCAGGCAGATATTGTGCTGTAAAACAAGTTAGCTATGACCCCACCTTTCCGCCTGCCATGCTGCAGGAAGCCCGTGATCAGTTCATGCGCGAGGCAACGGTATTAGCACGGCTTGATCACCCCAATCTGCCAAAAGTCTCTGACTTCTTCTCGATTGAAGACAATGATTTTCTTGTGATGGATTATGTCCCCGGGGATGACCTGCGCGCGCTCCTGGCAAAAGCAGAAAACAGCGACAAATTCCTGCAGGAATCAGAGGTTTTAGCCTGGGCGTTGCAGATCGGCGATGCCCTAACTTATCTCCACAGCCAGGACCCTCCCATTCTGCACCGCGATATCAAGCCCTCGAACATCAAGCTGACTCCCAGCGGTTTAGTCAAACTGGTGGATTTCGGTCTGGTGAAGCTGCTTGCCCCTGGGGAAGTGACCATCACCATCATGCAGGGGCAGGGCACAGCCCTCTATACTCCCTTGGAGCAGTATGGCGGTGAAAGCAGCCACACGGATGCCCGGGCGGATATTTATGCCTTTGCCTGCACGCTTTACCACCTGCTCACCAACACCCCACCTGCCAACGTGCGCGACCGCTTCCTGAACCCCGAGAGTCTTGCAGCTCCGCGCGCGCTCAACCCTGCCATCTCTCCCAAAGTGGAAGATGCGATCCTATGGGGTATGGCACTGCATCCTAACGATCGTCCTAAAGAAGTACGCGAATTCATCAAAGCGCTCACTGGCGAAAGCATCAACAGGCTGCACCAGTTAGGCAATCATGCAGGGCGCAGCAGCAATGGCAGCCTTGGACCGGCTGAAACCCGCCTGGCGTGGATGGCGGCAGGACTGACCTTTTTAAGTCTGCTTCTCACGATCATTCACAATTTGTAGATTAAAAGGGATATTCAGCAAGTATCAAGCAATCAAGGTTCAAATTGATGTTTGAGATTATTAGATACCTGTCAAGCTGGTGCTGTGATTGTTTTAATCTGTCATTGCGAGGAACG
>DDWY01000016.1:0-23912 GCA_002347705.1 Anaerolineaceae bacterium UBA2274 | reverse complement strand
CAAAAGAGGTTCGCAATGACAGATAAACCTCTCAATACCCTTCGGGCACGTTGTGACAAATCAATAGCAAGAGCAAATCACCACGCACGCCCCTTAAGGCGCTTTCATTCCCTCTGCCCGCAGCCACCAGATGAGAGCGCCAACCCAGCCAAATAACATTCCGATCACGCTCATCTGCACGATGAACCACGAGCTGCTTTCCTTTACCAATTCCACCAGGCTGTCGATGCCCAGGGTGAGCAGAAGATACGCGAGCAGACCACCGATCAGGGTGCAAAAACCCGAGCGAAATGCCCACGCAGGTCCACCCCACCAGCGGAAACCAATTAGATAGGCTACTCCAAATCCTGCAATCAGGATCAACACTATCAGGAACCAATCCATCATGCGTGGGAATCCGGTGGTGTTCGTGCCCGGTTCTGCGGTTGGGCTTGCCACTGGCGTTTGAGTTGGAACCGGGGTAGCCGAGGGAGTGGGCTGAATGGTGGGGGTGGGTGTAGGCATGATGACCTGTGCCAAACCACCCTGCGTGTTCAGCACCAACGTGCCCGAGACCATCGCCGGTTCACTGGAGGCATTAACCTCCAGAATCCCATCGCGCTCAATCCGGTAGTTAATCGTGGCGAGACCATCTGCCGTCAAAGCATCCGGCTGATCGATGATGAGATTCTCCCCTGCCAGGCGAACTGTGAAGCGCACGACGGTTCCATCAGGAACAGAATGTCCGTTCTTGTCGAGCACCGGTCCCGCTTGAATGCGTACCGTCTCTCCCATTCGGAAGAGTGGCACTGGTGTTACTGGCTCTGAAGCAGGCTCCTGGGGTGTGGGTGTTTGTTCAGCGGAGATTGGGGAAGTGGTTAGCAGCGCAATTGGAATAACCTGATTAGGATGAGGCGCAGTCTGTTGAGCAATGTCATAGCCAACCGTATTCAGGCTTACCGGCAGCGAGCCGACTGGTTGGGCTTCTTGCATCAGGACGCGTGCCGCAATGTCCAGAGCAGACTGGGTCTTATCGTACAGAGCATAGTATGCTGTGAGTTTGGCAATTTCGGTGCTGTCGAGATAATATGGCTCACCGAAAGAGAAGACAATCACATTTTTATTTTGCAGCAGATCTATTCTCTCAGCCAGCAATCGTTTTAAAGCATAGGTTTGAGGCAGGCTTGGGTCGAGTCCCTGGAAGTTAAAAATGACCCACTTTGCACGCCGCAGGTTATCAATCATATAGGGGTCTGAAGGTTCACTGACTTGATTGAGGATCTCGGTAAGTTGAGCAAAGCTATAGGAACTGATTCGTGAGTCGGAAAGTTGTCGGCTCCCTTTGCTTCCATATAACTCAGTAAGAGCACCAAAAAATGCATGGGTCGAGAGATGGTTCAGGCTCTCACAACTGCTACATTGCTGCAGTGAACGCGTATCAGTAAAAACGGTAATGTATTCCGAGTAGGACGGAGGTTGAGGGAGCAATCCGGCCAGGAATTCCTGTGAGGGAGCGATCAGGGTTACGCCTTCACGGGCAGTCTTAAGGCTTACAGAATCTGACTTGCCAAGATTTTCGAGCTCCTCCGCAGGTGGTAAAACCTGTTCAAGGTTGAATTCCGGGTAGCGTTTGAGCTTTGCCCCCAGGATTCGCCTCACGGATGCATCCACCTGCTGCGCGAAGACACTGTCTTCCTCATATTTGGTGGTAAAGGATTCCAGTGTTGTGCGGATGGTAGTAAAAGGATCAGGATCGTTCTTGGCCCAGAAATTATCAAGATAGAGCATGTCATTTCCAGCCAGGAAAGCGGTGCGGGCAATATTGATTGGATCGAACTCGGTGCCAGTTGGATCAAAGAAGAGCCGCACTGCCCGACTGCCAAGACTGTCACTGACGGTCAATCCCCCAGCCTGACGCCAGGTGGCGATTGGTTCCACACTCAGCAACTGGGTCAGAGCAGCCTGGTCAAAACTGACTGGCTTGGTTGTCGCTCGAATATTGCCTTGAAGTCCCTGGAAACGGATATGCGACACCATGAAACCATCAGCCTGCTGCAGCTGATCTCCTGCGCCTGCAACAGCCATAAAAGGCGATAGTTCAATTTGCTTGAGCTGCTCGAGCGATTTCTGAATGGTGGACACTTCTTCCAGCGGCGGACGATCCGCGCCGCCAAGCCCAGGAAAATGGCGCGCAATCACACTCATCTGCCCTTTACTGCCGGTGTGCAGACCCGAGATGTAAGCCTGCGCCAGCAATCCTACCCAGTAGGGATCGCCGCCAAAAGTCTCAGTGCCCGCGTTTGCCGCCTGCAGGAGGTCGCTGGTATCAACCACATCCAGCGAAGGACCCAGGTACAGGTTGAAACCCATGGCTGAAAGTTCCCGACCCAAAGCCTGACCCACCTGCATGGCATTCTCCTCCGACCAGGTAGCACCAATTGCCATGGGGTTGGGCAGTTGGGTAAAGTCCTGGAGGAATTGATTCTGCTGGCCAGTCTCATCTTTTTGTGAGATGCCAATATATAGTGGAACGTAAGCTGGCAGGTCCTGATCCTCAGGCTGAGAATTGTCCGGATCAATTACCGGTTGGCTTTTCTGCCAGGCGAGCTGTTGGAGTGTTTCGACCAGCGCTCTGGCTGAACTTGCCGTATCCGTGCCGCTAAAGTTGTCATTGGAGCTACTTAAAACCACGCCCCCAACGTGGTAATCCTGTATCAGGTCCGCCACTGGACCTTCGGGGGTGATCTCTCTTCCATCAAAGGTAATTAAGAAGAGCTGTCCCACCTTTTCCGCGGGCGTCATCTCTGTCATCAGAGCATCAACATCGCTTTGGGCAAGAACCGGATCCGGAGGGGAAATCATTGCCAGCGGTTGCATCAGTAAACCCAACGCAAACGTGAGCAGAAGCAGCCGGCGGGCTTTCACCTTATCCCTCCAGGATCTGGCGGGCATGAGCTGGGTCATTGCAGATAATCATATCAACGCCACAAGATTGCATACGGCGCAGATCATTTGGCGCATCCACCGTCCAAACGTTTACTTTTTGCCCTATCTGGTGCCTGGTTTGCACCATCTTTGCGGAAACATCGCGGTAGTACGGGTGCAAATCATCAGCCCCATAGCGCCGCCCCAGAAACCCGCGCATTGGCAATCCAAGCAAACCCGGCAGGGTCAGCAAACCAGTTCTGATTTCCGGCGCCAGAGATTTTGCACGCAGGAGGTTGCGGGCATTAAAAGAAGAAAGCAGCACAGAATCGCTCAGAGCATGCTTTTTCACCAAAGCAACCACGAGCTCAGGTAGCTGATCTTTGGGGGTTTTGTAATTTTTGAGTTCAACATTGATCAGAAATTTGCCGCCAAGCTCAGTGAAAACCTCATCCAGCAAGGGAATGGGTTCGCCCTTGAATTTTGGGCTGAACCAAGCGCCAGCATCCAGTTCGCGCAAGGCAGTCAATGGCATCTCGCCAACCTTACCGTGCCCGTTGCTGGTCCGATCCAGTGTGTCGTCATGAATCACCACCAGTTGCCGGTCGGCCGAGAGCATGGCATCCAGCTCGATGCCGTCCGCGCTATTTTCATAGGCCAGGTGGAATGCGGCCAGTGTGTTTTCAGGGGCATTCGCAGAATCCCCTCGATGGGCAATAATGAGCGGCATGTGATTAGCAGTTCTTAACATGAGTGCAATTATAGCATGCACAGCCTCACCAGAGCAGGTTATAATCCGAACATTATGCCGGCTATTGAACCCGTACTATCCTCAGCCAACAGCATCCTTGGTCTCAACCTCGACGGTGAGCGGCTGCTAATTGTATACGGCAGCCCCTCGGGCATGGTCCAGGAAAGGCTATCAGTGAGCACGCCTGCCAGCAGGAGTTTCCCGGCAATCCTCGAGCTCATAACTGCCTCGGCGGATCGTTTGCTGATGATCACCAAAGCCCAACATCTTCCTCTGCCAGACTGTGTTTCAGTTTCGATCACCGGCAACTACGATCCGCTCAGCGGCATCCTTGAGAGCTCCCCTGACTTCCCGGAGTGGAAGTCGGAGCCCCTTAAATCCCAGCTTGAGCTCAGGTTCAACCTGCCCGTATTCATTGAGCAACATCCTACTGCAGGTTTGCTGGCTGAGATGCTTTTCGGCTCCACCGAAACCAGCGGCACGCAGATGTACCTCAGTTTCAATCCAACCCTGCGCACCAGTTTGTCCCTCAATGGAGTTATCTTCCAAAGCCCGGGCGGCAGCGCCGGTGATATTGGCAAGATCTTCACCCGCGATACGCCTGATCCGCGCTTAAACCGACCTTTGACCCTCAACGATCACCTCAGCCTGAGCGGCTTGGCTTCCCAGGCTCTTCGCAATCAGCCCTCTCATTGGGATCTCAACGTAACGGGCAGCCAGGTTATTCAGGCTGCAGCTGAGGGAGACCCCTACGCCATCGAACTAATCGAAGGGGCAGCCAAAATGCTTGGTGAAAATCTGGCTCCGCTGATCCATCTGCTGCGTCCAAAGCAGATCACTATAGCCTATCCAATTTCGATTGCCGCTGCCAACTTCCTTTCGCCCCTTCGCGCAGCCGCCGCGGCTGCCAGCGGGCTCGGCGGTTTGGAGCTTCCTCAATTCAGCGCCTCTCAATTTGGCCATCGCCAACCAGAGCTTGAAGCTTTAGCCCCTGCTATATCTGCCCTTCGCCTGCGTGCCAGGAGCCGTTAAAAGAAAACAGGCAGCGTTTCGGCTGCCTGCATTATCCTTGTCTTATATTGAAGTTAGATCGTCGCTCCCGAGGAGTTGTCTTGGATGGAATGCGGATGTTTTTTTGCTTTTTTCACTGCTTTTTTCTCAGCCTTCCTTAATTTTGCATCAACCTGGGATGGATTTTTCTCTTCCAGCTGGCGGCGCTTGAGCGCCTCACCATCTTCATACGCCAGCTGACTTCCGGTGGTAATGATCTGATAAATGTAATAGAGCAGGAAGAGGATAGCAAAAACCCCGAGCACGAGCGTGCCAAGGTTGACTGGAATCACCTGGGAGGCAATAGTAAGATCAAACAAACTGCCGCCAGCGCCAACAAAATACACCACAGTGTTAAGAGCGATGATAGCCAGGCGCATTTCAGTCGGACCAATTTTAATGCTGGTCATTTCGAAAACACCAGTTGCATGGGTCTTTAGAAAGACCTGCATCATTAACAGCAACCAGCCACAGAGCGCGATTAATGAAACATCAAATCTTGCGATACCGGAAAGTCCAATCCCCCCAAAAACCAGGATTGAGGTGAGTCCATCAATAGCATGGTCAGTGTAGTAACCATAATTCGGGCGCGACATATTGCGGTAGCGCGCTAAGGTTCCGTCCAGGCTATCGCCAAACCAGTTGATAACAAAGCCCAAGCTTGCCACGAATAACCACGGATTGCCTTTTACAGTTCCCAATCCAACCATTGCATACGCGACTCCTGCCAATACCGAACCAAGCAAGCCCAACACTGTCAGCATGTCTGAGTTGACCCATTTTGGCATATGCCTGGCAAAAAACGCCAGTGTTGGCCTTTCTAAGGGTCCCAGCAGAATGTCGTTGGTGCGTATATCTTTTTCCGTGCGAATTTTCTTTGCCATAATCACCTCTTAGGTTAATTTTTCTACAACAGGTAAAACTTCAGGCCAAACCGGGTGCGGCATGCCCCACTGGGATTGAGCCCGTCGAATGAAATCTTCAGTTGGGCGCAGAACGCTCTCTGCGTTGAGCACATTTTCTTCAACCAGGTCGTCCTTCCTTTCCATCTGGATCGGATCGGTCGCGTCAACAAAATAATTCCCGTCCTCACGCCGGACGCCGCACGCCACACGCACTACGGCGTTGGTCTCGAGCGCCAGGCGAGCGTAAAAAACCGGCAGTGCAGTCTCGCGACCAAAAAAGCGCGGACGATACTTGGCATCTTCCCCATCCGGCAGGGGTCGGTCCAGCCCGGTAACCACGCAATATCCCTCTTTCAGGGCTTTTTTTGCCTCCCGAAAGCTCGAGAAAGATATCGGTTTGATGCTCATTCCAACCGCCTCGCGCATGCGGTTTTGGGCTTTATAGGCATTATTGGGGTTCGGGTAAGACAGCACGAACGGTCGTACCCCCAGCCAGGCCAGCGACATACCAAATAAGTCAAAATTCCCAAGGTGAGGACCCAGAAGAATGGTAGGCACTTTTCTTTCGACGATGTCGCGCACTGTATCCTCTGCTTTGGGGGAGAGGATGATCTTTTCTAAACCTTCTTCAGGATGCTGATAGTAATAAAAATACTCTGCAAAATAACCTACAACGTTAAGGATTGTTTCGCGAGTACGCTCCTGCAGTTGAGATTTGCTCATGCTTTCCCCTGAAATCACCCACTGGTTTGCTTCGATATGTCGAACCAAAGAGCTGTTGCTGCGTGAAGCCAACACCGAGCCGATAAAATGCGCAAGGTGATCTAATCCTGTCAGGCTGAAATGCTTACCAAACCACAGGCCGGTTTTTATTGCCGCAGAATCCTCAAGAAAGGCCTTAAGTCTCATGTCTGTTCTAAATTGTACTCTCTAATCTTAAAAACACGTTAACATGGATAAAGTTGTGCTTCCCGACATCAATCATTCAGTAAGTGTCAGGGTTTTGGATGAACTGACAGTTTCTTATAGGCTGCGGCTGCCAGATAACTTAGCGCTGCCACCAGGATGATGACAGAACCAGCCTGCAGATTGAGTGTAAAAGACAAGACTAAACCCACACCAGAGAACAACCAGCTGAGCCCAACGGAGAGCAGCATCATGCCCTTCATGTCTTTCAGGAACAGGTTGGCAGTAGCCGGCGGAATTGTGAGCATCGCGATCACCATGATCAAGCCCACCACCCGCATCGCCACCACCACCGTCAGCCCAATCATGACCAGCATCATCAGATATAGCGCCGCCACCGGCAGGTTGCGGACGGTGGAGAAGGTTTCATCAAATGAGATCGCCAGCAAACTCCGGTAAAAGAGCAGCACAAAGACGATCACAAGCAGCGCGACCAACGCCATCAGCTGCAAATCAGCGCCAGAAACTGCCAGGAGGCTGCCAAACAGATAACTCATCAGATCTGCTTTGAAGCCGGGCGTCAAGCTGACAAAGATGATCCCGACTGCCATGCCAATCGACCACATCACCCCGATCAGCGTGTCTGAGCGAGTTTTGGTCCTCAAGTGCACCACTCCCATTCCAAGCGCAGAAAGAATGCTGAAAAGGATTGCTCCCAGCATCGGGTCTTGCCCAAAATAGTAAGCCAGACCGATACCCCCATAAGCCGCGTGCGCAATCCCGCCACCCAGAAAGACGATCCGGTTCAGCACGACTAAAGTGCCAACTAAACCACTAACGACCCCCACCAGCAGGCTGGCGAAAAGCGCGTTGCGCATGAAATCATAGGCAAATATGTTTTGAATAGTGTCAATCATGGTCATTTTCTTCCTGGTGAGACGGCAAAACCCGGTGCGGCAGACCGTGCGCCACCAGGTCCACCGGGCATTCATAGGCAGTGCCCAACATCTCACTCGTGATTTCTTTTTGCCCGCTATACACCAGGCGCCGGTTGACGCAGCCAATCGTTTTGACATAAGTAGAAATCGCGGTCAAATCGTGCGATATCAGCAGGATGGAGATGCTTTGGTTCAACTCCGCCAACAGATCATACATCTGCGAGCTGGAGCGGGAATCCACACTGGAAGTCGGCTCATCCAACATCAAAATCTTTGGTTCCGCTGCCAATGCCCTGGCAATCGTCACGCGCTGCCGCTGCCCGCCCGAAAGTTCATTGATCGATCGTTTTGCCAGGTCCAGGATGTCCATCTGCCTCAGAGAACGCTCAACGATATTTTTATCGGAATCGCTTAAATGCAGGTTTTGCAGGAGGTGAGGTTTTAGCCTTCCCATGCTGACCACATCCCAGACTTTGATGGGAAATGCCTTGTCACCCGGCTGGATTTGGGGTACATAGCCGATGAAGTGTCGTCCCTTTTCCGGGCTAACGCCCATTACCTGTACCGAACCCCGTTCAGGCTTGATCAAACCCAAAATGACTTTGATCAGCGTGGTCTTTCCGCCGCCGTTGGGTCCGATCAGCCCCACATAATCTCCCGCTTCCATGCGAAAGTTAACCGCTTCCAAGACGCGGTCACTTTCGTAGCCAGCCCAGACATCTTTCAGTTCTATTACTGCTTGACCTGTCAATTTTTCTCCTAATTCAATGCCTGGTGTAGTGTTTCGGCAATCATAAGCATGCTTTGCGGCCAGTCATACGCCATAGGATCCCACTCAACGATAGATTGGATCCCAGCTTGCTCTGTGATGGAAGTGGCGAGCCTGATATTGCTGCCCTTTACGATCACAAGGGTGTTTATCTCATATTCTTTGGCTAAGGCGATGATCTGCGAAAGGCTCTCTGGCGCCGGTTCGCTACCGCCAATTTCGACTGCCAGCATATGCAGCCCATAATCCTCTGCCACATATCCCCAGGCAGGATGCACCACCATAAAATGGTCCCTTTTGGAGCCTTCCAACTGCATTCTAATCTCAGCATCAATGGTATCAATTTTGTTCAGCAAAGTTTCAATGTTAGTTTGATAAAAATCCGCGTTTTGCGGATCAGCAGTTTTCATGGCTTCAGCCATTGTCTGAGACATCTGTTTCATGCGTGCAGGAGAAAACCAGATGTGGGGGTCGGTTTTAGCGCCAATAATCGCAGGCTCTTCAAGTTCCCCTTCGGCATGATCATGCGCGTAAAGCGCGGGAATAAGCGTGATCCCGGCTGCTGAATCCACCACCTGCATATCAGGGTTTGCGGACTCAAAACGCGGCATCCAGACCTCTTCAAACTCTACGCCTATGGTGAAGAAAAGCTCAGAGGCAGCCAGATTGGTCATCTGCTGTGGAGTGGGCTCATAGGTGTGCGGGTCGTCACCGCTACCCACCATCGCCTGGGTCCGGACGCGATCTCCACCGATCTGATCCACAAACCACTGCTGGGGCAGGATGCTGACGCTGATGCTCAGCTTTTCGGGGTCATCCTGCGCCGCTGGACCCGCGCATGCCGTCAACACAAGCATAATAAGTACGCCTAACAATACAATTTTTTTCAATTCTCCTCCAATATATCCGCTAATATTTTCTGACAATCAGGGCAAATTCCATACAGCTGCAAAAGATGGTCACTCACGCGAAACTTCGTCTCTGCCTCAACCCTCCGGATCAGATCGCTGAGGTCTTCAGACCCTGCAAACGTAATCGTGCGATGACACTTCTTACACAAAATATGATGGTGATGACCAACCGAACCTGCCACATAGCCCGAACTGCCGTCCGGATTATAGACCACACAAACCAGTCCCAATTCCGCCAGCAGCTCTAATGCACGGTAAACACTGGCCATCCCTAAATTTTGCCCGGATTGTGAGAGTTCCTGGTAAATTTCCAGGGGAGTCATAGGCTGAGCACTTTCTGCAAGCAGTCCCATCACTAATCTTCGCGGTTCTGAAACACGATACCCTTTATTCGATAATTCTTTTTGCCAACTCATCTCGACCTTATTGATAATTATTTTCAATAAGCGGGATTTTAGCTCTATTAGACAAAGTTGTCAAAGACTTGTAGGGGATTAATTTAATAAATGTTTTATAAGAAAGCCCCTTTGCCAAGTGCTCGCGCATTTTACCCGTCCACACTCTGTTATAATCATGCGGCGCGGGAGGTCTACCCCGCATAAAGAATGGAGAAACATGGAAGAAAAATTACTGGATACTATCCAAAATGATCACGTCGTTCAGATTGCCTACAACCTCAATGTGGATGGCGAAGAAGTTGAATCAGACCTGCTCGAGTACTTGCACGGTCACGGCAACATCATTCCCGGGCTTGAACGGCCTCTGACTGGCGCTAAAGTTGGCGACAAACTTGAAGTTATTGCCAAAGCAGCGGATGCTTATGGCGAGTTTGACCCCAATTCGCTGATCACTGTCAGCCGGGAATCGTTCCCGCCTGATTTCGAAATCCGTTTGGGTGAAGCAATGCGTCTGCGCGATGCAGCCGGTCACATCTTCCAGGGTGTCGCTACCGCCATCGCAGAGGATTCCGTTGAACTCGACCTCAATCACCCGATGGCTGGCAAGGATCTGCACTTCAATGTAAGTGTCCTGTCCATCCGCCCGGCAACGGACGAGGAAAAAGCTGCTGGTCACCTGCACTACGGCGGCTGCGAGAGTTGCTCCTCTGATTGCGGCGATGGCTGTGGCGATGGTTGCTGCTAAAGAGCATTTTGTTTAAACAAAAAGACCGGGAGTTCGTTGAACTTTACCGGTCTTTTTTATTGTGAATATTTTTTTATCTTACTTCAGCTCACCCACCAGCTTGCTGATGATCACCACCACCTCCGTGGCTTTTTCAAGCGCGTCAACTGATAGGTACTCAAAGCGTCCATGCCCATTATGACCGCCAGTGAAGATGTTCGGCGTGGGTAAGCCCATATAGGAGAGCCGGCTGCCATCCGTTCCACCGCGAACCGCCTCTTCCACGGGTTCTAAACCTACCGCGCGGTAAGCCTGGCGTGCAACCTCAATAATCTCTGGTCTGGCTTCAATCATCTTGCGCATGTTGAAGTATTGATCGCGTATCTCAAGTTCGAGCGTGCCTTCCCCATAGCGCTGGTTAATGAAATCAGCGGCATGCTGCACTTCCTGCTTGAGCCGGGCAAAAGCGGCTTCGTCGTGGTCCCGGATGATGTAGGTGAGATGAGCGCTTTCCGCCTCACCCGCCATTTCTGTCAGGTGAATAAAGCCTTCCCGTCCTTCAGTGTGTTCGGCACGGTCAAAGACCGGCAGCAGGTTGTGGAAATCGATCGCCGCCTGGGCGGCGCTCTTCAAACGCCCCTTGGAAGTGCCGGGATGCACGCTGCGCCCATTGATTTTGATTTTCACGCCTGCCGCGTTAAAGTTCTCGTACGAGAACTCCCCCGCCTTACCGCCATCAACGGTATAGGCAAAATCCGCTCCAAAAGCGGGCACATCGAAGAACTTGACGCCTTCACCCACTTCTTCATCCGGGGTGAACCCAACCCGCAGCTTGCCATGCGGCACTTCGGGATGGGCGATCAGATACGCCATGGCGCTGATGATAGCCGCGATTCCGGCTTTGTCGTCCGCCCCCAGCAGGGTGGTGCCGTCTGTCACTACCAGGCGCTCGCCCTTGTGTTCCAATAATTCTGGGAAATCGCGCGGAGAAAGCAGGATGTTTTTCTCAGCATTCAGAACAATATCCTGACCGTCATAGTTTTCGATCAGGCGGGGCTTCACGCCTGCGCCAGAAGCTGACGGGCTGGTATCCATGTGTGCCAGGAAGCCAACCACCGGGGCGACAGTTTCAATATTAGCTGGCAAGGTGGCTGTCACATAACCGTACTCGTCCAACTTGACCTCATCCATGCCCAATTCATTCAGTTCCTCCACCAGCAGCCTGGCAAGGTCCAGCTGTTTGGCTGTGCTGGGATAGCCCTCGGCGTCCATCGCCGATTGGGTATCAATTCTGATGTATCGTAAAAAGCGTTCCAATGAATCAAACATAGCAGCTCCTTTATTCGTTTGGTAGATTCTATCATTCCTGTTTCTGTCTTCCCAAAAATTGTATGGTTTTTGAAAGTTTTATCTTTTTGAACTGGGCTACAATTGTCAGGATGGACAAAAAGACGGTTTTCAAGCACACCTCGTTATGGATCATTCTGATTGCAATCCTCATTGGCGGGCTCGCCTCCTGTATTTTGGAGCCCAAGGAACCCCAGGCCGAGGTCATCCCGGCTGTGCCTGAACCGCTCGCCCAAACCCTCAGTTACGAAATTCTGAACACCTTCCCCCACGACCCAACTTGCTACACCCAGGGTTTGGTGATTGATGGAGGCGTCTTCTACGAAAGCTGCGGTCTCTACGGTCAGTCTTCACTGCGTAAGGTTGAACCCACCAGCGGCGTCGTGCAGGCAGAAAGCGACCTTAGCGCCAACTATTTTGCTGAAGGGCTGGTGCTGCTGGATGGCAAGCTCTACCAGCTGACTTGGCAAGAAAATACCGGCTTCGTTTACGATGCCAGCACACTGGAGCTTAAAAGCACTTTCCATTATCAAACTCAGGGTTGGGGGCTGACCACGGATGGTTCTGCACTGATCCTCTCCGACGGCTCCAACACCCTCTACTGGCTTGACCCAGGCAGCATGCAGGTTCTGCGGCAGGTTAACGTGAGCTACGAGGGGCAACTGGTGGAGTATCTGAACGAGCTGGAATACATCAATGGCACCCTTTTTGCCAACATCTACCTGACCGACACAATCGTAGCCATCGATCCGAAGGATGGCCGTGTTATCAGCCTGATTGACCTTACTGGATTACGTCCCGAACAAAACAGCGCTATGCAGGGAGAAGTGCTTAACGGCATCGCATACGATGACCAGAACGATAAGCTTTACGTAACTGGGAAAAACTGGCCAAATCTTTACGAGATCAGGCTGGTTCCACAAAGCCTTTCAACGCCAACTACGCCGTAATAACCTGCTGGCGCAGCACCTGCAGGCGCATCTCCTTCAAGCCAGGCAAACACTCAAGTGAAAAGTAAGGTCCAGTCCCCTCACCAGCGACTGCCTCGCTAATCTTGCCGCAAAGCGCGGCTTCCAAGGGCTCACTTGCCTGGCGGAATCCTGCCAAAAAGCCGCCATCAAAGGCATCCAACCTGCCAGTTGGGTCGCTAATATGTGCCCGATAAGCCGGCACGATCCAGCGTTCGTGGCTCATGCGGTCATACAGGTACGTGCTGCCATCCCCCGTATGCACCAGCACCGCCTCGGGTCCATAGCCCGCCAGATGTTCAGCAATTTCCCATAAGTCCACGCTTCTTCCCTGAAAGAGTTTCAGAGCCTGAACATCGGTCATCATAAAGACCGTCAAATCAGAAATCAATCCCCGAATGTCTTCCCAGAAAATCGGATCCATGTAACAACTGCAGGCGCGCATGGTGAGCGTCTGGATCATGCCTGCCTTCAAAACAGAAGGCAGGATCTTATGCGAGATAAAATCGATCGGGCAAACGTGGGCAACTTTTGCTTCCAGGAAGAGCCGCGGCATATCTGTAACCCGGAATGAACTACTCTCATAATCCGTCTTGCTGCAGTATTTCCGGCGGGGTTGATAGCCAAACAGCTCCGGCGGGAAGGGCAGTTGCCGTTCCGCAAAATGAGTGATCGGATTGTCGAAGTACGTCTTATTCCCCTCGCCATAAGCGACAAAATAACGTGAGTCGAGCGGTTCGCTTACCGCATGAACGCCGTCCAGAAAGAAACCAAGACTTTCCAGTCGGGTCAGCTGGTCCATCGGGAAATCAGCACTGACACGCGATACCAACCCAGCCTGCCCTCCCCACGAGGCGAAAGCCGCCGCGGCGTAGGCCAGGTTTCCTCCCAGCCCGTCAAGGCGCGCGGGCGCCGCAGCGGGCAAGATATACTCCCGCTGCAATCGACCAACCAGAACCGCGTCTGGCACAGTCCGTATTTCTTCTGCAATCATTATCCCTCTTGGGAGAGGGTCATTTCAAGCAGCTTTTTGTGATAACCCTCAAGGTCAGCCGGCGGTTCAGGATAGCTCATCTTGAACCCCTTGAGCGTGTCACGCAGGATATTGGCAATCAGCAAATTACGATACCATTTTTTATTGCTGGGAATAACGTACCAGGGAGCATATTCCGTGCTGGTTCTGTTGAGGACGTCCTCGTAAGCTTCCATGTATTGCGGCCAGAGTTTTCGCTCTTCGAGGTCTCCGGGGTTGAATTTCCACTGCTTGGTGGGATCTTCTACCCTTGCCAGGAAGCGCCCGGTCTGCTCTTGCAGGTCGATATTTAAGAAGAATTTCAGGATCGTGGTACCCTCATCCACCAACAACTTTTCAAAATTGTTGATGTGATCAAAGCGCTTCGACCAGACTTCCTTGGGCACCAGGCTATGCACCCTCACAACCAGCACATCTTCGTAATGCGAGCGATTGAAGATTACAATTTCACCCTTGGCAGGAGTCTGCTTGTGGATTCGCCAGAGATAGTCATGCGACAGTTCTATGGGAGTGGGCGTCTTGAATGCCGCCACCCGCACGCCAGAGGGATTAACCCCGTCAAAGACATGCCGGATGACTCCGTCTTTGCCTGCCGTGTCCATGGCCTGCACCAGCACGATCAAACGCCGCTTGCCTTCAGCAAACATCTGTTCCTGCAAGGCCTCAATGTCTGCGTTGACTTTCAATAGGGCTTCTTTGCCGGCTTTCTTCTTGCCGTCAAATTCGCTCGAGTCATCAGGGTCGAAATCTTTCAGGCTGACTTTTCCTTTACTGGGCACACGATATTTTTTGTAGTCCATGGAGTTTCTCCTTCAACTGCCTTTCGACTAATTATAGTGTGTTAATGGCAGCAGGTGGTTGAGTTAACCCAAACTGGCTTGCTGTCTTTTCGCAGGTTAGGTTTCGTTCCTGCCCTGCTTGTTTTAGATGCGACTGAGTTGGCAATCTTTTCGTAGGCCGGGTTCCGCATTTGAACCCAGCAAACTCCAGCCTGACGAAGCAGTTCCACTTTGCCCAAAGATTCTCAAAACTGCCAATAAACCATATATTTTCTATCCTCCAATAAACATCACCCACTTATAATCAAAATCAGAAACTGTTTATTTCAAAACAGGTAAAAGAGGAAATATGGAAGAAAAACGAAAAATACCCCCCCTGTTGTGGCCCTTATGGGCATTATTCCAGTTGGTATTGTGGATCCTCAAGCTCACTGGCAGACTCGTCGGCGCGATCCTGGGACTGGTTATAGTGCTCGTGGGCGTGGTGCTCTCGATAACCCTAATCGGCGCTGTTATCGGTATTCCGTTGGTATTGCTTGGACTAATGTTGATGATAAAAGCCATTCTTGGCTGATCAAGTTAGTTCTCCAAGGAGGGGGTAATTCCCTGGCGATTCCACCGCCGGAGAAAGAAACTTGGCTGAAGGAGGTTGACCGTTAGGTCTCCACTTTTTTGAATTCAATGCTGACTTTTTAGAATTGGAAACTGAATACCTTACGTCCTGACCGAATAAGGCATTGGGCAATTTGGACTTAAGGGCGAAGCGTATTTTCCCCAAAGCGATGTGGAGGATGCCCACAGTGCGAAGCCTACCCTTGGGGTACCGCGCACGGGGCCTGACCGTTAGGTGCCCACCTGTCCTAACCTGGAACCGCGGCCTTAATTGAGACTGGCTTCCCTTTTGGAAGCCAGTCTCTTCAAACCACAACTAACTAAAGTTTACTTTTTGTGTTCGACTATTTTTTTCTTTTCCCGGGGGGTTACCGAAATTTTCTTCGGCTGGGTCTCAGGCTTTTTGGGCAGATGAACCACCAAGATGCCATTATCGGTTTCCGCGCTGATCTGTTCAGAATTGATCACACCAGGCATCGAAATGCTGCGATAGAAACTGCCGAAACTGCGTTCGCGAATGTGGTACTTGCCTTCTTCGGATTCTCTGTTTTCTTCCTCAACCTCGCCTTTGATGGACAAAGTGTTGTCATCATAGGTGATCTCGATCTTTTCGGGATCAAAACCCGCCACACTGGCTTTCACCACGTATTCCTGGTCATTTTCAAGGACATCCAGGGGAAAGCCGGACGGAAGTTGTTCGGAGTCAATCTCAAAGAAGCGGTTCATTGCTTGTTCCAAGTTGTATTGGTTTCTCCAATAAGGAGTTCGTCTAATCATGTAAGCCATATTTACCTCCGTTTTGTTATTGTTTACGCTTTAAATTTAAGAAGTTTGTGTTAGAGATTGGTTAAAACTACATATACGCTCTGTAAGAATTTATCCAGGCAACTACCATCGTTCCACAAAGCTCGTTTTGGAGAGGTTTTCAGGGTAGAATAAATAAAGTAAATAAGGAAAAATTCCCCGGCATCAGCCGGTTTATTATGTTAGGTGAAAATTATGAGTAAAAAAACATTACGTATTATCCCCCTCGGAGGTCTGGGCGAGGTGGGCAAAAACATGACAGTCTATGAATACAATCAGCAAATCCTGATTGTGGATGCTGGCATGATGTTCCCAGATAACGACATGATCGGAATTGATTACATCATCCCCGATTTTGAATACGTCAAACAGCGTGCCAACCAGGTGAAAGGCATTGTCATCACCCATGGTCACGAAGACCATACCGGCGCCATAGGTCACTTGCTTGAATACGTGGACGCGCCAGTCTATGCAACCCCCCTCACCAACGGCTTGATCAAAAACAAGCTCATTCGGCGCGGGATGAAAGTCGAACCAAAGTTAGTCGATATCCAGGCAGGCGAATCGGTGCAAATCGGGCCCTTCAAGGTTGACTTTTTTCACGTTTGCCACTCCATTCCCGATGGCGTCGGCTTGGGAATAGATACCCCTGCCGGTCTCATCGTGCAAACAGGCGATTATAAATTCGACCACACCCCCATCGACGGTCGCCCCACCGACTACAGTAAGCTGGCAGAATTTGCGCGCAGAGGGGTGCTCGCGCTGCTGGCTGATTCCACCAACGCTGAACGCCCCGGTTGGACGGCTTCGGAGCGCGTGATCAATGACGCCTTCGATAAAGTTTTCTACCAGGCGAAAGGTCGGATTATCGTTGCCACATTCGCTTCCCTGATCTCGCGTATGCAGCAGGTTTTGGATACTGCGAAAAGGCATGATCGCAAGGTCAGTTTTGTGGGTCTCAGCATGACCGAAAACGCCCGCATCGCCAAGGAACTTGGCTATCTGAATTACGATGAGAAACTTGTTGTTTCCACAGACCAGGCGCTTTCCATGCCGGACGGCAAAGTGGTGCTGCTGGTAACCGGCTCCCAGGGCGAACCGACCTCCATTCTTGGTCGGCTGGCGAACGGCACCAACCACCGCTTCGGCGTCAAAGAAGGCGACACGATTGTGCTCTCCTCGCACCCCATCCCTGGCAATGAAGAGCCCGTTTACCGCGCCATCAACCGCCTGATGGAGCAAGGCGCAGAAGTAATTTATGAAGACATCTTGCCCGTGCACGTTTCGGGGCATGCCAGCCAGGAAGAGATTAAACTTTTGTTGCACCTCGTGAAGCCGCGCTACCTCATCCCCGTCCACGGCGAGCTGCGCATGCTCAAGCAACACAAGCGCCTGGCTCTTGAACTGGGAATGGATGAACAGCAAATTGGTCTGGTCGAAAATGGCCGGATTATTGAGTTCACCCATGGTGAAATGGCTCTGAAAGAGCGCATCCCTGGCGGTTACGTCTTTGTGGACGGCATCGGCGTGGGCGACGTGGATCGCTCAACCATGCGCGATCGCGAACTGCTCAGCCAGGATGGCGTAGTTTTGCTCAACCTCGAGTTGAACAAAAATAATGGCAAGTTCAAGGATCTGGAAATTATCAGCCGCGGTTTCATTGCGCAGGATGAGTCGCAGGAATTGTTCGCTGAATTGCGCAAGCGCGTGGTAAAGCTGACGCAGTTCCCGGCAAATAATCTGCAAAAAGAAATCAAAAGCGTTGCGACCTCTTATATTGACGAAGAGACAAAACGCCGCCCAGTGATATTCGTTACGATCTCGAAGGCATAAATTTTTTAATTCTTTAAGAAGAACGCGGATAATTGCAGGTTTCAACCCACGCGTTCTTCTTTTGACATATGGGGGACTGAAAGCCTAATTCCACCTGTTTAAATTATCATCCCAAGGCTTTCAACCTCGCCCCTGTATCTATCGTGTTGGCATAAATTCTTCAAGCCTGAGCTGCCTTCTGTTTGCAGCGCGAGTTTAACCCTCTCATCCCCTTAATTCATGGGTGACCTATCGCGTTCTTCGTGCAGGACGGTTTGCAGTTTCGGGAAGATGACAGGGTTGGCTGCCAAAATATCCACACTGCCTTTCAGAAGATGCCCTTCCCCATGGAGCGTGCTGACGATGCCGCCAGCCTCGCGGATCAGCAGGATGCCTGCCGCCACATCCCACGGGTTGAGAGCGATCTCCCAAAAGCCTTCCACGCGACCGCAAGCCACATATGCCAGGTCCAGCGCGGCTGAGCCCAGGCGCCGGACGGTTTGCACTTCATGTGACAGGCGAATGAAGTTGTTAATATTGGAGCGGGGCGTATCGAGCAAATGATAACGAAAGCCGGTGATGAGCATGGAATCAATCAATTCCCGCGTTTCCGAAACACCGATGGGCTTGCCATTTAGCCAGGATCCCTTGCCTGCTTCGGCTGTGAAATATTCTTGCATCGGCGGATTGGCGATCACCCCGAGTTTGACTTCACCTCTGTGTGCATAAGCCACGGAGATTGAATATAGCGGTAAGCCGTGAGCATAATTGAGCGTGCCGTCAATCGGATCGATAAACCATTCGTGTTCCTGGTCGCCGTCATGTTGCCCAGTCTCTTCTGCATTGACGCTGTGACCAGGAAAACTTTCGTGGATCTTATTGATCATAAAGGCTTCGATAGCCGTATCTGCCTCCGTGACAAGATCAGCCTTGCTTTTATGCCGAACCTGCAGACCCTCCCCTCGCATCTGCTGCGCCATTAGGGCGGCTTCTTTTACCCAGTTGATGACTTGCTCCAATGTTGGTTCCATGTTCGCCTCAGCGTCCAATTTTACCCCATCCGCCTCAAGAGGCGGTATGCTCGTTTATGATCACGCTGCACTTGTGGAAAACTTGTGGATAAAAGGGGGCAAAGTTGGGGATTAAATGGATATAATTGTGAATAACCCTACTAATCTTGTGGAAACGAGCCTATGGAAACACCCAGCGATCTTCCCAAGTTTGCCGTACTTCAACTCTCCGGATGCTCAGGCTGCGAAGTATCGCTGTTAAATTCGGATGAATGGATCAGCAATTTCAATCTGGTCTATATGCCCCTGGTCGTATCGACGCATAAACTGCCAGAAGATATTGAGGTTCTGCTTGTCTCAGGCGGTGTTCGGACTGATGAAGACTTACATAATCTTCATAAAGGCGCTTCTCGCAGCAAGAAATTGATCGCCGTAGGCACCTGCGCGCTCTCAGGTGGGATTGCTCAAATCCCAGAGGGGCATATTTCACGCGAATCTTACCTGGATTCCTCGCATCGTTTGCGCTTGCCCAGCATGCTGCCCCGCGCTTATCCAATTGATAAATTTGTTCATGTCGACCTGTATTTACCAGGCTGCCCACCAACCCCAGAGCTTTTTATTACTGCGCTAAAAGAGGCGGAAAACGCCAGGATCGCGAGTATCGTCTGCCAGGAATGTGGGCGTAAGAAATTGACCAATATGCGTCCGACTTCTATCAGCGGACCGCGCAGTGGCACTCCTGACCCCGAGATTTGTCTGATCAACCAGGGCTACCTTTGCTTAGGCACATCCACACGTGGCGGCTGCGGCGCTCTCTGCACCCGACCAGGTCACGCTTGCGTGGGCTGCCGGGGACCAGCCAACCCTTATCTCAACAAAGACCCTGAATTCGTGTTGGATAACCTGCGTCGTGTGTTTACCAGAATGACTGACATCCCCATCGAAGAAATCAATGCCGCATTGGCCTCGCCCTGGCTGTCCCTGTTCCTTGGTCAGTTTACCGATTACACCCAGGATCAGTCATTACCCCAGCGGACAAAGGAGAAGATGATCTGATGACGACTATCACATACCCCCTCAGTCGAATTGAAGGACATGCGCGTGTCGTGATTGATATTCACGACGATGAGGTCTTCAGAGCTGATTTTCAAGCTATGGAAATGCGCGGTTTCAGCTATTATGTTCAGGGAATTCCAGCCGAACAAATTACCGTAATCGTACCCCGCATCTGCGGTGTTTGTTCGACCGCCCACCAGGTGGCTTCCGTAAAAGCGCTTGAAGACCTTTTCGGTATCACACCTCCTCCTCTGGCCTGTGAAATTCGGGAAGTGCTTCTCTTAGGACAACTGATCCAGAACCAGGCTACCTCCCTCTTCATCTTTACCATGCCAGATCGCGTCAACGCCAGTTCGCTATTTGAAATAGCAGAGACACCAGAGGCCAAAGCCCGCCAGTTTTCTCTTGCCCAGATGTCCCTGAAAATCAGAAAAATCGGCACCGATCTGATCAGCCTTGCTGGAGGGCAATTCATCCATCCCATCAAAACTGTCATCGGCGGTGTCACCAGCAGTATCCCCCGCGAAAAAGCCGACGCGATGATCAAAACGATTGAGGAATTACTGCCAATGGCCGTTGATTTAGTAGACAATTATTGGCAAATGTCAACGGAAATGGTCGACCGAATTGGTACCTGGGGTGATGACGAACCCACTTACTATCTCGCCTCGACTGAAGCTGACAGTTTCCGGCTCAACAGCAAACGCTTGCGAGTTATGTGCAACGAAGGGAGGGAATGCCACACTTTTGCGCCCCAGGAGTATGAAAATTACTTAACTATCGAGGAGAGCGACTATTCCTATGCCGGTACCAGCAGTTTTCAGGGGCACATCATGCGGGCAAACAGCCTTGCTCGAATTAACCTGACAAATTCCTTTGGAACTCCAAAAGCTGATGCTTACCTGAAACGCTTTGGCGAAGCTTATGGCAAACCCGCTCATGCGATTTTGTTCTTCGACCTCTGCCGGGGGATTGAGTTAGTTTACGCGCTGGAAAAAGCCAAACAAATGCTCGAAACCGATTTGCAGCACGGCGAGGCAATGGTCAGGTACGCGCCCAGGGATGGGATCGGATTTGGCTTGGTAGAAGCCCCGCGAGGACCGTTGATCCATCGTTATGAAGTTGAAAACGGACTGATCAAAAAAGCGGATTTCATCATCCCAACCGTGCACAATATGCTGGCAATCCGCAGAGCGCTCATGGTTGCAGCCAAACGCTACGTGAGTCCGGAAGGTATCAGCAATGAACTGAGCCGGGCAGTCGGGCGTGTGGTGCGGGCTTTTGACCCTTGCATCGCCTGCGCGACGAAGTAAGGGGCGGTTAAATTACTCGAAAACAAAGCCGCCTGGATTAAAGGTGGCTTTGCTATTTATTAGAATTATATCGGTCTCTTGACCGTGTACGGTGAGGAAACTGGCACAGAGGAAACTGGCACGATCGGAGTTGCCTTTGTAGGGGCAGGCCCCCATGCCTGCCCAGGGTGACCATAGGGGGTTACCCCTACCGAAAAATGAGGGGAGGGTAGATATGTAGGTCAAAAACCGTGATCAGCGGAGACGCCGGCACGATCGGATCGTAAGTTCCCTCGTGTAAGCTGGACACTGTCACGATCAAAGAATTCTTTGCTGCGGTGGTTGTTGAATTCATATACCGACCCAACAACATCCCCAATAATCGCCCCAATCACCTACACCTCTCTGATATTATCGCTCACCGCGGCATTCCGCCTGCAGCTGCTCAAAGTACTGGCGCAAAAAAGCATCGCGCTGCCGGGCAATGGCTCTGCCGGACTTGGTCAGCAGCCTCTCGTGTACGAATCGCAGCTTGAACAGATATTCGTGATAAGCGCTGTGTGGCTCATCAGGCTCGTGCTCGCCGCTCTCCAGGAAGCGCTGAGAAGGCTCACGGTAAAACGGCAGGTCTGCCTGGGCGGAGAAAGCCGTGGTGCGGGCTGCGCCAATCGCCCCCAGGACGTCCAGCTTATCCGCGTCGAACAGGCACATTGCCTCAATCGTCCGCGGGGGTTCATCCTGCGCGCGGTAGCGGTGGCTGCGGATGCAGTGCTGCACCGCCGCTATCCGCTCCGGTTGCCAGCCCATCTCCGTCAGCACAGTCCCCGCAAAGTCCGCGCTGAGCAGATGGTGCACTTCGCGTTCATTCGCCTCCCCGCGTGGATCCGCCCCCCGTGAATCGTGCAAAAGTGCAGCCGTTCGCACTATCTCAAGATCTGCACTTTCGTCGCGGGCAAGGCGCTCAGCAATCCGGTAGACCCGCATGACATGGTCAAAACCATGCACTGGGTCATCTCCAGGGTAAAACGCACGGGCTTGTTCGATGCTCAATTCCATTAGAACCTCGGAAGCTGAATGATGCCCAGGATATTCCCCAGGATCGTCAGCAGGATCAATATAAAAACAATGGTCCGAATCACGTGCCAGGCAAGCTTAAAGATATCCCGCAGCACCCAGATGATCGCCAAAGCCCCTGCGGCGAGGATGGCGAAGTTGATCAACTGGCGCGTCAATTCCGGGTCCATTTTCACCTAATTTGCATTTGGATAGATAACGCCCTTTTTGACGATCTGCGCCACCTGGTTGCTGCCGTAGCGGTAGCTTAAATTGCGGTAATCCGGCGTGGTCAACACCAAAAAGTCCGCCTGTTTTCCCGCTTCGATCGAGCCAACTTTATGCTCCAGGGCAACTGCCTTGGCGGCATTGATCGTGGAAGCAGCCAGCGCCTGGGCAGGCGTCAGCTTCAGGTAACGGCAAGCCAGCGCCTGAATAAACTGCATGGATTCGTTCCAGGTGGTGCCTGGGTTCAGGTCAGTTGCCAGCGCCAGATAGCCATCGGCTGCCAGGATTTCCTTTGCCGGGGTGTATTCCTGCTGTGCCAGACCAAAGGGCGTGCCAGGCAGCGACACCGCCACGGTCTCACTTGCCGCCAAGCGAGCGATGTCCTCCAGCGAGGTCTTCACCAGGTGATCCGCCGAAACAGCCCCGAGTTCCGCGGCCAGGCTGGCACCGCCCAAATTCTCAAATTCATCAGCATGCAGCTTTATCGGAAAACCGAGCACTTTTGCAGCGCTCAGGATTTCGCGGGTTTCTTCAATTTCAAACACACCTGCCTCGCAAAATACGTCCACGAATGGCAGTGCTTGCCCGCTGGCACGCTCAAGCCACCACTGCTTGGTTGCGGGCAATGCCTCCTCACACAAAAAGCGGACATATCCAGCCGTATTACCTTTGTACTCAGGGGGGATGGCGTGCGCGCCCATGTAGGTGGGCACGATGTCGATCGGTGCAGTGCGATCCAGCTCCAGGATGGCTTCCAACTGGCGCAATTCCGTTTCAATATCTAGTCCGTAACCCGTTTTAGCTTCAATGGTGGTAGTGCCCAAGCCAAAAGCAGCATCCGCGCGGCGGCGGGCTTCCTCCACCAATTGCTCCAGGCTGGCCTCCCTCGTAGCGGTCAGTGTCGCCAGGATGCCCCCTCCTGCTGCCATGATCTCCATGTAAGTCTTGCCCTGCAGGCGCATCTCAAACTCGCTGGCGCGGTCTCCAGCCCAGATCAGATGGGTATGCGGGTCCACAAAGCCCGGTACCACCGCCCTGCCTCGCATGTCAACACGGTCAGCGTCGGGATAGCGTTCCAGCATTTCGTCTTCCTTACCAACCGCAAGGATGGTCTCGCCCTCACAGACGATTCCGCCTCGCTCGATCATGCCAAGCCTGCCGAGCTCAAGCCCCCGCTGGGGACCGCCTTCAAGGGTTACCAATTGTGAGATGTTATGGAAAATTTTCATGCTCTAATTGTAACGGATATGCTACAAAGTCGAGCATGACCTACCCCCTTTCCCCTGTCTCCTTTTTGCTGCGCTGGAGGGTTGGCTGGCAAAAGTTGGGTAGGGTGGGTTGGCGTCAAGGAGCATGGGAACTAGACGGGTATTTGGTAGCCAACCCACCGCCAGCATGGCAGAGGTTTGTGTTGGTGGGTTGGCTTTCAAATGTGTGTGTAATTAGAACCTGAGTTTCCCTTTTTAGTGTCCTGACAGGCTGTCACTGCAAGCTCTAATTTGTCATTGCGAGGAACGAAGCAATCTAAACTCTCAACCTCATGGACCGTAATTGGTTTACAACTACACCGATACCAAATTTGCTTCGCGATTAGCAAACGTGATTTTGCTTCCTCCAGAGATTAAGTCTATAAAGAGTTTAGATTGCTTCACAAAAGAGGTT
>DDWY01000095.1:50660-81663 GCA_002347705.1 Anaerolineaceae bacterium UBA2274 | reverse complement strand
GAGATGTTGGACCTTTCCGGGGCGGGTCTCACCATTGAGGCTTTCGAGCTGCAGGATGGTTCCTGGCCGGACGAAGAGCACATTCAATCCCGACCGACTGGTTCTCTGCCGGGTTGGGTTATGAAGCGTCATGAAACGGAACGCAAGGATTTGGTTCAATACCAGGCTGCACCGCTATTCCAGGGAAAATTTCTTACCGCGGGTACCAACATTGATACCATAACAGACGCGAAGGTGGAAGTCAGGCTGGATGACGAAATCATCCTGAGTGTTCCCGCAGGAGATTTGACATATTATGCCGGTATGGATCCGGTTTTTGGCGTTTGGGTGCATGGGGAGCACTGGTACATGGAAATGGCGCATAGCGCATATGAAACTGATGGAAATATCTTCAAAGGCATCACCCTGGGGGAAATTTTTAGGAGTGGTGATTCGCTCAGCCAGTTGTTTGGTTACGACGAAACATTCGGTTTCCAGATCTTAGCCGGCGAGCCCTTCTACTTCTTCAAAAAAGGGGGTGAGATTGGATTGAACTATGCCGGGGAGGAAGTGATGCTCGGTTTTGACGAGGTTGCCCACCACTACTGCTGCGGTTTTGCAATCTACAACCCCTGGCATTACGAGGATATGGTCGCCTTCTTCGCCAGCCTTGAGGGTAAGCGCTATTACGTCGAAGCGGGTGTGTTTGAGTAGGTAAAACTGAAGCCTCCCTTGTGTAAAGGGAGGTGGCACGGCAAAGCCGTGACGGAGGGATTGTTTTGCGGCATAAACATAACAATCAGTTGGTTCCATTCGCAAGACAGCTGCGAAAAGATATGACCAAAGAAGAACGGCATTTGTGGTATGACTTCCTGCGTTCCTATCCAGTTCGTTTTTCTCGTCAGAAAGTGTTGGGCAAATACATTGTCGACTTTTACAGTGCGGAAGCAAAACTGGTTATCGAACTGGACGGTTCTCAGCATTTCGAAAAAGAGAATATGGCAAGAGACGCAGAGCGCACAGCATTTCTGGAAGGCTATGGTCTGAGAGTCTTGCGCATTCCCAACATTGAAGTCATCAAGAACTTTAGCGGGGTATGTGAGTACATTGATGCCGCCTGTGAACAATCCCTCAGTCAGCCTGACGGCTGACAGCTCCCTTTACACAAGGGAGCCTTTCGGGCGACTTTTCCGATTCCCGAAAAAAAAGGTTGAGCGTCGAATACAACACGCGGCCTTTTCTGTTTGAGGGCGCTCTCAACTGAGAACGCCTTTGTCAATTTAAAAATTAAAACTACAAGCTCTCCAGCCGCCTTACCATGCCATCAATCACATCAAAGCCGCCTTGCCAGAATTCGGGCTTGGTGACGTCCATGCCGGATTCTGCCAGCAGCGCGATTGGCGCCACAGAACCGCCAGCGGAAAGGATGCGCATGTACTTGGGCTTAAAGCTTTCACCTTCTTCCTGGTAGCGCTTATAAAGCGCAAAAACCAGCAGCTGCCCAAAAGCATAGGCGTAAACATAGAAGGGCGTGCCGTAAATGTGTGGGATGGAGACCCACTCATACTTGAACTCGTCCGAAACGTCGACACTGTCGCCAAATTCTTCTTTTAGATTCGCCAGGTAGGCTTCGTTCAGCTCATCCACAGAGGCATTGTTGGCGATCATCTCGTGCGCTTCACGCTCAAAGAGCGCAAAGTAGATCTGGCGGATAATGGTCGCAAAAGCGTCATCGAGCTGCCCAAACAGGATGTCCTGCTTGACACCTTCGTCAGTCTCGCGTTCGAGCATCAGATCCGTGAGGGTCATTTCGCCAAAGGTCGAAGCGGTCTCTGCCAGGGGTAAACACGCATGCTGGGTGAAGATACTATGCTCTTCAGCCATCATAGAGTGCACAGCATGCCCCAGTTCGTGCGCCATGGTGGACACGTCGTCTGATTTGCCCTGGTAGTTGAGCATCACCCACGGGGTAAGATCTGGTCCAAGCGTGGAGCAAAAAGCGCCGCCCATTTTGCCCTTGCGGACTTCGCTGTCCACATGACCTTCGTCAAAAACACGTTTTGCCAAGCGGGCAAATTTGGAATCGAAGCGCTCATAGGCTTCAAAGGTCAGATCAGCGGCTTCCTGGAAAGAGTAGCGCTTATCGGACTCTGCCAGAGGCGCATAAATATCATAGCGGCGCAGTTTTTCCATGCCGATTTTTTGGGCTTTCAGGCGGAAGTAGCGGTGGAAGATGCCGATATTTTTACGCGCCACCTCAAGTAGGGTATCGATCACCTCATCGGGCAGGTCATTGATGGTGTTGCGCACCGAAATCGGGCTGGAAAATCCGCGCAGAGTCACGTTTTCGTTTTTCCAGTCGCGCACAATGTTCTGATAGATCTGCCCCAGGATGGGTGCGTCCTCACCATAGACGCGGTAAAGTTCCTGGTAGGCTTTAGCGCGCAGGTCAGGGTCGGCTGTGCGCACGAGCGCCATCAGCTCACCGCGGGTTAATTCTTTCTCCTCGCCATTGACTTCAATTTTGAAGACATAACGGTTGGTGATTGAATCGTACAACATGTCGTGGGCAGAACGACCGGTAACATTCTTGATATTGATCACCTTTTCTTCCGGTTCGCTGAGGGTGTAGGGCTTGAAGTTGCGCATCTGTTCCAGCCAGTAGCGGTAATCCCCGCTGGCGTCCAGCAGACGTGCGGCGTTTTCATCATCCAGCGCTTTCCACCACAAACTGAAAAACATGGTGCGGTTTTCCATCTCGGCCTGGAACTGCTGGAAGCGGGCAATGTTGATCTGCGCGGTTTGATCCTGGGTGTTGGCGGAGAAACTCAGGTAGGCAAAGCCATAAAGACGGTAGGCAAGCCTGGACATTTCTTCCTGCTCACGCACCAGCTGCAGGAATTTTTCGCGGCTGATCTGGGGCTTCAATTCTTCGCGCTGGCTAACAAACTTTTCCACGCGTGCTTCAAGGTCCTGATAGGTTTGATTGATTGCCGGGTCTGAAAAACTCGCAAAGAGTTCGTTCAACTTCCAGCCTGATTGGGTGTAATTGGGGGTGTTTTCGCTCACTGAAAATCCTTTTCTTAGTATTTTGTTCGCTATATGATAACCCAAGAGAGCCCTCTTGCGCGATATTTGCGTACACACCTTGATCAACGCCTCATCAATTCAATCGGCGCCGTGCAAATCAACACTACGCGGGAAGATTAATGGTATATCTCGATACTTTGCAAGAAATTTCGGGGGGGTGTCTGATTGAATGTGAGGAAGGGCGCTTAAAGCTCCACGATCTGATCCAGATAGCGTTCGCGCAGCAGATCGATCGGTTGGCGGGCGTTGGTCTCAGGATCCCAAAAGTGCCAGATCCTCCAGCCGTTGGCTGGTCCGTTGCGCATGGCGCGCGCCACAGCGTGGATGGAACCCCGATGCCCATTGAGCACCACTGATCCATCTGCCTGCACAACGGCCTTCTGCTGCCCATCAACACCAAAAAACAGCGCGTCGCCCGGGTTGATAAAACCCTGTTCAACCAGCGTGCCGAAGGGCACGCGCTGGCGCTTGCGCGGGTCAGGTGTGAAGAAAACCGGGTCGTTAAACTCGCGCTGCATCGCTGATTCCAGCCGTTTGCGCGCCACGCGGATGTAATTTGGCTCCAATTCGATGCCAACAAAGTGCCTTTGTAGTTTCTTAGCCATAGCGCCGGTGGTCCCCGTGCCAAAGAAAGGATCCAGCACGACATCTCCGGGTTCGGTTGTGGCAAGCAGCACGCGGTAAAGCAGCGCCTCAGGCTTCTGAGAGGGGTGTGCCTTTTTGCCGTCCTCTTTCAGGCGTTCCTTGCCGGTGCAAATCGGCAGGAACCAATCCGAGCGCATCTGCAAGTCATCGTTCAAGGCTTTCATGGCGCGGTAGTTGAAGGTATATTTCGCCCCAGCCTCTTTTTGCGCCCAAAGGAGCGTTTCGTGGGCGTTGGTGAAACGCACGCCGCGGAAGTTGGGCATGGGGTTGCTCTTGACCCACACGATGTCGTTCAGGATCCAATATCCCAGGTCCTGCAATATGCTGCCCACACGGTAGATATTGTGATAAGAACCGATCACCCACAGCGTGCCAGTGGGTTTGAGCACGCGCCGGCACTCGCTGAGCCACTTGCGCGTGAAGTCGTCGTAAGCTGCAAGGCTTTCGAATTTGTCCCAATCCTCGGTGACCCCGTCCACCTTGCTGACGTTCGGACGCCAGAGGTCGCCCTGCAATTGCAGATTGTAAGGTGGGTCGGCGAAGATCAGGTCCACTGATTCTGCCGGCAGGGTTGGCAGCACCTCGAGGCAGTTGCCTTCGATAATGGTGTCGATCCAGGGCGCGAGCGGGTTTTCAGACATCGTGTCTCAATTGTACTCGTGTGGGAGTCTATTTGTGCGCGAATATTTCAAAAAGTGGGTATTAAATGCTGATTAATGAACTGTCATTCTGCATTTGACCAAGAGGTTAACTGCATTATCAAAGGTGATGGCAAAATCATATAGTAATTGATCACGGCTGACAGTTTAATTATCTATATTCTTTTCCAACAACCAATCCAACAAGTAAACCTGATGAACCCCGTCATGATTGGCATAAGCGGGAATATCATCAAGAGTCAGGAGCATACGAGGAAAATTATCAGGGATCCCACGGAAAGCCTCCAGCTCACGCCTAAGCGTTTCCACAGCCAAGACGGTTGTTGCTACCTGTAAGTAGACCGTCTGGCTCTTACCGCTGGCCACAAAATCCACCTCTTTATCACCAACTTTTCCAACATTGACTCGAAAATCTCTCCGAAGAAGTTCTAGGTAAACGATGTTTTCAATCTGGTGGCCAAGATCTTGCGACATCGTAGGCAGTAAGTAGTTCCGCAAACCGGTATCAACTATGTAGTACTTTGACAGAGTCTTAAGAAGGTTGCGTCCCTTTACGTCAAACCGATCCGCTTTATAGAAAATAAAGCTTTCAGTCAGGGCTTTAAGATACTTGTCTACTGTGTTCACAGATATGCTTCGCCCGGAAGCATTGATCGAATCAGAGATCCTTTTTGCTGAAATGGGGCTGCCGATACTGCTGCTTAAAAACCTAATAATGTCTTCCAAAAGCGATACGTCCGCAATTCCCTCGCGCGAAGCCACGTCTTTGAGTAGAATAGTGCTGTAAATTCCTTCAATATAGGTTCTGAAAGTTGACTCTGATTCGTGAAGCTGGGTTAAATACGGGAACGAACCAAAACGCAGATAACGATTGAATTTCTCACGCACAGAAGTAGTCTCATTACCAGAAGCAACAAATTCTTTAAACGACAAAGGCAACATTTCAATCAAGACATACCTGCCAGAAAGTAAAGTTGCCAACTCACCTGAAAGCAGATTAGCGTTAGAGCCAGTAATATAGAGATCAACATTTTGTTTGATATAAAGACTGTCAACCGCCTTTTCAAATTTCGGACATTGCTGAACTTCATCCAAAAAAACGTAGGAAGTTTGGTTTGGAATAAATCGCTTTTCGATATAGCTGTAGAGTTCTCGGTAATCGAGAAGTCCCTCAAAGGCAAGATCCTCCAAATTGATGTAGATAATCTGCTCGCTTTTTACCCCATCAGAGAGCAGAAAATCGATATACTGTTGAAACAAGGTTGATTTTCCACATCGTCTTACGCCAGTGACTACCTTGATCACTCGTTTTTCACGCCAGGCCTGTATTTCTTTTAGGTACGTTTCTCGTTTTACCATCGTTCACCTCGTTTACATTATACAGAGATAATAAAGTTTTGTCAAATTTTTGACATAACTTCTTTTTTTCGCAAGTTTTATCAATTTTTTGACAAAACTTCTGTCAAAGCAAGCTTTACAAGGTTTGATTTAGCCTTACTGGCTTGTTTTGACTATAATTGCCTACCAGGAGCACAAACCATGACCTCACTCACACCCGCTTATCCCAATGCCTTTAGCTATTACCATCCGATCCACGTGCGTTATGCCGACCTGGATACGCTGCTGCACGTCAACAACGTTGCCATCATGGAATATGTCGAAACCGCCCGCACAGGTTACTATCGCGCAACAGGAATCTGGGACGGTACGATGTCCGGTGGATTTGGAATGGTGGTCGCTTCAATTCACATCGACTACCTGGTTTCCATCCAGTTTGATGATGAGGTTCGGGTTGGCATCCGCGCTGCCCACGTTGGTGGTAAGAGCTTGCGTTTCCAGTTCCAGGTGGAAAGCGCCGATGGCGAGACCGTCTTTGCCCGCGGGGAAGTGGTGATGGTGGCATACAACCACGCCGAAAACAAATCGCGCCGAGTCCCACAGGACTGGCGCCAAAAATTAGCCGCATTTGAACATAATGAGGAGTTCCTGGCTTAAACCCAGTCAAGCAGAAAATTCGCAAGAGATTGATAAGTTCGATAGAAACCAGGAGCCATTTGCATGAATCAGAAACAAAAAACCACTTTACCCGCCATCGACACCTCCTATATGATCGACTTTCTGACCAGGCTGCTCAACACCCCCAGCCCGACCGGTTTTTCAAGCCAGGCGATCGCGCTGGTGGAAAAGGAACTTGCCGCCTTCCCGGAAGTCCGCACGCAGTGGACGCGCAAAGGCTCGCTGCTGGCCTTCCTGCCGGGGGAAAACGGTCCCCAAACACCGACCACGCGCGGGCTGACCGCCCATATAGATACGCTCGGAGGAATGGTGCGCGAGATTAAAGCCAGCGGCAGGCTTGAGCTGACCAATGTGGGCGGATTCGCCTGGGGAAGCATTGAGGGAGAGAACTGCCTGGTTCACACCCGCGAAAATGGCACAGTGCGCGGAAGCCTCCTGCCCCACAAAGCCTCGGTCCATGTTTACGACAACGTGCGCGACGACAAACGCGAAGCTTCCAGTATGGAAGTGCGCCTCGACGCGCGTGTTTCGGACGCCGCGGAGGTGCGAGAGCTTGGTGTGGAAGTGGGGGATTTTGTCTCGTTTGACCCGCGGGTTGAAGTGGTCAACGGGTTCGTCAAGTCGCGCCACCTGGATGATAAAGCTGCTGTGGCTAACCTTGTAGCTGCCATTAAAGCTTTGCATGACCAGAACTTGAAACCTCGCGAAAGTACTTGCTTCCTGTTCAGCAATTACGAAGAGGTTGGGCTGGGAGGAAGCAGCGACTTCCCGGCAAGCCTGGAAGAACTGGTGGCGGTGGACATGGCTGCCATAGGCGATGGACAGGCTTCAGATGAATATCACGCCAGCATCTGCGTCAAGGACGGCGGCGGTCCGTATCACCACGAGCTTTCCAACAAGCTGCGCGACCTGGCAGCGGCGTATGACATCCCGGTGAAGGTGGATATTTACCTGCACTACAGCTCGGACGCCAAGGCTTACTGGCGCGCCGGAGGGCATGCCGCCGTGGCGCTGATCGGTCCGGGCGTGGATAGCTCCCATCATTACGAGCGCACCCATACAAACGCGTTGGTGGATACCACCAAGTGGATTTTGGCGTATCTGCTGAATGAGTAAGGTACATCAAGAAACCGTCTTTAATCTGTCACATCATGCCCTCTGGGTATTGCAAACCGCTGTTGTGACACGTGGTGTAATATTTCGTAAGCAATCTAAACTCTTGATTGCTGTAGAACGCCGTAGGGCGCAAATCTATTTATCAGACGCAAAGCGTTTAATGATTAAGCATTGTTGAGAACCCCTAAGAGTTCTTTAAGTTGAGATTTTAGATTGCTTCGTTCCTCGCAATGACAGACAAACAACTGCTAAATTTTCTCGTCAGGACACTAAGAAGAGAGACCCGGGTTTAATCAGAAACAGAAATTACAACCACACTTCAGTGCGCCCGGTAAGTTTATCTTGCACCCAGCGTACCACCTGGTCCACGTGCTGCGGGCTGGAGACCAGATCCAGATTATCAGTATTGATGATCAGCACCGGGCATTGGTCGAAGGCGTTCATCCAATCCTCATAAAGTTCATTCAGGCGGGTGAGGTATTCCCTGGAAATTCCGGCTTCATAATCGCGCCCGCGTTTGGCAATGCGATGCTGCAGCGTGTCCACCGATGCGCGCAAGTACACCATCAGGTTCGGTGGAGGAAGCAGCGCGGAAAGCATGTGATAGAGATCCTGGTAGACGGAATAGTCCCGCAGGCTCAGGTCGCCCTGCAAATAGAGATTGCGCGCGAAAATTTCAGCGTCTTCGTAAACGCTGCGATCCTGGACCGCGGACCCCTCTACCTGCAGCAACTCTTTATGAATTTTCAGTCTTCGGGTGAGAAAATAGACCTGGGAATGATAAGACCAGCGTTGCATCTCCTCATAAAAGTCTGCCAGGTAGGGATTCTCTTCGTGCGGTTCGTAAAACGGCGCGAAACCCAATTGCTGACTGAGGATCTCCACGAGCGTAGTCTTGCCTGAGCCAATGTTTCCTGCAACGACGATAAATTTTTCCATGCGATGTCTTCAACTCTTTCCGTTGTTAGGTCTACTTCTGGTCAGTTCTTCTTTCTCTGAAAGCAGAGTCAGAACTAATTATAAACAAGTGTGTTTTAACTGATGAACAGAGATTCATTGTATAAAGCTTTTGGTTGTCATTGTAACCTTTTAGCTATATCATGAATTCAACAAAGAAATTGTATCTATGTAAGAAAAGGAGCAAAAATGTTTAGTGATTTAGGTTGGTTATGGTCCATTATCGTCGGCGGCGTGGCTGGCTGGCTTGCAGACCTGGTGGTTCCAGGTGTAAAAGTTGGCATCCTCGGCGCTATTATTTCTGGTGTTTTGGGTGGTTTCCTGGGCGGCTGGCTGTTTGGCTTGCTCGGACTGGCAACTACCGGTACCTTCGGGGTGCTGATCGCTGCAGTGGTCGGCGCTATCATCCTTTTATTGGTCTATCGCGCCATCGCGAAAAAGTAAATTCTTTCTCATAGACCAGAAGCCGGCTTAGGCCGGCTTCTGTGTTTTCAGGCTGATTACGTTCTTCTTATTTTGCTATGCACAAAAATTCCTTAAGGGATGTCCCTTTGAATAAAAGGAATGTAAATAAAATTTTCGACTTGCGTCTCCGAAACAGTGAAGAATATGGCGGTCGGGACACCCCACAATCCGCTTTGGTCCACAGATTCCAAAAAGAGCGTATGCTGCCCACCACTCAATCCAGCGGTGGAGGCGTTAAAGGTGCCGGAATGATAGGGCAACTGGGCATTTACAGGGATAATTGTATAGTTGGAGCCGGCGATCCAGGCAGGCTTGTCAATCGAGTAGCGGATGGAAATGATGTTTTGTGAAGGTATCCCACCCAGATAACTGCTATAAAGTCTGTCATCGGCGGTGTAATTGACCACCAGGCTCTCTCCTGGCTGGACAGGATTGGTTTGAAGTGACAGGTTGGTCACTTCGGGCCCATAAGCGAGGCGGTAGGGTTTGCGGGCGATTTTAATCGCGCGCAGTAAAGCTTGCTGGTTATTTGGGTTGATGTCATTATCGAAAACGCTGCAATCCTCGTGAAAAGTATCGCCAACTTCAAAGCAGAATCCAGGCACGCCCAGTTCACCATAAGCCCAATCGTCTGTCGAACCGGTGGTTGGATAGAGCTCGGTCGATTTTTGCGGGTCATGCCCATTATAGTAAGCAAATTTGTAACTCATCACCCGCAGACTGGCATTATTAGGAGCCGTGTCATAAGTGTAACCCCACGGCCAGAGCACCAGGCGTGAGTAACTGTGCATGTCGATGAACATGCCAGTGGCAAACAACTCGTTGACCGGGTCAGTCGGATTGGGTACTTTCTGATCGGGGAAAATGCTACTTACATAACTGGTGATCGCCTCAGTCTCAGGCTCTGAACCAGCCGTTGGACCGGAGTAGGTTGCATCACATTCGTTATAGCTATTTTCCCAGGCATACGAAAAGTTGCGGTTTAGGTCTACACCTCGACCATAGGTGCCCGTTCCTCCCGTGCAGTAATCATTGTCGGTATTCTTCCGCCAAGACCAGTTTTGATTGGCTTCATCCTGAAGGCGCCCGTCAGGGTTGGTCACCAGGACCAGGTGAATACGGTTGTAATCCAGCAACCATTTCACATCCGCATCGATCTCGTAGTTCTCAAGCAGATATTCCGCCATACGCAGGTTAATTTCCGGTGGCGCCCACTCGCGGGCATGAATGCCGCTCATGAAGAAGGCATCCGATTTAGGCACTGAGGGCGTATTCCGGTTGCCCAACATAAGCACCTCCATATCCCAGCCCGCATTCGAATCTTGCGTCTTTTCCCACGAGTCGCCAATATCCAGCAATTCGACCAGATCCGGATAGGTTGCTGCCAGGGTATCGGCAGAAGCATAGATCTCGGTGATCGTACGGTAGCAAGGATAACCCGGGATACCTGTGGTTTGTCCACCAAGCGGCTTGACCTCGGTGTTGATCAGGGCGGTATAAGGGCGGTCAACGGACCAGCTGAAGCCTTCGGCAGCCAGAGCGTCGCGTGTGATCTGGTTGCTGAAGATTTTGACCGTCTGAGAGTCAGGATCGACCTCAACCACATCATAGCGGTTAGCCAGACCAGCCAGTTGATCACGGTTCTGATAATGCACGATCAAAACCTGTTGTTCTGGTAAGTCATAATTAGCGATCACCCCTTCCGATTGCATCAAGGTCGTAAGTAAGAGCACCGCAACAAGCCCCAACATGCACAAACGCAAAATTTTTCTGGTCATTTAGACTCCTTTGAGTAGATCTGGTGAAAGAAACGTGTCGGGGTCCGGTTTGCTTTGGAAGGAGACCGAAACTAACGCGATTTTAACATAGAGCCGGATTGTTGTATCAAAACCCGGCATCTTTTGTCTGCTTTTTTTAGATTAGTCAATGTGGTTCAATCGCTCTGTTGAGGCACTTCACAAAGTGTATCGAGAAATACAGCACCCTCTTTAGACTCATCTTCGATCAGATCCTGCAATGAGGTGCTCTTGAGTTGATTAGTCAGCACTTGCTCGGTTTGGACCCAAAAAATGCGAAGTGGGCATGTGTCCGAGAATGGACAGCAATCAGGGTCTTCAATGCACCCAACCAACCTAATTGGACCATCCACTGCAGTCAGCACGTCATAGACCGAAATCTGAGATGGCGGCCTGGTTAAAGATACTCCCCCACGTGCGCCCCGCCAGGTGGTGATCAGACGCGCGTTCACCAATTGGGTGTTGATGCGCGAGAGAAAAATGCGCGACATACTCATTTCTTCAGCAATAACATTGGACGGAGCTCTTTTGCCATACCCCAAACGGGCGAGGTAAAGCATCGCCCTGAGGGCGTAATCCGCTTGATTAGTAATTTGCAGCGACATAAGTAATTTTCCGCCTCTCACATTTTAA
The DNA here is from genome assembly GCA_002347705.1 of Anaerolineaceae bacterium UBA2274. Taxonomy (GTDB): domain Bacteria; phylum Chloroflexota; class Anaerolineae; order Anaerolineales; family Anaerolineaceae; genus Mesolinea. The sequence goes on along the minus strand of DDWY01000095.1, from coordinate 70,307 downwards.
AACTACTCGTGAAGTTTATCACAATTATGACCCCTGAGGTATATTTTTTTGTTTTGGACATTTCTATTTAGCCTTGACAATATTTTTTTTAGTTTTTTCTTAGCCATAGCTCCTGACCGTTTGTTTCCACCCTCAACCATTGATAATCATCTGCCCAGAAGGCGTTCGCAGTCTCTTCACGCTCACCTTCGCCAGTCAGCACCCACACCTGCGCTTGCGACTGGCTCAGTCCTTCCTGCCAGGGCTGCAACAGCAGCGATGCTGATGGAACAGGTTCCCCCACATCCTCAAAAATCACCCAGCCAATAAAGCCTGCTTGCTCCAGGATCAGCGCTTGTAAGTTCTCATCTGTTATCTTAAAGCTAAGACTGCCTGGTTGGAAGTCGAGCAATTCATCGCCGGTCAGTCGTGTTTGGGCGATGCCCTCAGCGGCAAAGGAACTCCATAGGCGTTTTGAGATCTGCCGATCCTCAGGGTCACAACCCCACAAAACCTGCCCCACCTTCACTTGGCGCGTCAATCCAAACAAGCCGGATAGCTGATCCTGCCTGCAACCAGGAATGATCACAACTTCAAGTTCCCGCCTGAAAGGTGGCAGCAAGGATTCGATCTGTTCGCTCAGAATTGAGGGCTCAGACTCCCCGTTCACCAGGATGTAATGCCCCGCAGGGTTGCGCACCAGCAGCATGGGTGTGGCTGACTGCCCAAAAATCGTTAGCTGCAACTGTCCATCCGGCAGTGCAGCCACACTCGCCCACAAAGCCAGGCTGAGGCTGCCAAGCGCAACTAAAATAAAGGCGGGTTTGGTCAGAAGTCCCAGCCATTTCCGCCACGGCAGCCCAAGCACGAGAATTGCCAGAACCAGGTAAGCCAGCATCACCCAGGAAAACTCCAGCCTTGGAACCTGCAGCCTGTGCGGAAAGCTGCTGGCGAGCCAGAACACCATCCGATTAGTGAATGCGGCAAAAGGCCAGGCTATCCAGGCAAGAACTCCACCAAGCGTAAGACTCACTAAACCGACCGTCATCGCCACCAGTCCAAGGATCATAACCAAAGGTTGAACAGGTAAGATCAGTGGGTTGGCGATCAGGAAGACCCAGGAAAAACTTCTAAAGTGATAGAGCAGCAGGGGCAGCACTGAAAGCTGTGCCACCAGCGTAACCAGGAGATAATCACCGATCCAGTTGCTGAAGCGGGCGCTGGCTTCCTCACCAACGCGCGCGTTCATCCAGAGAGTCAGCCTGGCACGCAGAGGCGTCATCAGCAGCGCCAAACCAAGCGTTGCCATTGCGGAAAGCTGGAATCCGACATCCCAGGGCAGGTGCGGATTGATCAGCGTCATCAACAGGACACTTAAACCCAGATTGTTAAGGCTGTTGCCGCGTCGCGCGATCGCGGAGGCGATAACAGTGAAGGACCCCATGAAAGCCGCCCGCATCACGGAAGCTTCTGCCCCGACCAAAATGGTATACAGCAGCAGCACAACGATGGTGAGCAGGCTGCCCTTTTGCGCCCCAAGGCGGCGGGTGAACATATGTGCCACAATGCCAGCCAGCACCGCCATATTAAATCCCGAAATCGCGATGATGTGACTGGTGCCTGTGATGGAATATGCCTCACGAGCCAGCGGAGAGATTTGGCTTTCATCCCCTAGCAAAATTCCGCGCAGCAAGGCATTTTCCGGAGCAGGGAAGATCGTGTCGATCACGCGCGCGCCTTTATCTCGCAAACCATATAGCAATCTAAACAGAGGGTTGCCACCACCGCTTTCCAGGCGATATGCCCACCCATACTGACTGTAGGTATAGATGCTGCGGTGGTTGAGATAATCACGCCAGGATCCATCCGATCCCGCCGGAGGAGCAATCAGCTCGCCAGTCACTTTCAATCGGTCGCCATATGTAAAATCAAACCCCAGGGGGAGGGAAACCAGCACTTTTCCTTCAACTGCCTGGATAGTACCCTTCTCTTTTTCCACGCTTTCTGCTGAAATAACGTAGCGCACAGAAGATCCGGACGCTTCCGGAGGCTCCGAAACCGTCCCGCTGAAACTGACGATCCCCTTGCCAATGTAACTGCGGATATCTGAATCTGTGTTTGCAGGGAGGGTAAATTGGTACAGCATGGCGCTCAGGCAGCAGATAAAAAACAGCATGGTTGCGGGCACCTTGCGCAGCGGTTTTTGCTTTGGCAGGATAAGCAGCAAAGCCAGGCACACTACAGTCCCAGCCAACCAGATACCCCAACCAAAGCCTAACCAATCCGAGAGAAGCGAGCCTGCAATCGCCGCCAGACCCAACCAGAAGAAAGGCATAAAAGCGGGAATGCGGACCTTGGTGTCCTCTACGGTCGGTTGACTGGCAGCTAAGCCTGATGAGGCAGCTATGTTTGGTGACTGCTGCTGAGGCTGACCGCCGACTGTCATCTTCAGGGAAGTTCCTGCAATAAGCTCAAAAGTGATTCAAGCGCTTTTTGCGCCAACTGTTCTTTTACTTGGAGACGGTTGCCTTCAAGCAGGAAGTGGTATTGCCGGTCGAGGTCGCCAAAAGATATGCCGCACCAGCACGTGCCAACCGGTTTGGTGGGCGTGGCGCCACCCGGACCGGCAATGCAGCTGACCGAAAGACCAATATCGGTGTTGAAAGCCCTTCGCGCGCCCCACGCCATCTGCCGCACGACCTCGGCGCTCACCGCGCCGTGCTGCTTCAGCGTCTCCCAGCTTACGCCCAACAGGTTCACCTTTGCTGAGTAGGCATAGGAGACGATTCCGCCCATGAAATATTCCGAAGAACCGGGCACATTCGTCAGGCGGTGCCCAATCAGCCCGCCAGTGCAGCTTTCCGCCAGAGAAAGCGTCAGTTTCTTTTGGAACAGGAGTTTCCCGATCTTGGTTTCCAGGTCGTCATTCTGCATATTTTCCTCCATCAGCACAGATTGTGGCTGCTGACTGTCGAGCGTGTTCCAGACCTTAATCAGTTCGTGCGCGTGGATATACGCGGCAGCCTCAGGGCTGATGATGCCCTCTGCCGCCAGGGATTCAGGGCTCTCTCCATCTTCCAGACGGGCTCTGATCTCCCGGGAGGATATTTCAGGGATTGAAAGCTCTTCGAGATAGACCAAATCAGCACCCTGATCCTCCAGTTTCTGGAGGTAGCCGAAATTTGGCTCGAAACCCTGCCGCGGGCTGATAACCAGCATGGTGGTTTCAAGCAGGTGCTCCCACTGGAACCACTTGCCAAAGCTGGGCTCGTCGCCGCTGAAGCTATCCACGCCGATCAGAAAGGCGATCTTCAGCTGTGGATCGATCTGCTGACGCAGAGAAGCCAGCGTTTCGGAAGTGAAATTGGGGCGGTTGGAGCTGCGCGCCAGGCTTTCTTCCAGCCGGCTGACACTGATTTTCATGCCCTGCTGCCCCAACTCTCGCTTGATCTCATCTGCTGCCAGCTGGCTGAGGTCGTAGCGGTGGTCAAAAGTAAGCGGGAGGGATCGCTTGGCCGCATCCTGCAAGTTGTGATGGCGGAAAACCGGCATTATCATCACCTCCGCCACCTGCTCACCGCGGGCTTGCAAGGCGCGCACGGCACCCGTCACCAGGCGAACATGCCCTGCATGAATTGGATCGGCTGAAGTGCCAAAAACCAAGAGGAGAGGTTGCTTGCCTGATTTCATAAGTGTTTTCCTGGTATATGGATTTTTTCGACCGCCTCAAGCCACAGGGCACTGCTGGCATCGCTGGGCATACGCCAGCCAGCCCGAGGAGAGAGACTGACCTCGAGCAGTTGGGGTCCGTCCGGACTGGCAGAGCGTTTGAACTGCTGGCTGAAAAAGCGGCGATAGAAGATTTTGAGCGTGGATAGGATTTGTGAAGGCGTGTAAGCCTCCTGAAAACATTCCACAGCCTGCCTGAAGACCTCATCAGGGCTTATTTGCCGGCTGATGGCATAAAAGAGAAAGTAGTCGTGCAGTTCGTAAGGTCCGAGCACCTCTTCTGTCTTTTGGGAGGTCTCGCCTGTTTCGTCCAACGGCAGCAACTCGGGCGAAATGGGAGCCTGCGCAATCTTTTGGGCGATGGCTTCGCCTGCCTGCCCGAACAGGAACCCCCCTGCCCACACCAGCAAACGCAAAAGCAGGGTCTTTGGCAGACCGCAGTTGACGTTGTACATGCTCATGTGGTCACCATTGAAGGTGCTCCAGCCGAGCGCAATCTCGGAGAGATCGCCTGTGCCCACCACCAGCGCGTTCTGCTGGTTGGCCAGGTCCATCAGGATCTGCGTGCGCTCGCGCGCCTGGGCGTTCTCGAAGGTCACATCGTGGAGACCCGCAGGATGACCGATATCTTGCAGGTGTAACAAAACGGCAGTGCCGATCGGGATTGTACGCTGCGTTACACCCGCCAGGTCAGCCAGAGAAGTGGAGCGTTCGCGGGAAGAGAGGCTGCTGCCCGGACCGGGCATCTGGATTGCCAGAATATTCTGACGCTCCAGACCCAGGCGGTCAAAAGCGCGGCAGCAGACTAACAGCGCATGGCTCGAATCTGCCCCGCCGCTCACACCCAGGATCACTTTGCGCTGGTGGGTGTGCAGCAGACGCCGCATCAGACCTGTAGATTGGATTTCCAGCAATCGCGCGAACTGCTTTTCGGGCTCTTTGGTGTTGATAAACGGAAAACGAACTGGCTGCTGATCCTCTTTCACAACTTCGAGTTGAGGCATTGTGATATTTGCCTCTGGGTCGCAGACAGCCTGGATGATCTGGGTTTCGAAAGTAAGCTCCGGCGCTGCAGCCAGGCAGCGTCCGGATTGCCAGATTTCAGCTTTTCCGGAGAAGACCTCGTCGGTGGTGGATTCGCTGGCACCAGCAGAACAGATCACGGTGATGCCCTGCCTAGCGGCGGGGTTGAAAGCAGACTGAAGGCTATCTTCAGCCGGGGCAAGAGCCGGCAGATTGATCAGGTTGATCAGCAGATCAGCTGCTGCCGTGCCTGGAGGTTGATGACCGAGCAGAATTTCCGTCTGTTCGAAAAGGAACGGGCGTTTGGTTTTCAAGGGTAAAGAGAGGTCTGCAAATTCCAACCGGGAATGCACCGGCAAGCGAACTGAGGGGCTCAGAGCCGGGCTGTCCGGCCAGGAGACCACCATCAACTCTTCCAACTGCCCGCCGTGGAGCAGTGCCAAGCCTTCAAAGACTTCCTCTCCGACCGCCAGTGGGAGCCCCAACAGCACTTTGGAGGGTGTGCCGTCGGTCAGGGGAGCCAGGTCCTGCAATGCCTGCAATGCCGCGGTTTGCAGCAGCTTCTGGCGGAACAGGTCCCCGCAGCTCGCCCCGGTCAGGCAAAGGCGGGGGAAGATGATCCAGTCCGGATGGCTGACTTTGAAGCTTGCCAGGGCGTTTTGAATTTGCGCGCTGTTGAACGCCACATCCGCCACGCGTACTTCCGGAACGACCACTGCCAGGCGTAAAGTTGAACCCGTTCTTGTTTCGTTTTGCATTTCGCAACTCCAGCCTAATCATAACAAGTTTTTCGCAGGTAGCTGATAAAATTATCCTGTTAAAACTGACTGCTGGGGAGGCACTTATGAAAGTATTTTTGAGTTCCATCCAGTTCTTGCTGATCTTCTTTTTGATCGGTTTTACAGGCATCATCCCTGCTTCTTCAACAATAGAATCCAATCTACCTTCTCCTTATGACTGCTACCGGACCTACGAGACTATTATCAGCCGCCTGGAAGAATTAACCATACTTTACCCCGACCTGGCCCATTTGAAAACGATTGGTCAAAGCTATGAAGGACTGGATATCCAGGTGCTCCAGCTTGGCAGGGAAGTTGAAACCAATACAAAACCCCGGCTGGTACTTGTCAGCGGACTACAGGCAAACGCGCTGGCTCAGGCGGAACTCAGCCTGAGCTTTGCCGAAAGCCTGCTGGATTCCTATGGGAAACACACAAACGTCACCTGGCTGTTGGAGCAAACGGAGATCCACCTGATTCTGGTGGCTAATCCGGATGGACGGCTGTTTGCTGAGCAGCAGGCGCTCAGTGGTGTACCAACTTGGACGAAGAACAGGAATGATTACGATTGTTCCAATGGGAATGGAGGCGTGGCACTTGGTCTGAATTTCAGTTACGGATGGGCAGCCAGCCCCACTACTGCCTGCGCGGATGATTATCCCGGTTCGTCGGCAGTCTCAGAGCCCGAAACGCAAGCAATACAGGCTTATCTTGAGCAGATCCTGGCGCACAATCCTGAGCACTCTCTGGTCATCGATCTGCAAAATGAAAGCGATCCTGAATTGGTCGATATGCTGATAACCCCTTTTCTGTACAGCAAAACTGCCAACAATCCACTTGAATATGAGCTTTACATGCTCGCAAACAAACTCGCTCACAACAGCCAGGCGGCGCCTTTGCTCGGAAGCGATACCATTGGCATCCTCACCGGCAATTTGACCGACTTCGCCTTTGGTGATCTGCAAGCGCCTTCACTGCGGTTCAATCTTGGGCCAAATGAGGTTCCAATCTGCTGGTATTTTGATAATGTCCTTAAACCCGAAGGCTTGGCGGTCCTCACGCGAGCCGCCTTACTGGCCGCTGGACCATTATCCCAGGCGCAAGGACCGGAAATAACCTTCACAAGCGTTGATCAAAATGTCTTCACATCGCACATTTTCGGACAGGCTGATGATATGACCTTTTATAAACCTCCGCTAACTCAGGATCAATACAGCGCGGTGCATCATGTCTCTTATTCGCTGGACACCCCTCCCTGGCTTCCAGGGGCGGTCTTGACCCAAGTAGTTGGACAACAACTGCCAGAAACTCCCTATGTGATGGAATTCGATCATCTTTTCCACCTAATGGAACTGACGCCAGGCAGACACACGGCTTACTTCCAGGCATGGGATACAGACCCTTCAGGTCAACCCGGGCAGGCTGGGATGATCAACGCCGTTGAGATCAATGTTCCATTTATTACTTTTATTCCGCTCTTAATTCGTTAAGTCTTTTAAAGGATTAAATCTTTTTATTATCAGTTTTTAATTAAGTAGTAATAAGTAATAGGGGCTGTTGAAAGTGGGGAAAACGCCAGTTGGAAGCGGAAAATTGCCGTTCTGAACGAATATAAACCTCATCTTTTCTTTCCACACATCACTGTGGATAAAACGGAATTGCTTGGCAGTTGTCAACAGGGGTTCCAAAACGAAAATATAAAGAGATTTTTCATCCACAGCTGCTCACGAAATTATCCACGGTCTTTCCTGGAATCATCCCAGGTAATCCACAGACTTTTCGCTGAATTTCCACAGCAAAAAGACTGTTTATCCACAGCTTATTCACAAACCGTAGTTCTGGCGGTAGTCTCTGAGAATGTTATCGCCGGCGTCGATAAAGTGATCCAAAGCCTGGAGCAGGTTTTCTTTGCGCTCAGGGACAAAATCAAGCGCGGAAAGGAATTGAAGCCAGGTTTCCTGCTGGGCGGGATCATCCGCCAGCACGCCCTCCGCCTGGCGCCAGGTTTCCAGCATCGGCCAAAGCACGGCGTGCAGAGCGTCGCCCTCCGCCAGGGCGTCACACGCGTTGAGGAAGTAGCCCTTGCGGTGGCGTGAGAGGTTCGGCGGGCAATTAGGACTGGCGCTGGCACTTTGAAGGGCAAGTTCCCAGGCTGGGCGCCAATCGTGGTAGAAATCCAGGCTCATTTTGTCATTGCCGATCAGCCGGGCAAGTTCCCCGGAAAGATGGGCTTGCCCGAGCGCCTGAGCCCTTTCGGGGAAGGCGGTCATAAAGCGGCGGATAGTCAGCGCAGTTCCATTCAGGGCGGCGATGCTGTTGGCAGCCGCGCCAACACTCTTGAAGTAGAGGTCGACCCAATCCTGAAAGTTGACCTCCTGCTCATCATTGAGGTCAAACCACTGCTGGCGGGCTGTATCACTAAATTTTTGGGCACGCGCATGCGTGTTTTCGGGGGTATCAAATTGGGAGCTTACCCCGGCCTGGATGAATTCGAGCCAGTGGTCTGTGTCGTGGAGAATGTTGCCGTGATTGCAGAGCGAAAAGCCGATCCAGGGATTTTGCCGCAGGCGGCGGTGGTAGGTGTAGTAGGACTGGTGGTGGTGTTCAATATCGAGCGAAATTTCATAGGTTACCCGCAGCACTTCGCGCGATTGGGCGGGATCTTCTTTATGGACAAAGACCATGTCGATGTCAGTTGTGCCTCCCAGCAGGGGTTCCTGGCTGATAACGGATCCGGTCAGGTAAACCGCAACGACATCATTTGGCTGACGAAGCCTCCTGGCAACATGATCACGAGCGGTCTTGGTGAGCATTTCCGTGTTGATACGCATGAGAACTCCTTAGTCGGACAGGGGCAGACTTTCCTGGTAGGGCACAAGTTGCAGCGCCTGGCGAATGCGGTTGATTATGTACTGCAGCGCCTGTGGATCGGCAATGAAATCGAGGTCGTCGGTATCAATAGGCAGCAGACGCTGATGCCATTTTGGCAAATTGATGAAAGTCTCATAGGCTTCGGCAAGCTCCTCAATGTAAGCGCGTTCCATGCTGCGTTCGTAGGGGCGATCGCGATGAGCGATGCGGTGCATCAGGGTGTCGGTATTGGCACGCAAAAAAACCAGCAGATCGGGTTGGGGTATCTTATCTGCCAGGGCAATGTGAACTTTATGATAGATATCAAGTTCATCTCCGCTCAGGTTAATGCCGGCAAAGAGGGAGTCTTTATCAAAGGTGTAATCCGAAACAAGATTCCGACCTGCTGCCAGGGTGCTCGGAATTACCTGGTGTTGATGGGTATAGCGGCTCATCAGGAAGAAAATTTGGGTTTGGAAGGCATAACGCTGCCGGTCGGCGTAAAAACTGCCCAGAAAAGGATTTTCCTCAAAGACTTCCAGCAGCAAATCAGCCTCAAAGGCTTTATGAATCAGACGCGCCAGGGAAGTTTTTCCGACACCAATAACACCTTCAATAGCTAGATACACAATCGTTCACTCCGGATATTTGAGATGACTAAAACTATACCACAAAGGACTTTTACAGCTGACAGGCAGGCACGGTTGTGTCCTTTAACTGCGCGTGCAGCAGACGCGCGGCTTCGGTGAACTCCGGCAGATAGCGCATGGCGTCCGCACGCGGACGGGGTAATTCGATGGGCAGGTCCATGATCAAACGCGCCGGACGGCAGGTGAGCACCAGGACGCGATCAGCCAGGAAAATTGCCTCAGAGATGGAATGCGTTACCATCAGGACGGTCTTGCGCCGCTCATTCCAGATGCGGAGCAGTTCATCACCCATGCGTTCCCGCGTCAGCGCGTCCAGTTGACCGAAGGGCTCATCCAGGAGCAAAATCTCCGGGTTCTGCACCAGGCAGCGCGCGATGGCCACCCGCTGAGCCATCCCGCCGGAAAGTTCATGGGGATAAGCCTTTTCGAAACCTTCCAGCCCCACCAGGCGAATCATCTCCTGGGTTAAGACGGAAATTTCTGCTTCAGGACGCTGATCAATTTCAAGAGGGAGGCTGATGTTGTCCCTGAGTGTTCGCCAGGGGAGCAAATTCGGCTTCTGGAACACTAATCCGGTTTGCGCCTTATCCTCAGCCATGCCAGGAAACAGAACATTTCCTCCTGTAGGCTGAATTAGACCCGCTACTGCTCGCAGAAGCGTGCTTTTTCCACCGCCCGAAGGACCTACTATGCACACGAAAGCATTACGCTCAATCGAAAAACTGATTTTGTCGAGAACCTCGAGGCTGCCGTCGCTGTCCACAAAGGACACCTCAAGGTCATTCACCTCCAAGGCTATCTCAGTGGTTGAAAACGTCACTGAATGCCTCCCGGACATCAATTTCTTTGGTCATTAAGCCCAGTTCGAGCAAAACGGTCTGCATATTCTCCCAACGCTCAACTTCCAACTCTGCGGGCTTTGCTTCGAGCTGCCAAATCTTGATCGATTCCAGCAGGACCTGCTTTTGAATCGGATCATCAGCAGCCAAGTTCTCAACGTACTTCTGGCAGACTTCATAGGCCATTTCCGGATCAGCAGCTGTGGCTGCCAGGGCTTCATTCATGGCGTTGACCATTGCCTGGACGAGTTCTGAACGCTCATTCAGCGATTTTTCGTTTGTTACCAGGCAGTTGCCAACCAGTGAGAGAGAGTCTGCCACGCGCAACAGGTCAATTTCATAACCCCGGGCTCGCATCTGTACGGGTTCGTTCGCCAGGTAGACTACCACTGCGTCCACCTGTTCTGTGACCAGTGCTTCCACTTGCGTGAAACCGATCGATCGCAGTTCGTAATCGGCATCGCCTAAGCCGGCGTGGGCAGCGAGTGCTTCAAAACCGATATAATTCGCGCCGTAAAGCCCAGGCAGACCGATCACCTTACCGCGCAGGTCAGCAGGCTGGCTGATCTGGCTGGTTTTCAGGGAAGCTACTCCAACAGGATAATCTTTGTACCACTCCCTCACCGAAATTACCGGCAGTCCCTGGGCACGGCTGAGCAGCACCTGCTCGCCGGAAGCAATCATGAACTGCTGATTGTCCGAGCCTACCAGAGCCACCATGTCGGCTTCGTTGCCATAAGCCAGGCTCACTTCCAGACCATATTTGGCAAAAATACCTTTTTCAATAGCGACATAAAACGGCGCAAACTGGACGTTGGGAATGTAGGTCAGGTTGAGCGTGATTTTTGTGAAGTCCGGTTCCGGGCTGGCTGCTTTGCAAGCGGTCAGTGCCAAACAAAGGATCAGTACGAGGAATATTATCCGCTTCATATAATTCTCCTTAAACTTCCTTGCGCCAGGTTTGCCAGGATAGAACTCTGTTTTCGAGCAGCAACACAAAGCCATAGAGGCTGGCTGCAAGTATAACCAGGCAAATGACAGCAACGAATACCAGGGCGGTGTCATACTGACCACGCCCGACGTTGATCAGAAAGCCCAGACCACGGTCCGAGGCTACCAACTCTCCCACAATCGCGCCAATCACCGACAAGCTGGCCCCAACGCGCAGCCCGCCAAGAAAGACCGGCAGTGCGGCAGGGATCTCGAGATAGCGCAGTGTCTGGGCGGGGCTTGCCCGGAGAGATTCCATCACTTCGCGCAGCTCAGGCGGCACATCCCTCAGACCTACCAGCGTGTTGACCAGCACCGGGAAGAAAACGGTCAGAGAGCAAATAAGGACTTTGCTGAGCAAACCCGGTCCAAACCAAATGACCAGCAAAGGCGCGATGGCTGCCATTGGGATGGACTGACTGCCCACCAGGAAAGGGGAGAGCAAACGTTCTGCCAAAGGGGATTTGGAAAGCGCGTAGCCGAGGAGGGTGGCTGCACTGACTCCAAATAGCAATCCCAGCAGGATTTCCCCAAGTGTGGCAGAAAAGTGCCGCCATAGCAAACCCGTCCTGAGTACATCGAGAAATTTCCTGCCTACTTCAGCAGGGCTGGGCAGAATAAAGCCCGGTAAATTCAACGCTGATACCAACACTTGCCAGATCAGCAGGAATAGCAATACGGACAAAAGTGTCAAGAGCATGCGATTTCTGCTAAGGCGCTGCCAGAAATCAATCTTTATAGTTGAAGATGGAGTCTCTTTCATGATTCGATTCGATTATTCCAGATAGTTGAGTATACGATATTTAGGGGTTTCCTTGTAGGTCAATGGTCTTTGGACTGGAAATCGCGAATTGAATCAGACTATAATAAATGGCATGCATGCAATAACCCCTTTCGCTCCGAAGAATATCCTCCTGATGCCGAACGCGGCGGTTCCAAAAGCCTCCCTTTTGGCAGATCGCATCTCTGCTTGTCTGAAAACTCATGCCGTGGAACACAATGTTTTTTTCTACGATTATGAGAACCCTACGCAGCTTCCCCATATTGAAGGGCACGACCTGATTATCGTCATTGGTGGAGACGGCACGCTTCTTAGAGCTGGTCACTTCTGCGCCCCCCTCGATATTCCCTTGCTGGGCGTTCAGGCCGGGCGGCTGAGTTTCCTGGTTGAATTGAACGAAATTGATCTTGAGCGTAACCTTGAGCGTTTGCTCTCCGCAGACTACCGTCTTGAACGTCGTATGATGCTTCAGGCTGAGTTTCTGGAAAATGGTGACGTGATACAGCGCTGGGATGTGATCAACGAGGCGCTTATCTCCCGGGGGAGAGATGCCCGACCTATCGAAGTTCGCGTGGATCTTAATGAAGGCTATATGATGTCCTACATCGCCGATGGTCTGATTGTGGCTACGGCGACTGGCTCGACTGCTTACGCCCTGGCTGCCGGGGGGCCAATTCTCCCTCCGGAATTGCGCAATATGCTCGTTTTGCCCATCGCACCGCATCTTTCGATCGACCGCGCAGTCGTGCTGGCGGAAGGTGCGGTTGTAAACCTGCGTGCGATCAGTGATTTTGAAGTGGTGCTCAGCGTTGACGGCACGACACCGATCTCCATAGGTCCAGAAAACAGTATCCGCGTTACAGCAAACAAAAAGTCCCTGCTGATGGCGCGATTTGGCGAACCCAATTACTTTTATCGCGATCTTGCCGGCATACTACAGCGAAATCCGATCCTTGAAATGGAATCCAATGACTGAACAAGACCCAATAGCTTATCCAACAATCCCGGAAGCAGAAGTTCAACTGCGCTGCAACCGCTGCAATAAACCGATCACCCCGGCAACAGCGATCCTGACGGAAACGGGCTATCGCTGCGCGGAATGTGTGCGCGCGCAGCAGCGTGTTTTTGACACTACCAACAAGCTTGACCCATTTTTGGGCTTCGCTGTAGCCGCTCTGATTTCTTTTGCAGGCAGCTGGCTATCTGGTATGCTTGGGTTTTTTACGATACTGGTCGCTCCAGGTATTGGTACCTTGATCAGCAACGCGGTGCGCCTGGTGGTTAATCGCCGGCGCAGCAAAGCACTCAACAAGGCGGTTCTTGTTGGCGCAATTGTCGGTGCACTACCCTTGCTGATTTTGGCGATCCTGCCGTTGTTGAGCGGCTCAGGCCCGCTGTTGACCGGGGGTGGCAATCTCATGCCGCTGGTTTGGCGGGTTGTTTACGCCGCTCTGGTATCTTCCTCGGCTTATGCTCAAGCCAAAGGAATGCGTCTTTGAGGTCTTATGCTGGAAGAACTGCGCATTCGTGATTTTGCCATTATCGATGATCTGACACTCCAGTTCACCTCCGGACTGGTGGTCTTCACCGGTGAGACAGGCGCGGGCAAGTCCATCATCCTGGACGCGTTGGGAGCGATCCTTGGTGCGCGGGTGGATACGACCAGCGTGCGCAAAGGTGCTGACCGGGCGATCGTGGAAGGTTTTTTCCGCCTGGATGGACCTGAACGTGAGACGATAGCCGCTCTGTTGGAGCGTGAAGGGCTGCTGGAAGAGCCGGATCGCCTTTGGCTGGGGCGCGAGATCCGGGCGGAAGGGCGAACGATTGCCCGCGTGAACGGACGGACGGTCAGCTTGAGTGTTCAGTCCGAGATTGGTGAAGCCCTGGTGGACGTGCATGGTCAGTCTGACCATCTATCCCTATTGAAAGTTCGGAATCATCGTGATCTGCTTGATCGTTTTGCGCACGACCAGGAAATCCTTAATACTTATCAGAGTCAGTTCAAGGAATGGTCGCTTCTGGGAAAACAGTTGAACGAACTGCAAGCTATTGAACAGACCGCCCGCGACAGAGCTGATATGCTGAAATACCAGATCCAGGAAATCGGTGACGCCCGGATTAAGCTGGATGAAGAAGACAGCCTGGCACAGGAGCGCCTTCGCCTGATGAATGCCGAAACTTTAAGTTCTCTCAGCCAATCCGCGCTTGTTTTTTTGGATGAAGGCACAGAGGGCGGGTCGGCTGCCACGGACCTGCTCGGGCAAGCCGCGCGCGATCTTGCAGAACTTGCCCGCATCGACCCGCAAATGCAAGCCTTGGCGCAACAAGCCGAAGACGCACTTGGTTCTGTTTCTGATCTGACTTATGAATTGCGCGGCTACCTGGAAGGAATCGAGTTTAATCCAAATCGCTTGGATCAGATTGAAGAACGTCTCGATCTCTTTAATCGCCTGAAACGAAAATACGGCGGTTCACTGTCTTCAGCGCTGGCACATTTACAGACTTCCATACAGGAGTTGGAAAAAGTGGAAGGTGTAGAAGAGCAGATTAAGGAAGTGGGGTTAAAATTAGCCCAGATAAAGGAAAGGCTAAGCGAATCAGCTCTGCGGCTCTCCGAGGAACGAAAACAGGCTGCCAGCCAGCTTGCGGATGGAGTGGAACAGCAACTTCATCTGCTAGAGATGGAAAAAGCTCGCTTTCAGGTAGCCCTGGGTTTGTTGGAAGCAAAGCAAGGGTTGACGCTAAATGGTCAAACGCTTGCCTTTGACGCTGGTGGCGTGGACCAAATCGAGTTCTTGATCGAAACCAATCCGGGGGAAGGCTTTAAACCGCTTGCAAAGACCGCGTCCGGGGGAGAAACTTCACGCCTGATGCTGGCTCTCAAAACCGTGCTGGCAGAGGTGGATCATATCCCGACCCTGGTTTTTGATGAAATCGACAGTGGCATTGGCGGCCGAGTCGGCATGACAGTAGGTGGGATGCTTTGGAGCCTTGGCAAGCGGCACCAGGTCTTGTGTGTTACACATTTACCCCAGCTGGCTGCCTTCGGCGATCTGCACTTTCATGTCAGCAAAAGTAGTGAGAATGGGCGTACTGCCACACAAGTGGAGCAATTGCAGGGAGAGGCGCGGGTGGAGGAATTGGCGGCAATGCTCGGAGCCAGCACGTCTGTCACCTTGGAATCTGCGCGCGAAATTTTAGATAAAGTCGCTCAAAAAACTAGTACAATATAGCTATATATTTAAGCTGGCAATAGCCATTCATTCTTAACAACCTCATCATAAAGTGCACGGATTGTGCTGAAAGGGATAATATGACCAATCTGGACGAAGTTCTTGCAGTCATTTTAGGTGGAGGTCAGGGCAAGCGGCTCTATCCGCTTACTGCCGAGCGGGCTAAGCCGGCTGTCCCAATAGCCGGGAAGTATCGCTTGATTGATATTCCAATCAGCAACTGCATCAACTCAGGTGTCTATAAAATTTCTGTATTGACTCAATTCCTCTCGGTTTCCTTGCACCGGCATATTACCCGCACCTACAATTTTGATAACTTCCATGGGGGGTGGGTGCAGATTTGGGCTGCGGAGCAAACCATCGAAAACACCGACTGGTATCAGGGCACTGCCGATGCAGTTCGCAAGCAGATCCTTGAGATCCGTTCCAGCCGATCGAAGTATGTGATGATCCTGGCGGGCGATCACCTTTATCGCATGGACTATTCAAAGATGGTTGATTTCCACATCGCCAACGACGCGGATATCACCGTGGCGGTGCAGCCAGTGCTCAAGGAGGACGCATTCCGCTTTGGTATCCTCAAGCGCGATGAAGACGGACGCATCACAGACTTTGCTGAAAAACCTAAAGATCCGGAGCTACTTTCCAGGTTAGTTAGCCGAGATGACCCTGAATCACCCTATCTTGGCTCGATGGGCATCTACATCTTTAACATGGACCTGCTGGCGGATGTGCTGCGGCTTGATTACACCGACCATAAATTTGATGACTTTGGAGGAGATATTATTCCACACCTGATCCGCGCGGGCAAGCGCGTCTTTGGATATAACTTTGAAGGGTATTGGCGCGATATCGGAACGATCCGCACTTTTTACGAGACCAATCTTGAACTGACCGAGGAACATCCGGAGTTCGACTTCTTCGATCCAGACCATCCCATCTTTACTCACCCGCGTTATTTGCCTGGTTCACGCGTGACCGGAACGACTTGCAGGAGTGTCCTGCTGGCGGAAGGCTGCGCAATCGAGGACGCTGTTCTGGAGCATTCACTGATCGGGTTGCGCAGTGTGATAGGATGTGGCACGGAAATAAAAGATACCATCGTGATGGGTGCTGACTGGTATGGCAACCAAACTAATGGCGCGCCGCTTGGAATTGGACGAAATTGTAAAATTCAAGGCGCGATCATTGACAAAAACGCCAGTATTGGCGACAACGTGGTCATAAAACCTTTCCCCGCAGACCGTGAAGTGGATCATGCTCTCTACAAGGTGCGGGAAGGCATCGTGGTGATCCAAAAAAACACAACTATTCCTGCCGGGACGATCATCCAACCTTGATTCAATGTCCAAAATATGAGGCTCTGGCACTAAACTGCCAGAGCCTTTTTTGTGTGTGAATTACAGTCCCAATAAGCGATAGATCGCGATGCCAAAGGCGACGGACACATTCAGAGAGGTTTTCTCGCCGGCCATCGGTATATACAAAACCTGATCCGCCATTTGCTGGATGGCAGGGTCGACTCCGGCAGGTTCGCTGCCGACGACCAGGACTACTTGCCTTGGCGAGGGGAGGCTGAGTTGGAACACCTGCAAATCACAAGCGCCAGTTGCGTACTCCAACGCGAGGATCAGGCATTTGTTGGCCTTGAATTCAGCCAGTGCTTCTGGAAGATTGGGGCGATGACTCCACTTGATGCTTTTTTCTGCACCCAGGGCGGTTTTACTGATCGATGGCTGTTTGTCGGGGGTGGGGGTGATGCCACCGAGCAGCAGCTCTGAAAGTCCAACGCCATCCGCGGTGCGAAAGATTGCGCCGACATTGTGTGCTGAGCGGATATTGTCGAGCGCGCCAATCAATTCAAAACCAGGCTTTGGTACAGGAGGGGGTTTCAGAGCAGGGATGCCAGTCTCCTGCCTTTCAAGAGGCGCGCCGCAGCGGGGGCAGTAGCGACCGTCGAACAGTTCCGCCTCAAGGGGAAAGCGCAATTTGCAGCGGGAATTCGTACACGCGAAAAAACTGTACCTTGAGTTGGCGGTTTCCATAAAACAATTTTACTTCTGGGGGATTAAAAGTGTTAGGCGCCTGGGTGAGGGGGGCACCCAAGCGCCTAACTTCTATTAGTATACAAGATAATCCAAAAATTGCAAGTAAAAATTCCGATCAGCGGTAATTTTTACGAAATTCCTACAAAGGTTAATATAACGTTAATAATTACCCCTGTAATTAAGGATAGACTCAGCCTCCAATCACTGCCTGCCCCTCTTCGGTGCAGTAAGGCAAAATTTCGTACCCTTGCATGATCAGCTCGTGCAAGACCAAATCCAGCGACTCGATAGTGTTTTGGCGGTCTTCACCACCATCATGAAAGAGAATGACTCTGTTGGGCTGCAATTTGTCGGTAAAATTTGTCAGAATCGCTTCAGGAGCTAGTCCTGCCCAGTCGCGGGTGTCCAGGTTCCACATTGAAATGCTGTAACCCATGGTCATCGCGTAGGCATATACGGTCTCGTTGGATTTACCGTAGGGCGGGCGCAAGCATTTTGTCACCTGGGATGCGAGCTCGGGGTGATCTTTGAGGGCGTTGCGGATGGATTGCTCAGTATCGCCTACTTCAAGTGAAAAGCCCTGAAAACCAAGCGTGGTTAAGTCGAAATGGTTGTAGCTGTGGTTGGCAAGCGTATTTCCGTCGCTGGCGATCTGCAGGACAGTATCTGAAAAGGTGGATGCATTGCGCCCGATCATAAAAAAGGTTGCATGCGCTTGGTATTTTCGCAAAACGGCCAGAACCAGGGGTGACCAGCGAGGATCGGGTCCATCATCGAAGGTAAGATATACCCTTTTTCCCGGATCAGCACCAGGCAGCGGTTCTAAGTTAACCTGATCCTGAACATAAGACTTTGTCCAGCTATCGACAAAAGCGCTCAAGACATCGGTTTGACTACTCTCAGGACCCGGATCAGCTTGAACTGAACCCGAAAGGGGGAGCGTCAGGATTAAAACCACCGTAATTAAAAGCCAAATATTTTTCATCTTCGATCATTTACATTATAGTAGGGCGCCTCTAATTTGCAAGGCGCTGTCCAGTGGCTATGGCGCCGAACCTACGCTGGATGATTCGATGATATTCGCGGGCATTGACTGCCAGTCCTTACCGTTGTTGGCTGTCATGTAGATGCGATTATCTGTCAGAGTTTCCGGTGTGATGGTGGCTGTGAGGAAGCCGACGAGATCGTTTATCATATCCAAAGCCACTGGGGTAACCGCAGGGGGCAGCCCGGAGGTGGTTTCGGTCCAGCTTAGCCCACCATCTTCAGTTTGATACATCTTGCCCTCTCCAAAAGCGACGCCGGTCAGAAGCGTCCCAAAATCTAAGAACTCGATATTCTCAAGCATTCCCACGTATTGCCAGTTCTCAGCGGCATCGGTGGTGCTGCAAAAGTATGTAACACTATTCCCGTTGGCAAGATAGGAGCGGATGGGCAGAATGGCAGTAGTGGCGTTGATCCTGATGATCTTATCCACACTGGTTTGCTGGTTTTCGTCTAAAGGCAAGCCCTGGCACTCGGACTGCATCCAGGAAGTGCCGCCATCAACTGTCCGAAATAGATAAACTACGCCAGAAACGGGCACAGAACCCGCAACTAACCCAATATAAGAGCTGAGAAAGCCAAAATGGCTCTTGATTCCTCCGGTGGGCAGACCGTGATCGTCTGGGTCGGCTGGGTTATGTTCAAAACGCAGCTCCCAGTTTTGTCCGCCGTCAGCGGTATGGTAGATGCTGACATATTGAGAACCTGCTCCAACCCCCTGATCGGAGAGAATATAGCCTTCGTTGGCGTTCAAGAAGGAAATTTGTCCGCAAGGAAAGTCCAGATGGTGGGTCTCCCAATTGATGCCACCATCGCTGCTTGAGTAAAGAGCGGAAGAGGACTCAGTTTCGATTTGACAGATCCAACCGATGTCACCGGAAGGGAAGGATGTGCTGGTTCCCCAGCCGGATCCCTGAGAAGACATATTTGCAGGCGTGACCGTCAGCCAATGCTCACCAAAGTTCCTGGTGTTATAAAAGCGGGTCTGGTCCAGATTGGTGGCCCAGCCATGACCACCTAAAAACATGTTCAGTCTAAACAGCGGAGAGAGGAGAGTTGGAGTCGACGTAGGGGGAGCGATTGTTGGCGGAAAGGTGGGCTCGGGTGTGTTTGTTGTTGCAGGCAAAGGGCGAATGCAGCCTGTGAGAACCAGGAGTCCCGCAATCAAGGTGAGAATTAGTCGTTTCGTAGTCATAAATACCTCCAAATCGTTTCGGTCAGCTATGATGATGCACGATCCGTGCCCATTTTACCGCTGAATCAAGTGATAATGTTTCACGTGAAACATAGTCAGATGCTTGGGGATGGTTTAGGTGAAATGGAGTTGCTCTTTCTGATTCCCTCAGGATAAGCGGAGGGGCATGATGTTTCACGTGAAACAATGAGCGTTCGGTGGCGGGAATAGGGATGTTTGCGGCTCTTTGGATTGGGCAAAACGGCGTTGGGAAGGACTGATTTACTGAGGCAGACTGAGAGAATCAGCCGATATCTTGTTCGGTTTCAGTCAAAAATTCTCATAGAGTGCGAAATTATGAGATTTTTGAATGGTGTGGGGCTGAAATGGATCGCAACCAGGTTGTCTGGCGGGAAAGGGCAAAATTCTTGGCGCGATTGGAATAAGTGCCCTTGGGGTACTCGCTATGTTTTAGTCAAACTTGGGGATTACAAAATGTCCTCGGCGCGATTCGAATAAGTGCCCTTG
>DDWY01000095.1:0-50571 GCA_002347705.1 Anaerolineaceae bacterium UBA2274 | reverse complement strand
AATAAGTGCCCTTGGGGTACTCGCTATGTTTTGATGGTGAAGGGGGGGTAAAAAATGTCCTCGGCGCGATTCGAACGCGCAACCGTCTGCTCCGCAAGCAGGTGCTCTGTCCATTAAGCTACGAGGACGTTTCTGTAAGGATTGCGATTCTAACCCCATTTTCGATTTGGGTCAAGGCTGAATTAAAGCGGTTGTTATTAGTCAGCGAATAAGTCAGCGAATATGTCACCCCTTTGGAACTGAACGATGGCATATAGCGGCTGGCAGGTTTAATTCTCTGATTAATCACAGAATCTCACGTTTCAGGCCGTTATTGCCTAATTCTCGTTTATACTGAAACCCAGCTTACCCGTCACTCACTCAACTTGCTTTGACGGAAAAGGAGGATGCATTGAAACAACTGATCACCGGCGATGAAGCTGTCGCCCGCGGAGCCTGGGAAGCTGGCGTGCGCTTTGCTTCGGCCTACCCGGGTACCCCCAGCACTGAGATCCTTGAAAACATCGCCACTTATAGTGAAATCCACTCTGAATGGGCTCCCAACGAGAAAACGGCCCTCGAATCGGTCATTGGGGCATCCCTGGCAGGCGCGCGCGCGATTGCTTCAATGAAGCATGTTGGTTTGAATGTCGCGGCTGATCCCTTTTTCACCTTCGCCTATATAGGGGTCAACGCTGGCGCGGTCGTGGTTACTGCGGATGAGCCCGGGCAGTTCTCATCCCAGAATGAGCAGGATAACCGCAACTACGCCAAGTCAGCTATGACGCCCATGTTTGAACCCTCCGACAGCCAGGAATGCAAAGATATGCTGATCGAGGCTTTTGAGATCAGCGAGAAGCACGACATCCCGGTGCTTTTCAGAATGACAACACGCGTCTGCCATTCCAAGAGCCTGGTGGAGTTGGGCGAGCGCCAGGACGTGCCCATTAAGCCCTACGTAAAAAATATCAAGAAGTACGTAGCCGTGCCGGCCAACGCCCGCCCGATGAAAGTCAAAGTTCAGGAAAATCAATTATCATTAAAGGTCTATTCGAACAACTGCCAGTGGAATCGCATTGAGATGAATGAAACCGGCATTGGAATCATCTGTTCTGGCGACTGTTATCTCTATGCTCGCGAAGTTTTTGGTGATGGCGCCTCCTATCTGAAACTGGGTTTCACCAATCCTCTGCCGGATGACCTGATCCGCGAGTTTGCCTCAAAGGTTGAGAAGATCACCATTATTGAAGAAAACGATCCTTACATTGAAGAGTACGTGCGCGCCTTGGGCATCGCTTGCGACGGTAAGAACATTTTCCCTCGTAACGGCGAGATGAAGCCGGAAGTGATCCGTTCGGTGATCTATGGGGAGGAATACCCCGAGGACGATGCGGTTCGCTCTGCCATCATCCCGCGGCCGCCCACGCTTTGCGCTGGCTGTCCGCATCGCGGTTTCTTCTATGAGCTTGGCCGACGCAAGAACGTCATGGTGTCAGGCGACATCGGTTGTTACACGCTCGCCTCCGGCGCGCCGTATCACGCCATGGAGACCACTGTCTGCATGGGAGCCAGCGTCAGCCTTGGGCATGGGGCGCAGCAAGTCTTCGACACTATCGAGGGCAATAAAATGCGCGTAGTCTCTGTGCTCGGCGACTCGACCTTCTTCCATACCGGTATCAATTCACTTTTGGACGTTGCCTACAATAAGAGCAACCTTATCACCGTCGTGCTCGACAACCGCATCACCGCCATGACCGGCCAGCAGGATAATCCCGGTACCGGGCAAACGATCCAGGGCGAAATCACCGAAGCTGTCAGCATTGAGGCGATCGCCCGGGCTTTTGGCTTTAAAAACGTCCGTCTGATCAATCCTAACCAGTTGAGTGAGGTTAAAGAAGCGTTGGACTGGGCGCTTGGTTTACAGGAGCCCTCCGTGATCATCACGCGCTGGCCATGCGCGCTCAAAAAGCAGACCGCCCTCGACAAAGAAGAGTTCAAAGGGTCTTTCACTGATGTTTACTGGGTGAACGAGGAAGTCTGCATTGGCTGTAAGAAGTGCACACGCACTGGCTGCCCGGCGATTGTCTTCCAATTTGACAAGAAAAAATCATCGATTGACCCCGAAAAATGCGTTGGCTGCAGCGTGTGCGCCCAGGTGTGCCCGGTGCATGCAATTCAGAAAGTGGAGGCATGATGACCACAAAAAACATCCTATTAACCGGCGTTGGCGGGCAGGGAACCATTCTGGCCAGCAAATTGCTGACAGAAGGGCTGCTTTCCCAGGGTTATGATGTCAAAATGAGCGAAGTTCATGGCATGTCGCAGCGTGAAGGTCCGGTGCTTACGCATGTGCGCTTTGGCGATAAGGTTTTTTCGCCGATTGTTGAAGCCAAAAAGGCTGATGTGATCATCGGTTTTGAGGAGCTTGAAGTACTGCGCAACCTGGAATACCTGCGCAAGGACGGTAAGGGCATTGTGATCCTCAACAGAGTGCGTGTCAACCCGATCGGCGTGCAAAACGGCAGCGATAAGTACCCTGAAAACGCAGAAGGGTTGATCAGCGCGCGTGCTGGCAAGGTGATTGCCATGGATGCCAGCGAGGAAGCCCGCAAGATCGGTAATTTGCGGGTGATGAACATTATCCTGTTGGGTGCCAGCGTGCGTCAGCTTGGGCTTGAAGAGATCGATTGGGGTAGGGTCATTGCCGAAAATGTTAAACCGCAGTTTGTGGAGCTGAACCAGCAGGCTTTTGAGCTTGGCAAAAGCCTGAGTTAGCTTCTTGCTTAAAACAAAAGCTGGCTCAAGTTACCCAAGCCAGCTTATTCTTTTTAAATTACAAACATTTTAGCGGTTCACATTCATCGGCATGATAATGTGCCTGAAGCTTTCGTCACCCACGGGGCGCAGCATACCGGGGGTGTTGGCGGCGTTGGTTTCCAACAGTACGTTGGCGGTCTTGATCACTTCCAGGGCTTCGCGCAGGAAGCGGATATTGAAGGAGATCAAGAGCGGTACACCGTCCACCGAGGCATCCACGATCACTTCGGATGAGCCAGTCTGTTCAGAAGTGGCGGAAATTTCCATTTGTGGACCGCGATCCGTGCTGCCGGCTTCAGGCTGAATGTCCAGGCGGGCAATATAACTTCCCTCGCGGGCGATAATCTCGGTCTGTTTGCAGGCTTTAAGCAGTTGGGCAGTGTTGAGCACGGTACGAGTCTTGAAACTGGTGGGAATAATCGCCGTATAGTTGGGGAAGTTGCCTTCTATCAGCTGCGAAACCAGTTCTGCGTCCTTCAAATGGAAGATCACCTGACCGCGTCCGGCCGGGAAGGACATCAGCAGGGTCTCATCGCCATTGACCGCAATGCGCGAGAGCTCACTGAGGGCTCTGGCGGGGATCAAGGCTTCAAGGTTTTGGGGAGGCTTGTGACCGATGGCGGCTTTGCTGATGGAGATGCGATAGCCATCTGTGGCAGCCATTTCCAGTTCATCTCCATGGAAGCTCATATGCACGCCAGTCAAATTGGGGCGGGTGTCTTCTGTGGAGGCGGCGAAGACCACGCGCTGGATCATTTCCTTGAAGTTTTCAACGTTCAAAGGAATGGCAGAATCGTCATCGGGTGTGGGCATGGGCGGGAACTCGTCAGCGCTGATGCCTTTGATATCCGTGTTTAGCGTGCCGCATTTCACGTTGAGAGATTGAGTGCGTTCGTCCAACGTCAGGGTCACTTCTTCACTGGGGAGGTTGCTTACCATGTCCACGAAGGTACGTGCGGGCACGGTCAGCCCGCCTTCCTCGCTGACTTTCGCTCCAATCCAGGCGCTGATACCGAGCTCGAGGTTGGTAGCCGAAAGCCTCAGACGCCCCTGGTCAGTCTTGATCAGGATGTTTGAGAGTACAGGGAGAGTGCTGCGGGAAGTGACAGCGCGCGCAACCACGTTGACGCCGTGGGCAAGCTGCTGCTGTTGAACGGTTACTTTCATGAGATCCTCCACGATTGGCTTTATTTATCTGGTTAAGTATACCCTCAAGAGCTTGTTTTTTCCAGAAAAGCGCCTTGAGAAAAGCGCCTTTTGTAGAGGTCGCGTTCATACTCGCTTCTGCGCTGGACAGATCATAGCTTCATTTATGCGGCTTGTCTTTAAGTATTTCTGTAAATAGGTCTTTAGAGCACTTCTGCAAGGCGTCTTATGAGGTTCCTGGATGATATAATCCAGTCAAAAGTTTCGCCATCTCTTAAGGAGACGGCGATATTACGACCAAAAGGACAGCCTGCCATGCCCTCACCTGTTGGTCTGGAACCAAGTCAGCCAAATCCACTTGAAGAAATCCTGAAAGGCGTTCCGCTCTGCCTGAGCCCCAGTCTGACTCCGGAAATGGATCAGGAAGAGACCCTGCGCGTTATCGACCTGGCAGAAATCGCCGGCATACCGATCGTAATTGATGGCGGTTGGGCGGTGGACGCGCACCTGGGCTGGCAAACACGCCCCCATTCCGACCTGGATATTGCCATCAACCAGCAGTACCTGCCCCGTTTTCTGGGCATTCTTAGCCGCCTGGGCTATGGGCACGTGCCGCGGGACGGCCAGTGGGAGCATAAATTTGTGCTCCAGGACGGCGGCGGACACCAGGTGGACATCCATTCCTACATTCGCAACGACCAGGGGCAGATCGTTGGCGGGGTGGAATACCCCGGCGATTCGCTCACCGGGCAGGGCAAGATCGGGCATGCCAAAGTTCGCTGCATCAAAGCCGATTGGCTGGTGGACTTTCATCTCGGCTACACTTTTGATGAAAATGACTACAACGCTGTAAAGTTCCTTTGCAACCTCCACCGCTTGCATTTACCAGCTGATTACCAGGCTTATGAGCATGCTCGCTACGCCGGCAAAGCGCAGTACCCCTGGGCAGTGCCGCAGCAGTTTTCTGTTCACTCCCCGCAAACCCCCGCAGAGTACCTCGCGCTGATCAACCTGTTGGACAAAACCCAGGTTGAAAGGCTAAGCTCCGAGACAAAAGCCAAATTCCTGGAAGTGCAAGAAGCGCAATCAGGGGCTGAAAACGTGACCATCGCGGATTTGGTCAAGGAGGGGTTAAGGTCGGGCATGCTGCTAATTGAGGACGATCAGGCAATCGGTGCCTGCGAACTCGCTCCACTGGCAGCTCCCACATCAGAGCATGGGACTGCGCCGGCAAACGGGCACTGGCAAGTCAGGCAGCTAAGCCTGGCAAAACGAGCGGATCATGCTTCACTGTTTGTGTTTCTCGTGAAGGCTGCCATCCAGGAAGCCTGGCGAGCCGGCGGCAAGCTGTTGCAAGTTTCTCCTTTGGATGACATCAGCCAGCCCCGCCCAGCCTTACCCGAGCGCTATGACCCCGCGGATATCGGCTATGCCAGTTTTTATGCCCGCGCTGGTTTCAGACGGCTTGAGCCTGTTCCCACCAGCCGCTGGGGCATCCAGCATTAGCAGGTTGTAGGTATACTTGCTCACTATTTCCAATCAGGCTGGGGTATAAATTAGATAGCCATCCAAAAATCAGAAAGGACTGCTATGTACACCATCTCTCTCACCCCGGATATGCAAGCCAGCGCGCTCGTGTTGGGCTGTATGCGCATCACGCGCCTCTCAGGTTCCGAGCTGGATCTGCATCTCAAGACCGCCCTCGAACTGGGAATCAACTTTTTCGACCATGCCGATATTTACGGCGGCAATGGCACCTGTGAGCGTCATTTTGGCGAGTGGCTGCGCGCCAACCCGGGTTTGCGCTTCCAGATGCTGATCCAAACGAAATGCGGCATCGTGCAGAATGACGCCCGCCAAAACATTGCTTTTGATTTCTCTTACGCACATATCCTCAAGTCAGTTGAAAATTCTCTGCAAAACCTGGGGATCGAACAGCTCGACGTGCTGCTCCTGCATCGCCCGGATGCCCTTTTTGAGCCGGAAGAGGTGGCAGCAGCGTTTGACGAGCTCTACGCCAGCGGCAAGGTACGCGCTTTTGGCGTGAGCAATATGCACTCCCGCCAGATTGATCTCCTGCAGAGCGCCACCAGCCATAAACTGGTTGCAAACCAGCTGCAGTTTGGTCCCGCTCATACAAGAATGATCGATCACGCTATTCGCATGAACACAACCTTGCAGTTTGCCGAAGATCTTGATTCGGCTACGCTGGACTACTGTCGGCTGCACGGCATGACCATCCAAGCCTGGTCGCCATTTCAATCGGGTTTCATAGCAGGAACCTACATGGACAACCCCGAGTTTCCCGAGCTGAACGCTGCGCTGGAAGAGGTTGGGCACAAGTATGGGATCACCAAAAATGGCGCGGTCGGAGCCTGGATGGCGCGCCATCCGGCAAAGATGCAGATGATTGCCGGGACGATGAACACTCAGCGCCTGCGTGAGATTGCTGCCGGGATGGACATACCAATCAGCCGCGAGGATTGGTATCGCATCTATACCAGCGAAGGGCGCGACCTGCCGTAGCCTGCCAGCTGCAGTGGCGCAGTAACCTTGGAGTTAAGACTTCAGGAGATGAATATCTGTGCAGAAGTATTAACTGGAGCATAAAAACTATGTGGAACAGTAAAGTCAGGCAAATTAAATTGCGAGAATGAGCAATTATTGACGCCTGCCAATTAAAGAGGAGAGGCTATGATCACCGCAAAAGAATATCAAAGCATGCTGGAAGGCAACTTGGAGCTTATCAAAGAGCAGATTAAAGACGTGAGTGACTCTGAAATGCTCATCCAACCTCCCAACGGTGGTAACTGCATGTTGTGGACTTTAGGGCATCTGACTGAGAGCCTGATCCCGATCCTGCGTTTCCTGGACGGAAAGAAACCGGAGGGTTTGACGGATCTGAGCCGTTTTGAAAGAGGTTCTGAACCTATTTTAGGTCCCGAAGCGGGTCTGATGACGGCTTCTGAACTGATGACTGCTTATGAGGTGCTGCACAAGGCGGTTCTTGAGAAGCTTGAGCCGATGACTGACGCTGACTTCGATGAGGAGGTCCCAGGGTTTGGACGGCCGGCGCGGCGGGGCTGGATGTTGTTTTTCATGGAGTTCCACCATGCCTATCACATCGGGCAGCTGGAACTGCTGCGCAACCTGGCAGGGCATACAGAAAAGGTTATTTAGGGTGTTTTTACCAGTTGAATGAGCTTATTCAGCTGGTCAGGCTAAGGCAAGCGACTCTTCATCCGCGATTACCATCACATTCGAATGCACCTGAAGGATCGAAGCCGGCAGCTGCGGGTCAATGGGGCCGTTGATCATCTGTGCAATCGCTTCAGCTTTCTTTGATCCGCTTGCCAGAAGTAAGATCCTTTTTGCGCTTAAGATCGATCGCATACCCATGGTGATAGCCTGCCGGGGCACTTCAACTTCGCTCTCAAAGAAGCGCGCGTTGGCTTTGATGGTTTCTTCATTCAGATCCACCAGGTGAGTCTGGGCAAAAAAATAAGTGTGCGGCTCGTTGAAGGCGATATGACCGTTATCACCGATTCCCAGCAATTGGATGTCCGTGCCGCCGAGCGTAGCAACGATGCTGTCGTATTCTGCGCAAGTTTTGGAAACATCCCGGGTAAGTCCGTCGGGAACATGGGTGTTTTCGGGGGATACATTTATATGGTCAAAGAAGTTATGCTGCATAAAGTAGCGGTAGCTTTGCTCATGCTCCGGGCCTAATCCGTAGTACTCATCCAGGTTGACAGTGATGACTTTTGAAAAGTCCAGCTCCTTATCCAGATGGAAGCGGATAAGTTCCTTATAGGTGCCAATGGGGGTTGAGCCTGTCGCAAGTCCCAGCACGCTGTGTGGCTTGAGCTGCACCTGGGCAGCGATGATGCGGGCAGCCTTGCGGCTCATATCGGCATAGTCAACACAAGAAATAATCTGCATGGCACACTCCAAAGATGGTTAATCGATACCAATATTATAAACCGATACGGTTCGAAACAAGCTCCCAGCTCTAAAGCACGGGTATAATCTTAGTAATTGCATAGAAAGAGGTGTTTATGAGCGATAAATTGACTTGGATTGACGAAGAGCTGAACAATTTGAAAGAAACTGGCTTCTACAATAAGATCCGCACCATGGATTCACCACAAGGCTCCTCTGTGATTGTGGATGGTAAAAGAGTACTCAATTTTTGCGCTAACAACTATCTCGGTTTGGCTAATCACCCCCGTGTAGTTGAAGCCGCAATCGATGCAATGAAGAAATATGGCATCGGACCAGGAGCTGTGCGCTCGATTGCCGGAACCATGAGCCTGCATGTCGAACTGGAACGGCGTATGGCTGCTTTCAAGCGGGTTGAAGCCGCAATCACTTTCCAATCGGGGTTCACCGCTAACGGCGCAACAATCCCGGCTCTGGTTGGCAAGGAAGACGCGATCTTTTCTGACGAACTCAATCATGCCTCGATCATTGATGGTTCCAGGCTTTCAGGAGCAAAGATCCATCGCTTCAAGCACGCGGATCCGGCCGACCTTGATCGGGTAATCCAGGTAGCTCAGGGCAGCTATCGACGCGGCTTGATGATTACGGATGGCGTCTTTTCGATGGACGGCGATTTCGCTCCTCTTGATAAGTTGGTTGAAGTTTCGGACAAGTATGGTCTTATGACCATGGTCGATGACGCCCATGGTGAGGGCGTGATGGGTGGAGGCGGACGCGGTATCGTCGATCACTTCAAACTGCACGGCAAAATTGATATCGAATTGGGCACTTTCAGCAAAGCCTTTGGCGTTGTTGGCGGGGTGGTGGCGGGTAACGCTCGAATCATCGAATGGCTGCGCCAGCGCGGGCGACCATTCCTGTTCTCTTCCGCGGTAACAGTGCCGGATATCGCTGCCTGCATTGCCGCAGTGGACCTGCTGGAAGAATCGACCGATTTGGTAGACCGATTGTGGAAAAACGCGCGCTACTTCCAGCAAGAAATGCGCAAACTGGGCTTTGACACCGGTCTGACACAAACCCCCATCACACCTGTTATGCTGGGTGATGTACAGCTTGCGCGCGAATTCAGCCGGCAGCTATTTGAGGAAGGTATTTTTGCCATGGCACTGGGTTTTCCGACCGTGCCAATAGGTAGGGCACGCATCCGTGTGATGATTTCCGCCGCCCACAGCCAGGATGATTTGGAACAGGCTTTGGATGCCTTCGATCGGGTTGGCAAGCGGCTGGGCGTGAAGTAAACACACTCGCTGCTATTTCCTCCCTGGCTTGTTTTTTTGGGAAATCAAGAATCAAAGCCACCACCTTAAGCAAAGTGGTGGCTTTTTTATGGTTGAAATGATGGGTTGGCAGCACTTCGCTGATAGGATAATGGATCAAGAAGGATGGATAGCGGATCAATTACTCAGTGAACGGGAATTTAGCTGAAGTTTTCCTGACCGCAGCGAGCTTACCCATCTTTAATCACCCTGCGCAGGGCTTCTAAGGCAGTCAGAATCTCGTTGCGCTCTCCTTGCATGGCAAGATCCTCACCGCTGACATACGACCCAATCGATTCGAGCGTGTCTTGCTCGTAGGCAACGACGTTATTCAGAATGGAAGCAGTTTTGAAGCCTCTCAAGCTTCCAATGGTGAATAACGCGGCTGTTTCCATATCCGCGCCCAGGACACCCTGCCGCGACCAATAAGCGTCGATTTCGGCTTCCTGATCCGTATAAAAACTATCATGGCTGCGAGCGATCCCAATATGGTGGGCAAAGCCCTGCTCTTTGGCGGCTTCGATACAAGCAAACATCAGTTCTGCGTCTGGAATCGCGGGGAAAATTGCCTGGCTGTAGGTTTTGGATGCGCCGTCGTCTTTGACCGCGCCGTTGACGATGACGAGATCGCCCAATTTCACTTTGGGTTGCAGCGAACCGCAGCTGCCGATGCGGATCATAGCCCTGACGCCGATGTTATGCAGCTCTTCCGCGGCAATTCCCGCGGATGCCCCGCCAATACCAGTGGAGACCGCCAAAACAGGCAGACCTTTATAGGTGCCGTGCAGACTGCGAAATTCACGATTGTAAGCCAGTTCGGTGACGTCGCTCAGGAAGGGGGCAATCCGGTCGAGCCGGGCGGGGTCGCCGGGCAATAAGGCGCAGTGGGCCATAATGGTTTCATCGAGCTGGATATGAGGCTGCAGCATGGTTCCTCTTTTCTGTTTGGGTTGGCTTCTCCCAGTATAATTGCCTATATCGCGAAAATCAATCAAAAGGACTACCTATGCCTATTCTAAATTTTGGCTCACTCAATATTGACCATGTTTACCGGGTAGACAACTTTGTACTCCCAGGCGAAACCAAACACACAAAATCCTACACAATTAACAGCGGTGGCAAAGGGCTCAACCAATCCATCGCGGCTGCCAGGGCTGGCAGCCAGGTGTTCCATGCCGGCGTTGCTGGCAGAGACGGCGGGTTTTTGGTTGAGATGCTGCAAGCCGCCGGAGTGGACACCTCGCTGATGCAGACTTCAGCGGAGGTCAGCGGGCATGCCATCATCCAGGTGGCGGATTCCGGTCAGAACTGTATCCTGCTGTATGGCGGTACGAACCAAATGCTGACCGAAGACTATGTGGACCGAACGTTGGACGCATTTGGCAGTGACGGTTTTGTTTTGCTGCAGAACGAGACCAACCTGGTGGGTAAGATTATCGTAAAAGCAGCTGCGAAGGGCTTGAAAGTTGCGCTGAATGCCGCCCCGTACTCCGATAATGTGAATACTTACCCCATTGACCAGCTCGATTGGCTGATTGTTAACGAGGTTGAAGGAGCAGGAATTATCGGTGGGGCGGTGGACGAAAACCTGCTGCAACGCCTGGCTGAGCGCTATCCCAAGGCTGGCATTCTGCTCACGCTCGGGTCACGCGGCGCGCAGTGTGTTCAAAACGGGCATTACGTCAGCATCGGCAGCTGCAAAGTGCGGGCGGTGGATACCACTGCCGCAGGGGATACTTTCAGCGGCTATTTCTTGTTTGGTGTGATGCAGGGCCTGAGTCTTGCCGAGACGCTGCGCATGGCGACTGTGGCTTCAGCGCTGTGCGTGCAGCGCCCAGGAGCGGCGAATTCCATTCCCACCCGGATTGAAGTGGAGCAAGTGCTTGCCGAAGGCAAGCTGCAGGTTCCCGAGGTGCTGGAATGGTAAAGGTGCTATATATCGATTGCTGCATCCGACGGGAACAGTCGCGAACACGCGTTCTGGCTGAAGCCTTTCTGGCAGCACTCCAAGCCAAAAAAGACTACCAGGTGGAAAGATTATGCCTGATGGACGAGCCGCTTGCGCCTTTGAGCGAGGGTTTCTTTGCCCAACGTGAAAGCTTGCTGGCGGAACACAAGCACGAGCATCCGCGCTTTCGCTATGCCCGCCAATTCAGCCAGGCAGACCGGGTGGTTGTGGCGGCTCCATTTTGGGACCTCGGTTTTCCAGCTTTATTGAAGCTTTATATCGAGAACATTTGCGTGGACGGCATAACCTTTGGCGCGGATGAACGCGGCACTTTTGGCTTGTGCAAAGCGAAAAGGCTGCTGTTTCTGACTACCCGTGGGGGAGATTACAATCATTCCCCGCTCGAAATGGGGGCGCGTTATTTGGAGGCTTTGTGTGAATTTTGGGGAATCCCGCGTTTTGATGTAGTCGCGGCTGATGGGCTCGATCTGGGGCGGGAGGCGGTTCAAACGATTCTCGACCGGGCTATCGACGATGCACTCGCACTGGTGGAGAACTTCTAAAAACGGAAAAGGAAGAGCATAGAATATGGGAAAACTAATCATCAGGAATTGTGAGGTGATGACCTTCGAAGGTCAAGTGCCGCGCTTTGTTCCTGGCCAGGATATCCTGATAGAGGGCAACCAGATCACAGCTATACAGCCAACGGCTGCTCTGGCACCATCAGATTATCAGATCATCGACGCGGCAGGCATGCTGGCTGTGCCAGGCATGGTCAACACCCACGCGCACGTGCCGATGGTGCTCTTTCGCAATGCCGGACCAGACGTGAACGAGAACGACTGGTTTAACAAGGTTATCTTTCCGCTCGAAGCCAACCTGACCCCCGAAGATGTCTATTGGGGGGCTATGCTGGGGCTGGCGGAGATGATCGCGGCCGGCATTACCTGCGTGGCAGATCATTACTTTGAAATGGACATGGTCGCGCAGGCGGTGGAGAAGGCGGGCACGCGCGCCAACCTGGGATGGGCTGTCTTTGGGCACCAGGGTTACGCGCAGTTGGATGAAACCATCCGTTTCGTGGAACATTGGCAGGGCAAGGCCGATGGTCGCATCACCACCTGGCTTGCGCCGCACTCGCCCTATCTCTGCGATCCGGACTTTCTCACACGCTGCGCTAAAGAAGCCGCCAGGTTGGGGGTTGGCAATCATATTCATGTCGCGGAGACTGTCGGGCAAATTACCTTATCCCTTGAGCGTTACGGAAAAACGCCCGTGCAGATATTGGCGGATACCGGTTTGCTGGACCAGCCCGCCATCCTGGCGCATTGTCTCTATCCCTCTGACGCAGACCTCGATTTGCTGGTTGGCAGAGAGGTTGGCATCGCCCAGGCGCCAAAAACTTACCTGGCAATGGCGATGGGATTGGCTGACTTGCCCAAATACCTGGAAAAAGGGATAGCGGTAGGCCTGGCAACGGATGGCGTGGTCAGCAGCAGCACGCTCGACCTGTTTGAACAAATGCGCCTGACCGCGCTTACGCAAAAAAACAAGGCTATGGACGCCGAAGTGTTACCGGTCAACACGGTGCTGGACCTGGCGTTTCAGGGAGGGGCGAGGGTCTTGCGCCAACCCCGACTGGGCAATTTGAAGGCTGGCAATCTGGCGGATGTGGTGCTGCTGCGGCAGGATCGCCCGGCGGCACAGCCGGTGATCAACAAGGAGGCCAACCTGGTGTATTCAATGGATGCCCGGGATGTTGACACCGTGATTTGTGACGGTGAATTGATTTACCGGGGAAGAAAGCACCTGACGCTGGACGTGGATGAAATCCTGCGCGAGGTGAACTCCCGCCTGCCACGCTTGTTGAATAAAGATTTATCCCGGAAAATTGCCGATTATCCGGGATAGGTGATAGGGGGTAGGTGATTGCTGATAGGTGATAGGTTGATTTAATCAATCCTTTGGCGGAACACAAGACAAGCCAGGCGTAGGTCAGGTTGCGCATTTCAACCTGACATTACGAAAGATGGATCACGCAACCCCTACCTTTCGTTTTTTTTTGTGAATTCCCCCCTTGTTTTGATGCTTTGGTAGGGGCGAAGCAACCCGACAAAACTGACTTGCCTTACCATGGATGCTTTTGTAAAGGATACTTTGCCCCTACGATGGAATTTAGGACGAGCCAGATGTAGGTCAGGTTGCTAATTTCAACCTGACATTGTGAAAGATAGATCACGCAAACCCAATCTTTCTTATTATTTGTGATATTTGCTTTGTTGTGGTGCTACGGTAGGGGCGAAGCAACTGTTAAGACAGTGATTGTTTACACTTTGTTTGAGGGGATAGTTTACATTCTAATCCATCAAAAACATCTCTTTCGAGGGCTGTGCTGATCCAGGTTATCAACAATAACGGGTAACCAGAGGCGGTTACCCCTACACGAACCGGTTGAAATTGAATATATTCTCACGTAGGGACAGGCCCCCGTGCCTGTCCGCAGCATTGGTCCGGTGTATGCGCTGGGTAAACAGAGGTGGAAAGCTATATAAAATTGTAAACAATCGCATCGGATAATCTGTAAACAATCATACTTGTCTATACAGCAACCCGACAAAACTGCCTTACCTAACATGATGGGTCAATACTGGATGCTTCGCCCCTACGACGGAATTTGGGACGAGCCAGAGGCAGGTCGGACGAAGTGCCCGCACAGCAGGGTAATGAGACCGCCTCCTAACCCAGGAACGCCATTCCGACCTACGACTCAACGGGTGTCTGAATGGCGGAGTGGCGAAAGGAACGTCATTCCGCCCTACGTTGAATTTCCAGCAGCAACCCTTAAATTGTTTTACATCTAAGATTTGGAGACCTGCGGTCAGATGCCTCGCTCGCTCAAAGCCAACTCCTTTGTCTAGAGGATTATTAAGACCGGCGAAAACAAAGGGTAACATGTAGGTCGGAATGAGACCGCCTATGAACCTTGCCCTGTTATTCAAGTGTTATGGGCTCACTCCGACGTAGTGGTGTCTGATTGGCGGAGTGGCGAACCCTTGCAGCTACGCTGCGAGGGCAGGAGAACGCCATTCCGCCCTACGATTTCGCATTCGTGAATTGATTGCTTAAGACTTTGTCAACAAATCAAACAGCAACTGCAGCACTCCGTCCTCGTCCACCCCCAGAGGGATGGTGGTGGAGGGGCGTTCAACAGCGATCTCGCTCGATTCCTCGCCGATACCCGTGGCCGCCTGTGTGCTTCTGAAAATGTGGTGGTGTTTGTCGGCAATGGTTTTGCCCAAACAAAGCCCTTCCGTCACCACATACACCGGCATCTCCTCACACCTGAACAGCTCTGGCGCCAGCAGGTAAGCTATGACCGCAGGGTCATGGGTGTGGATGGCACCTTTCATGCCGTAAATCTCTTCATGAAAGTCCTGGTAGCAGGGTTGAATTTTCTCGAGAAGCCCCACCGCGGGGTTGCCGGCTGCGTACAATTTGGCAAAATACTCAGGACGCATGACGATTTTGGTAGTGACGTCCAGCCCTACCATGGTAACTTTCCAGGGAGCAGCAAAAACGACTTCCGCGGCATGTGGGTCGTGGTAGATGTTGGCTTCGGCAACGGCAGAGATGTTGCCCAAGGCGAAGGCGCAGCCGCCCATCAGGACCACTTCTTTTACCAGCGGGGCAATCCGGGGCTCAAGGCGGTATGACATGGCGATGTTGGTCAGCGGACCTATAGGCGCAAGGATCACCTCGTGGGGATTTGCCATGACGGTATCGATAATGAATTGAGCGGCGTGTCGCGGATCGAGCTTGCCATGGGGGAGGGGTAGGTTGGTGTTGCCAAGACCATCCTTGCCGTGTACGCCTGCCGAAAAGGAATTGAGATCGTGCACAAGCGGCTGCCCGCAGCCCTGGGCGACCGGGACATGATCATTCCCCTCCAGCTCCACCAATCGCAAAGCGTTTAACGAGCAAAGATCGACTGTTGTGTTTCCGAATACGGTGGTCAAGCCCAATACTTCGAGTTCTGGGGAATGCAAGGCGGCCAGGATGGCCATGGCATCGTCAATTCCCGGGTCTGTATCGATAATTATTTTTTTTGGCATGTTGGTGTCATCCTTATTGTGTTATTCAAAGCAGGTCTTCGTGAGAAGACCTGCTGGAAACTCTGACTGAAAAGTGAAAATGTATCAATATTTACTCATCAGCTCAAAAACCTTCTCGACGAAGGCGTCGCAGTCAATATCCATCACCGCAAAAGCGTTCTTGGGCCATTTGGCGTCACTATAAAGGTCTGTCACGGTTTTACCCTGGGTGATCGAGCCCTTAGTCTCCACGCGAATGCCGGCGGGATAAGCTTTGAAAATCGAATCGTCTGCCGCATAAAGCACAGCAGCGGGATCGTGCATGTTAATGCCAGTGATGCCCAGCCGGCGCATAAACCCCACGATATCCTGGACAACATCACGGAAGAAGACTGCTTGTTTGCTGCCCAATGCCGCAACCTGGTCGAGCTCGGCAGGGGTCATGAGCGCTTTCATGGTCATATCCAGCCCACACATGTGCACGGGCACGCCAGCGCAGAAGACGATATCAGCAGCTTCTGGGTCAGCGTAAATATTAAACTCGGCTGCCGGAGTAGCGTTGCCCGCGTCGCTTGAACCACCCATAATAACGATCCGTTTGATCAGTTGGGGCAGATCAGGGTATTTGAGAAAAGCCAGGGAAAGATTAGTGAGCGGACCGATGGCGATGATCTCAAGCGCGCCTTGCTGTTCCAGCGCATATTGGTGGATGGCGTCCCAGGCAGTAACACCCTCAACTTCGCTGCGGGCGTGGGGGAGGTCATAGCCTGCCATGCCGTTGGAACCATGCACCTCGGCGGCTTCCACGCGCTTGCGGAAAACCGGTCCGGCTGCTCCACGATAGACAGGGATGTTCCAATCCAGGAATTCGAGCAGTCCCAGAGCGTTATAGTTTGTGCGCTCCAACCCTACATTGCCCGCCACACTGGTGATGGCGAGGACGTTCAATTGAGGCAGTTGCTTTGCCAGCAGAAAGGCGATGGCATCATCCACGCCCGGATCGCAGTCCAGGATTACAGGAATGGGCTTCATATTGACTCCTTTCCATACCATGCTACGGCTTCAACCAGAAGGTCAATGAAGCCTTCGCGGTCGATGTCAACCAGGGCATGTGTGTTGGGTGGCTGCTGGCAAAAACCATAGTGATCTGCCACAGTTGCCCCGCGGCAGAAGTCACCGGAGGTTTCGACCTGCACATAATAGTCCCTGGCAGTCAGGATTTCAGGTTTGATCAGTGCAGCCACCGCCACCGCGTCGTGCACTGGCGCGCCGGCGTAGCCTATACTGCGGTGGAAGGAATAAAAAAAGTCCAGCCACTCGGCGACTACAACCGCGATTGGGTTACCCAAAGCGCGGATGCGTTCGAAGTCTTCCGGGAAGACCAGGGCTTTGAGGGTTACATCCAGCCCGGCCATGGTAAGCGGCAAGCCGGATTTGAAAACCACGTCCGCCGCTTCGGGGTCAATTAGGATGTTGAATTCTGCCGCCGGAGTCCAGTTTCCATGAGCCAGACCGCCACCCATGATAGAAATATGAGCGATTTTGGGCTTTAACTCGGGGTACAGGATTAAAAGGGCGCCAACATTGGTGAGCGGACCGGTGGCAACGATGGTAACGGGTTTATCTGAGGTGGCAAGAGTTTTGGCCATCAATTCCACTGCGTTGATTGGCTCAGCTTCGATAGTGGGATCCGGCAGGGCTGGTCCGTCCAGGCCGGTTTCGCCGTGAATGTTGCCGGCGTGGATGGGCTCCCCATGCAAAGGCTCTTCTCTGCCCATGGCAAAAGGGGACTCAATGCCCAGCAGGGTCATCACCCGCCGGGCGTTGTAGCTGGTCTTTTCTATGCTCTGGTTACCGCTGACGGAGGTGCAGGCTAAGATTTCTAACTGGGCACTGGCTTTGGCGAGCATCCAGGCAATCGCGTCATCGTGCCCCGGATCTCCGTCAAGAATGATGGGGATTTTAGAGGTCATTCGGCGCCTTTCGTTACGGTGTGGCGTTTCTTGAGCTTGTTTTTAGTACTGATGGCGTAAAGCACCAGGCCAATAATGGTCACAAGATATGGAATTACAGATACCAGGTAGCTGGATACACCCTGCATGCCTGAAACCTTGGTGCGCAGTGCCTGCGCCAGGCCAAACAGCAGTGAGGACAGCATTGTTCCAACCGGCTCTCCGCGCCCCATAGCTGTGGCGGCTAAGGCAATAAAACCACGCCCGGCTACCATGCCTGAGTTCCAACCCTGCGAGTAGTACATCGACATAAACGCGCCGCCCAGACCTGCCAACGCTCCGGAAAGTCCAATAGCAATGTACTGGATTTTCTGCACAGAGACTCCAATTGATGTGGCAGCGTTGGGGTTTTCGCCTACCGCGCGAATATTCAATCCCAACGGTGTCTTATAAATCACCACCCACATCAGCCAGACAAGCAGAAAAGCGAGGTAGGTCAGCACCGCGTGCCCGGACAAGACTTGCCCCAGGAAGGGTATGGACTGAATCAAAGGGATATCCACGGTCGGAATGAGCAGCTCTCGCGTGACGAGTGAACCGGTGTTACCTTTCATGCCGGTAAACATGTCAAGCAGGAAGATAGTACCACCCGCGCCTAACATATTTACCGCGATACCGCCCAGGATGATATCGGTTTTCATTTCGAAGGCAAAGAAACCAATCAGCAGAGCCAACAAAACCCCGATGACCACTGCTCCGATCACGCCAATCAGCCAGGATTGCGTCCAATAGCCAAAAAGCACGCCGAAGAGTGCCGATATCATCATGATACCTTCGAGACCGATGTTAACCACACCGGCTTTTTCGGCAATGACTGCACCCAGTGCCGCAAAAAGGATCGGCGCGGTGATGCGAATCACGCTGTAAAGAAAGTCGGCATTGAAAATGGATAAAAGGAGATCACCAATCATGAGTTGCTCCCTCCTTGGCTTGCTGCAGCTTCCTGCACTGCCAGATCACGTTGGGTGTTATGAACCACAATGCGCTGACGATACTTCGCCAGGAATTGTTCCGCGGCGAAGAACAGGAAGATAGCCGCCTGGATGATATCGATCATCTCTGAAGGCACGTCGCTGTAAGTAGCCATCAGGTTGCAGCCTTTATTCAGATAAGCAATAAAGAAGGCTGCGAATGGCACGAAGATTGGATTGTTTTTCGCCAAAATCGCAATCGTGATGCCAAGCCAGCCATAACCCGGAAGTTCGCGCCACAAGAAGGTGCCGAAGCGCCCAAGCACCTCAATGCTGCCGCCCATGCCCGAGAGCATACCGCCGATTACCTGGGACAAAATAATTACAGTTCCGACCTGCATACCTGAGTACTGCGCGAAGGACTGGTTGATGCCAATCATGCGGATGGCATAACCCCACTTAGTGCGGTACATGAACAGGGCAATGATCACCACAAAAATTAACGCGACCACGAAGCCCCACGTAAGCTTGGTACCATTGGCAATAATCTCAGGAATTTTTGCTGTCTCCTGGAACGGGAAGGTTTGGGTGGCGCCTTTTGAACGATCCGCGAAAACAAAGTTGAGAAAGTGCAGGATGACGAACATGACCACATAGTTCATCATCAGCGAGGTCACCATCTCACTTGCCCCCAGTTTCACTTTGAGAATAGCCGGGATGAGCATGATAAGACCACCGGCAAGCGCACCTCCCAAGACGCACACCACCTGGTGAAGTCCGGTATTCATCTTGAGGTAGATGCCAAGCAAAGCACCAACAAAGCCACCTAACATGATGGCTCCCTCACCCCCCAGGTTAAACTGGTTAGCTGAGAACATTACGCATACTGCCAGACCAGAGAAAATAGTCGGGATCATCGCGGCTAAAATGGTCAAAAAACTGGTGGTGTTAAACACATTCCCTGTAGATTTGAAGCTGACCACGGGACCCAGCAGCAGATATTTCAGGGCAGTTAAAGGTTCATCAGAAGAGATAAAGATGAAAACCGCAGCCACTGCCAATGCTAATAAAATGGCAGCCAGTCCGCGAAGTATATTAAACAAAAACAAATTTTTATCACTCATAGCATACCTTTGCGATTTCTTCTTCAGTTTGGTGTTTCAAACCGAGCATATATTCGCCCATGGTTACGTCATCCAATTGGCTTGAGTCTTCAAAATATGCCACGATCTTACCGCCGTACATGACGATCAGGCTATCGCTGAGTTCGATGACCTCATTCAGATCAGCCGAAACTAACAGCACGGCTGTGCCACCACGACTAAGATCAACGATCTGGTTTCGGATAAATTCGGTTGCACCCACATCAATACCACGCGTGGGCTGATCCGCGATCAACAACGTGGGCTGGCTTGAAAGCTCACGCGCGACCACGACCTTCTGGATGTTGCCTCCAGAAAGCATTTTGACCTGCTGTTTGGCCGACTTTGCCAGGATGCGATAGTCAACAATCAAGTTGTTGCTTTCATGGTGGATCTCGCGCATATTGAACAGCGGACCCTTATTGAAGCGTTTATTCGAGAAGCGATCCGAAATGACATTCTCTTCGATGCTGGCGATATCAGCAATACCGTAAGTCATGCGATCTTCAGGCACCAGTGAAACTCCCCGGTTGCGGATTTTGTCTTGGGATAGTTTGATAATCGACTCTCCACAGACAGTTACCGTGCCAGCATCAGGTACGTTGAGATTGAAGAGCATTTCAACTAATTCCCGTTGCCCGTTGCCTTCAACACCAGCGATACCCAAAATTTCACCTTTGCGTACAGAGAAAGACAGTTTGTCGAGCATCTTTTTATTCCAACGGTTGGTGTATTCCAAATCGCGGACTTTCAAGACAGTATCAGTGGGCTGGGATTTGCCTTTTACAACCTTGAGCACCACATCACGTCCGACCATTAAGCGGGAGATTTCGCTTTCACTGATGTCAGCCGTGTTGTAGACTCCCATCGACCTGCCACCGCGCATAATTGTCAGGCGATCGGTAATTTGTTTGATTTCCTTAAGCTTATGAGAAATAAACACGATCGTAAAGCCCTGGTCTTTCAGGGCAATCAATTCTTTAAATAATTCTGAGGTTTCTTGAGTGGTCAGGACAGCAGTTGGCTCATCCAGGATCAGGATCTTTGCCCCACGAACCAGGGCTTTTAGAATTTCCACCTTCTGCTTCATGCCAACAGGGATATCCATAACTTTGGCGTTCGGATCAATGCGCAGGTTATATCGGGCTGCGTTCTCCTCAGCAATTTGAACCGCTTTCTTAAAATCGACCAGCACGCGCGATTTTGTGGTCGGCGCCATGCCTAAGACGATGTTTTCGGCAACTGTCAGGCTGGGCACCAGCATGAAATGCTGGTGAACCATACCGATTCCGAGTGAAATGGCTTTGCTGGGGGAAGTTATAGCAACTGGCTCACCGTTAATCAGGATTTCACCACTGGTGGGCTGCTCAAGGCCAAACAGGATCTTCATCAGCGTGGATTTGCCAGCGCCGTTCTCTCCCATGATGGCATGAATCTCACCTCTTCTGAGTATAAAATCCACATCTTTATTAGCGGCAATACCGTTGGGATATACCTTGCTGATCCCTCTCATTTGGATAACAAAATCTTCTTGTTCTACAAAATCCTTTTGTTCAACAATAACTTCTTGTTCCATATGTGGGATTCCTTCTTTGGGTTATATTAAGACTCGAGGGGAGCTAACCAATTAGCTCCCCTCGAATGAATACTCAGAATATGGACCTCTCTGACAAGATTATGGTTGGAGAGAGTCTCTAAGGGTTACCACTGCATTGGTGGTGTCACCAATAGCCGTGGGAACAAGAATCTTGCCAGCGACAATGTCAGCCTGGGCAGAGAGGACGGCATCCTGGACGGATTTGGGGGCGATTGCGGCAAAGTTCTTGTCAATCACGATACCCACACCGCCTTCAGGGATACCAAGGCGAACTTCCTGACCCCAATAGGTACGGCCAGCATCCCATTCGTCAAACAGCCAGATGATCGACTCGCCAACATTCTTTAGACCAGAGGTAAGCGTGATAGCTGCCTGATCAGCGGGCAGGGTCAGTTCCTGGTCAGAGTCAACGCCAATGAACCAGGCTTTGCCAGATTCGAGTGCGGCTTCAGCAGCGCCGTTACCAGAGAGACCAGCCACACCCCAGAGGATGTCAGCTTTCTTGTCGTTGATCATGGAAAGTCCCATTTCCTTGGCAGTGGCAGTGTCAACATAGCTGTTAACATAGCGGGTATCAACCTTGATTTCAGGGTTGGCAGCTTGTGCGCCAAGCAGGAAACCATACAGGAAGTCGTTGATGACGGGGCTGTCGATACCGCCAACAAAGCCGACCACAGCTTCGGGGTTGATATTAGGAACACTGGTTTCGGTGGTCATTTTGCCAGCGAATGTGCCAATGAGGTAGCCCATATCATTCTGCTTGTAGGTGATATTGACAACGTTTTGGTTGACGCCAACGTAGGTGTTGTCATCATAGATCAGGAATTTCTGATCAGGATAAGTGGTGGCAGCTTCCTTGAGATAATCAGGCATCTGGTAAGTGCCGCAGATGATGAGGTCATACTCACCGCTGCTGGCAACTTCGTTCAGAGTCTCGAGCCATTTAGGCTGGTCCTGATCGGTGCCGCCCATTTCAATGGACTTGTACGTGATGCGACCGGCATCGGCCAATTTCTTCAGACCGGATTCAGCGGCATCAAAGAAAGACTTGTCGCCAAGGTTACCATTGACTAAGTTAACCACGTTGTAAACCTTACTTTCTGGGGCGACGGGCTCTGCGGTTTCCTCTGGCGTTTGCGCGCAGCCTACCATAGACACGGCCATGATTGCGACGAGCATGAACATTAAGAACTTCTTCATTTTTCTCTCCTTATAAGGGTGTTGTAGCAAAAAATTTGCATGGTAAGATTTTATTCACAGATGCCTTTACTGTCAACAAGCCTGTTGGAGGGTGTTGAAAAACAAATTCAAAATTGACAAGTTTTTGTCTAATTGAGATGCCTTTTTGCAGTGGAGTCTATAATCAAAGGAGGGCATTTCCCCGCAGCTTGCTGCGAAAAACAGTAAGATAGAAGTATGATGTAAGTACAGTAGGGCAACGAGGAAGTGAAGAAACGATTAGGAAGTACGTTCAAGAGCAAGGGATTGAAAAGGAATACAGACGGTTACATTATGACGAACAGCTTAAATTATTTTAGCAAGGATAAAAAACAAAGTTGATACCCCGCAGCTTGCTGCGGGGAGGATTCATTATAAATTCTTTTTTGGAAAGTGTTTGATTCAGGGAAAACCAGAGCACCGGGAAAGCAAATTCGGATTTTCATTTTTGGTTATTATGTTCTTTTTGTGACTCGCCAAACCGTAAATCCACTCAAGAATAATCCTGGCAGGAACACCGCCCAATTAAATGGAGATGGCTTCAATTGGCTGAGTAAGCTTGCACTTGCGGGAAGGGTGGATATTGCATCTTGCATAAACGCATACAACATCACCAAAATACCAGCCAATAAAACGATCGCTTCAGTGATCATAAAACGAATGACATGACCCTGTTCCTCTCTAAGGATAGCCATTGTTCCACCCATGATCATTAACAGGGAAATCAATATGGGCGCGATGACAGGCCCCCACCATGGCAGTGGAATGAGGAAAAGCAGATCGGGATCAAGCAAGGTAGTTGGCCATGCGATAAAAACTTTAAGCCACAGGTAATAAAAGATATCCCACACTCCAAATGCAACCAAGGTAAACCCCAAACGGGATTGAAGTTTTTGTCCTGCTATCCAACCCAATGAAAGTAGCATGAGTAAAGTTGCCAGTTCTCTTCCTAATTCAATCCTGGCGATCTGAGGGTCAAAGGGGGGTACAGTGAGGATTAGATCGGAGATGCCATACAATCGTCGTAAATATACGACAACTGCTGCTTCCAAAAAAGCCATCGCAATTGCAAATATTACAGCCCAGACAATTTTCTTTGTAAGTTTCATATATCTCTAAATAATAGGGTCAAATGGATAGACTAGCCGGGGAATCGAAACCTGAGTGATTTTCCGCGAATGGGACGTCCTTAAATAGCTGGGGTGCATTCACATATTTGGCACGAGCTTCAACAGCGATAATCCCGTCAGATAAGTAAATAATGCCTCGTGCAGTGACTGAATCATTTTCTTTAGAAAACAACCAGCCCTCAATTCGAATTTCTTCTCCAATCGGGATTGGTTTTCGATAATCCAATTCGAGATGAACCGTGGCCGCCCGATATCCAGCCTGCCAGACTGCAGATCCCATAGCTTCATCTAGTACGGCTGCCGAGGCCCCCCCATGGACAAATCCTGGAGGTCCTTGCTGATATTCATTAAACCTAAAAGATGCAACAATATGACACTCTGGCCCTAATTCCCATTCGACACCAATACTCTTGGGGTTTGTTTTTCCACAAACAAAACACGAACCGTGATCTGGTAATTTTTCTGTCATAATTGTCAATCCCATTTTCGAAAGACATGATCAATTAGCTATTATTATCGTGGCTCCTGGCGGATCCATTCTTCGTGGTCCTGAATGTCGCGATCTAGCAATAGCCGCCGAATGATTGTTCTTTGACGTTCTTTCCTGTCAGCTGGAAGAGGACGACGGTTTGCTTCCAACCTTTTAATGAGTGTAATTAGTGTCATACCTAAAGAACACCACAAAACAATGGGGG
Organism: Anaerolineaceae bacterium UBA2274; assembly: GCA_002347705.1. Classification (GTDB taxonomy): domain Bacteria; phylum Chloroflexota; class Anaerolineae; order Anaerolineales; family Anaerolineaceae; genus Mesolinea. The sequence continues at coordinate 26,627 of DDWY01000095.1, read as the reverse complement.
AATCCTGTAAAAATTGGGCAAAAAAAGGTAAAAGCAGGACTGTAAAAAGTGGGAAAATTGGGTTTTGAAAAATGTTACCAATCGCCAATCCAGCCAATACTATTACTAGCCCCCAGGGAAAAAGCACCAATAACTCACCCAGGAAGGGACTGAATCCACGCCCGCCCTGGAAATTGAGATAAATTGACCAGTTGTGACCCACTATGGCAGCAAATCCCGCCAGCATAGCCGCCAGCTCCCCCATTCCCAGACGTAAACCAAGCCAGGCTGGAAACGCGCCTTTGAAGATATCAAAAAGTCCAACCGGAACTACCGCCCACTTCGCTACATGTTCCCACACCATGGAACCGCTGACCGTCCCACTGCCGTATTGGCGTAAGTCAATTCCTTTGATCCATTTACCGGCCAGGTAACCACTGGGTATAGAACCGACGAAGTACCCAAATAACAAGAGAAAAATAATGCTTACCACCGGCATTGAAAGATCAGATTTAACGACCATAGGCTACCTCTATGACTTTTCCATTTTTCTATTCATACAAATAACCTAACCCAATCAAACCTGGCCCGGTATGCGCTCCCATAACCGGTGTAAATTCACTGATTGGAATCTCCAATGAAGGGTAACGTTCGTTAAGCGAATGTTGTAATGCCTCAGCTTTTTCTTGAGCATCGGCATGCAACACTGCTAAATCCAGTTTCTTGAATCCAGACGTCTGCTTGGTCAGAATAGAAATGATCGCAGGAATTACGTTTTCTTTATTACGTACAACCCTGGAGGGAGCGACAATTCCCTCTTTATTTATGGTGAGAATAGGTATGATCTGTAGTGCGCTGCCAACTAAATACGCCGCTTTACCAATCCGGCCGCCTTGGGCAAGATAATCCAATGTGTCCAACGCAGCGATCAGCCCCGATCTGTGTCTGGCATTCGTCAAATATTGAACCGCCTCTTCCAACGAAAGCCCTGTTTGCAATTGTTTTGCTGCTTCAATCGCCAATAAACCTTGTGGTACCGCGACTTGCAAACAATCAAAAACGATCACTTTTGACAGCGGGTATTCATTCGAAATCATTTGCGCCGCAACAACGGCAGTATTGTAGGCAGAGCTTAATTGTCTCGATAGCGTAATACAAAGAACATCGCACCCTTTCTGGTCAATAATTCTTTTAAAACACTCATAATATTGTCCGACATTGGGTGCGGCGGTCTTTACTTCCAACTTTTGAGTGCGCATTTTCTGGTAAAGCTCACCCGGAAAGATATCAACACCGTCAAGATATGCTTTCCCTGCAACGGTTATGGTCAATGGAAGAATTACTATGCCCAATTGACTGGCTATTTCTGGTGATATCTGTGCGGTGCTACCTGTTACAACAACAGCATTCTGCGTTTTCATGAGTTTTCCTGAATTTTTATTTTCGAATAAAAGTGACATCTGCGGGCATTCCAGGTTTTAGTTCAAGATCTGTATTAGGTACTGTGATCTTCACTGCGTAAACGGTTGTTTTACGTCCTTCCACCGTTTGGACATTGCGCGGAGTAAACTCAGCCTGGTCCGAAATATAAACCACTGTGCCACTGAACGTTTCTCCGGGGAATGAATCCACAGTTATTGAGACCTGGTCACCAAGTTTTACCTTCCCGTACTCTGTTTCCGGGATGAATACGGTCAAATTTACCTCCTCTAATTGGCCAATAATTAATACCACACTAGTGGGGGCGAGCGTTTCGCCGACTTCTAAATTACTAATCAGTACTGTACCGTCCACCGGGGCGGTAACTATCGTTTTTTTCAGTTGAACATCCAGGGTAGCCAATGTAGCCTGAGCTTGCGATAATGCAGCTTCGGCTTGTGTCACACCTGACTCGGCAGCCTTAACCTGCAAAGACTGGTCACCGCTCATAAGCGAATTGTAATAATCCCAGGCGCGGTCAAAACGTTCTTGTGCTACTTGTACGCGGGCGCGACCTTCGAGCACATCTTTAGCAGCTTGTGACGTTAATAAACGATTGTAATTGGATTGAGAAGAGGTTAGTTCGGTTTCAGCTGCATCATATTGGTCTTGGGCAAAGTTTTGTAAATCTTCTTTATCCTGTGCGCTATTTGCCTGAGTAAGGACCTGATCTGCTATCAAAAAAGCAACTTGCGCCTCGGCAACACGTTTTTCTGCATCTATGAATCCCTGAGAAGCGTTATCACTAAGGATTTTTTGGAGGTTTGCTTTTTCATCTACAAGATCAGCACTTGCAGTTTCCATTTCTGCTTTGGCAGATTCGATTTTTTCATTTTTATCGAAGTACCAGGTCGGCAGCTCAAATTGAGTGGGCTGAGTAATATTCCAACTGCTCGTGCGGTTCTGTTGATCCTGCAAGCGTGAAACATTTAGGGCAAGTTCGTATTGAACTTTGGCTGTGTTTAAAGCTGCTTCAGCCAACGCGATCGCAGCGTTTGCCTGATCACGCTGTGCAATGAGCAAAGAATCATCCAGGCGGAACAATTCATCGCCTTTTTTCACTTGTGAACCTTCTTCAACACTGACCGATACGACCATACCGCCTAATTGTGGGGCAATATTAACCTGGGCTACAGAAATTGTTCCCGAAGCATTTAGCTGCGCAGTACTTTGACCATTCAGACTTTGACATCCTGTTAATCCGATGCTAAAGACGATAACGAGCGATATTATTTTGGAAAGGGAATTTTTCATTTTAAACTCCTAACTGAGAAATGGTTTTTTGATAGTGTCAAGTATTACAGGCGCTTATGGAACATTAAGACACTTGCAAAGAATACTACGATACTGAACACAGCCATTGGCCAGATCCAGATCCATAAAGTAGAGAAATTTGCACCTTTTAGTATGATGCCACGGACAATCTCCAGGAAATAAGTCACTGGTAATAAATAGCCGGCATAGTAAGCCAGCCAGGGCATATTCTCACGCGGAAACAGCAGCCCAGCCAGTATAAAAGATGGCATCATGATAAACGAAGCCATGTACATGGCTTGCATCTGAGTTTTGGAAATATTTGAAATGAGCACCCCCAATCCCAGCGACCCAAGCAGAAATATAAGGCTTAGTCCTGCCAGAAGTGGGATACTGCCGACAACATCCACCCCGAACCAGATAGCACCAACTGCCACGGTCATAACTACGTTAACAAAAGCCACTACAACGAAAGGCAAAATCTTACCTAACATTAATTCCCATGACCGGACCGGGGTCACGATAAGCTGTTCGAGGGTGCCTTGCTCGCGTTCACGCACGATGGCGAATGCAGTCAATAGTAATGTCTGAATTTGGAGAATAATTGCGACTAAACCAGGAATCATGAAGTTCATCCGCTTCATATCTGGATTATACAAGTACCGCATGCGTGCATCCACCGGAAGACTAAGCTGTATACCTGTGCCACTACGCTCCAGACGCTTGATTAGAATTTCCTGCGACATTGATTGGCTGATCGTTTCAGCAGCAAGTTGAGCAGTTTGCGCAATGGTGGGATTTGAGCCATCGATATAAAACTGGATGGTTCCAACCCCCCCCGTACTGACATCTCTTCCAAAACTTTCGGGGATGTAAAGACCAGCTTTAACTATACCTGCGTCCATCATCGCTAAAATCTCATTTTCACTCTGTGCTGAGTGTGTATACTTAAAAAACTCGCTGACCGTCAATTTATTCACCAGGGTGCGGCTGGTATCCGTATGTGATAGGTCGGCCACAGCCAGAGGAATATCTTCAACATCATTTGCAACTGCATATCCAAGTAGGAACAACATCATGACTGGCAAAACGATCACCAGAGCCAGGGTACGAGGATCACGAATAATGTGTAACCATTCTTTTCGAACTATGGTCATCATGCGGCGAAAACTTTGTCTCATGTGAACCTCCTTAATCGATTTCTGTCCGCACGTGCAGGCGATTTTCTTGATCTACCAACGAAACAAACACATCTTCCAATGTAGGCAAAACGGGCTCAATTCGATCTATAACAATCTCGTTATCCGTCAATATTTTTTCCAGAAAAACCTTTCCATTCTCATCGGTCATGAGAACGTGTAAAATAACGCCATGCGCTACCACATCTTGTACGGTTGGCAAATAACGTAATATTTTTTCCGCACGACCTGGTTCATGGCAATCGACTTCAAATAAAATACCGCTCATTTCATCTTTCAGTGAATCTGGATCATTGAGCGCAATTAAGCGTGAACGATACATCATCCCAATTACATTACAAAACTCAGCTTCATCCATGTAATGAGTAGTTGCAAGCACACTTACTCCTCTGCCAGCCATTGTATAAATCATTTCCCAAAATTCGCGTCGTGATACCGGATCGACTCCGGCTGTTGGTTCATCTAAAAAAATCATCGGCGGTTCATGTACAATTGCGCAAGCAAGTGCCAAACGCTGACGCCATGCACCCGAAAGGTTGCCTGTCAATTGTTTCTCGTGCCCTTGTAAACCAGCTATCTCAATTAACTCAGCTATTCGTGGTTTTACTTTCTCACGGGGAATTCCATATAAGTTTGCATAAAAATTTAGGTTTTCAGATACACTCAGATCGTTATAAAGTGAAAATTTTTGCGACATGTAGCCGATTCTTTGCTTGACTTCTTCGGCTTGCTTGGACACATCAAATCCCAGGACACTTGCTGCCCCCGATGAGGGTGCCAGAATACCACATAACATACGGATTGTGGTGGTTTTGCCCGCACCGTTCGGGCCGAGGAGCCCAAAAATTTCGCCCTTTGGAATATCGAAGCTGATTTGGTCTACAGCGATGAAGTCACCAAATTTTCGTGTTAGTTGAGTGGCTTCTACAGATTTTTCTGAGCTCATGCCTGCTTCTCCTGCTGTTCGACCAGGTAGATGAAAACATCTTCCATCAGGATCCGTGCTTCACGCAGAATGCTGATCTGCGCTCCGGCTGTTTCCAAATTTGCCTTGATTTGCGCTTGCGCCTCAGCCGGGTCCGCCACCGAGAGACGCAGGCGGTCGCCAACAGCGCGCCAGCCATACCCACCATCTGTTTTATCAACCACCTGCCGCAGCGTTCCACGCGGCTTGGCTTTGATCTCCACCATCCGGAAAGGCATTTGCCGCTCCAAATCCGCGGGTGCGCCCGTGGTGAGTATTCGCCCCTGATAAATGATGCTGACCATATTACAGCGTTCCGCCTCATCCATATAAGGTGTACTGACCAGAACGGTAACGCCTTGTTGAATAACCTTAGCCAGCAATTGCCATAACTCCCGTCTGGAAACCGGATCTACACCCGTGGTTGGTTCATCCAATAACAGGATTTCTGGTTCATGTACCAAAGCGCAAGCTAATGCCAGCTTTTTTCGCATTCCTCCTGAGAGATTCTCGCTGCGCCGGGAAGTAAAATCCGTCAGGCGCGCAAACTCCAGTAATTCGTCAATGCGACTTTTTTGTTTCCCATGCGGCACGCTATTCATGTCAGCGAAGAAACGTAGGTTTTCCATCACACTCAAGTCGGGATACAAGCTGAAAGCCTGCGGCATATATCCTAATCTGGAGCGGACCTGCTCAGCTTGCTTATTCACGTCATAACCCATTAATCGGGCAGAGCCCGATGTCGGATTCATGACAGTAGACAGGATGCGCAGCAGGGTTGTCTTGCCTGCACCATCCGGGCCAACCAGTCCGTACAGTTGTCCAGCCTCGACATGCAGGTCAACCGCATCTAGCGCAGGCCGACTTCCCTTTGGCTGGGAAGAATATTGTTTTGTTAAACGAAGAGCTTCAACAGAAATTGTCATTGTAAAATCCCAAAATGACTAAAATATTAGATAAATTATTTAGCTCTGAAGTACGAGCGCAAACATGTCTTTTATGCCATCGCCTAAACTTCGATATAGGCGAGGCTCCATTTCCATCACTAGGGCTTGATACCGTTCGACTTGTTTAATGATTGATTGGTCCCAATCTAAATCTATCGCATTCTCATTAGCTAACAGACCTAAAACAAATCCACCTAATAAAAGCAATCCTGAACGGGAAATTGTACCTTTCGGTTTTAAAAATTGAGGCAGACGTTCGATTAGAATGTGGCGGCCGGTGCCCCTGCCGAGCCTGAGTATAAGAACCATCATGACCTCAAAGCAATAACGCAGGGTTTCCGGCGCATCCGGCGGTACGCGGGCTAACATTTCTTCAGCCAGTATCCCATCCTGGAATTCGCCCGTTCGGATTCTCGCCAGGATACGTGACTTGGTACTGTCCCAATCGCCCAAATCGGTACCGTTCGCTAACTCCTCTATTCGGCGACTGGCCACTTCAGTGGGTATGAATACAACTGCTGAGCGTCCCACGGATGGCTTTTCAGAACCAATACGATACTCAGAAGTGACATATCCCTTCTCTTCGAGCAAGCGAAGCATATCATAGGCAGTGAAGGGACTCACCCCAACCCGTTCTGCCAATAACGAGTAATGGATCGGCCCATTTAATTCTCGATAAAGATCGAGAAAACGATTGATAAAAGTTTGCTGGCGTCGTGTGAGTTTCATTAATTTTCCAAAAAGACCAAAGAATTGGCTTATTGTATTAGGGGTCTGCTGAGTTGTCAAGGATGACGCATTGGTTCAGCTAAAATGACACGTAGATGGGACGGGGAATCGGGACAGGTTTTGGGTCAGAAAAAAGTTAACTCTGAAAAAAGTTAACTCCTGATGTTCCCTTTTTGGCATGTTATAATCCCGAAAGGTAAGCATCCAATGTCCCTTTCTCCCCGCAGCAAAGCCATTCTTCAAGCCCTGTTTGTGACCATACTTTGGTCCAGTTCCATCATCCTGATCAAAAAGTTTCTCGTGGACGTTCCACCGCTGGCTTTTACCGGCATACGCTACATGCTGGCTTTCCTTTTCCTTCTGCCGGGTTTGCTCAAACGCAGAGGTGAAGTAAAGCGGCTGACTTCCTTTGACTGGCGCTACCTGGTGATCCTGGGGTTGGTTTACTACACGATCACGCAAGGCGGACAGTTTTTAGCGCTCGTGCATCTGGACGCGATCACAATGAGCCTGCTGCTGAGTTTTACTGGTCCGTTGGTGGCTGTGTTGGGGTTGATCTTCCTTAAGGAACCCGTCTCCAGGTTGCAGTGGAGTGGGATGGCGATCTTTCTTGCTGGCGTTCTGGTCTACTTCGTGCCGGAAACAACCATTCCGAAGAGTGCGCTTGGGATGGGGCTGGCGCTCTTTACAATGGTTGCCAATTCGATCGCTGCTGTAATGGGGCGGGGCGTGAACCGCGATCAGCGCCTGGATCCGATGGTGGTGACGGGCATCAGCATGGGTATTGGCGCGGTGGTACTGCTGGGGGGCGTGATTATTTTTCAAGGTTTACCACCACTTGACCTGGGGGTGTGGCTTCTGTTAGTGTTGATCGCGGGTCTCAACACCGCCTTTGCTTTTTGGATTTGGAATCGAACGCTGCAGTCGCTGACGGCGATGGAATCGAGCATGATCAACAACTCCATGCTGATCCAGATCACACTGCTGGCCTGGATTTTCCTGGGAGAAAGCATCTCACTGATTGGGCTGGTTGGATTAATTATCGCCGTGCTTGGGTTGTTCCTGGTGAATTGGCAGCCGGCGAAACGGAACGCATAATTCCACAAAGTTTATTATCTGTTCAAGATGCTGATTTCAGGCGGGCTACTCCTTGCGCAAGTCGCTTTTTGGTTTGCATCTCTTTAAGAGATTTTTGTAAACCTCATCGTCATTGGTGGCGATCAGATTACCCCAGGCTTTTTCATCATGTAACTTGTGCGGGCAGGTGAAATAACCTCTCCAGGAATGCTGCTCACCGTATCTCACGATCGGATGCCACTCTGAAACGAGCACATGATAGCCCTTGCCAAGCAGGTAATCTGCCAAAGTTTCATACGTGTATCCCAACTTTTGCGTTTTCGCATCCTCAAATTCACACAGGATGACAGTTGGCTGAACATCCTCCCACGCTACACCTTGTAAGACCATCAGATCAAAACCCTCAGTGTCGATTTTCAGGTAATCCACCCTGTCCAAATTATGCTCGAGAAGAAAATCACTGAGGGTGATTGTACTGACCGTGTTGGTCAGTTCGTGGCTGGGAAGAAAGGCAGAGAGGCTGCTGATGCCGCTGGACTCATTTGAGGTATAGAAAGGAACGGATGCTTCCGTCTTATTTGAAACAGCGCGACTGTCTACATGGACACCGGAATGGGTTCGCGTGTTTTCCAGCAACTGAGAACGATTATCAGGATCAGGCTCGAAGGCGAACACCTGCCAACCGGCTTTCGCGAATGGGATCAGACAATACCCATGGTGCGCCCCCACGTCGCACATTACGCCCGTGGTGATGGAGTGCTGCAAGGTTTCAAAAATGATTTCGTTTTCGTTGGTGGAGGTGAGAGCAACCATTTTTTGGCGGATGGTATGCCAGACTCCTGCGGGGCCTTTCTGTTTCAATATTATGAAAGCTGTGCTCAATTTTTTCTTGATGTCCACCTCAAACTCCTTTCAACCAGTCAGGAAAGCCGGCGCTTGCGCAGCCACATCCAAAAAGGCTGCACCAGCTTGCGGATCGCATACTTCAGGGTCAACAAAGAAAGCTTCTTTCCGCCGTCGCGGTAGTGCACACGCAGCATTTCCGGCCAGCAGCGGTCATCTTCGGCGATGGATTTGGCGTCTTCGTGCAGGCGGAATGCCGCCCATAGTTCTGGCACATAGAGCAGCGGGGCGTGGCTTGCCAGGCGTGTCCAGAGGTCGTAATCCATGGCAAAGTAGAAACTATCGTCCAGCGGAGCCACTTTGCGCCAGAGGACCGCGCGGAAGAAAGCAGTCTGCTGCGGGATGTGCACATAGCCGCGGCGCAGCTTTTTGAGGTCGGTCTGGGCAGCCGGGAAATTGCCGATGATTTCACCTTCCGCGTTGATCCAGTGGCAGTCGGCGTAGACCATGCCTACTTCGGGGTGCTCCTGGAGCTGCCGCACAGCAGCGCTGACAGCACCAGGGTAGAGCATATCATCGGAGTTGAGCCATGCCAGGATCTCGCCAGTGGCACGCGCGAAGCCCTGGTTGATGGCGTCAGTCTGCCCTTTGTCTTTCTGACTCTGCCAATATGCCAGGCGATCAGCGTATTTTTGGATGATTTCCAGGCTGCCGTCGCTGGAGCCGCCATCGATGACGATGTATTCAATGTTGGGGTAATCCTGCTCGAGCACGCTGCGCATGGTTTGCTTGAGGAAACGTGCCTGGTTGAAGGAGGGGGTGATGATGGAAACGAGTGGTTGGGTAGACATGGGTTTATTATAGATCAAGTGTTGTACCAGTGATACCCATCCCGTTTAACTCCATCTCCTCATAGTTGTAGGTCGAATTGCGTTTTTTAATCCGAAAATTCCTGTCATTCTGAGCCTGTTTTGCGAAGAATCTACGTACTAGAAATCAGATCCTTCACTGCGTTCAGGATGACAAGACCCACCGGATTGTCGGTTGCAACTGCGGAACCCGGCCTACAACTGAGTTAATTTATTCGAAGAGCCGTAGGGTGGGTTGGCGTCATACAACCTTTACCTTCCAGAGCTTTTCTATAGGCAACCCACCATGCACAGCTGTGTTGACGCGGCGTACTATGGCTCATTGTGAGACAGTAATAGGACTACTTTGTCCATATTGTGGTGGGTTGGCTATCACCAGGAGTATTTTTGCAGATACTATGAGACGCCAACCCACCCTACTTTTTTTTATTTGTCCTGGCGCTTTTGATAGTGTTTCAAGCGCCAGTTTGCGTAACTCTGCCTCAGGTTCTGCGCGCCGAGAGCTCCAAGAGCGGCATAGCCCATGCGTTTGAAGGTTCCCTTCGATGTGGACGGCGACAGGCGCAGCATCTTCGCGTACGACCGCAAGGCGGGCTTGAACTGACCGGCTTCCACCAGGTAGAAGGCGTTCAGGCGATGTGCGCCCGCCCAGATTTTGTTGAACAATTTGCTGGAAAGCGGGTAAAAGCGTTCATCCTCGCAGAGCCACTTGGCAAGCCGGAATGCTTCCGCGCCAAAATCCTGGGCATGGGCGATGTTCTTGGCGTCTGAGTGGATGCGTGCAGCTGCCCAGACCTCTCCGGGCACGTATTGCGGCTCAGCGATCGCGGCCATTCTGAGCCAGAGCTGGACATCCAGCAGGTAGTTGTAACCGAGGTCCAGATAGCCAGCTTGCTCGAGCACCGCGCGGCGCATGAAAACCCCGGGCTGACCGATAATGTGAAAGGTCATGAGGTCGGGCAGCTTCCAATCGCCATAGCGCATCAGGTTGAAGGCCTTGCCGTGTTCGTCGATCGACTCTACGTCGCTGAAAACGAAAGAGGCTTCAGGATGCTGGCGGAAGGCTTCCACCGCGCCAGTGATTGCGCCTGGGTAATAGAGGTCATCCGAATTGAGCCAGCCGATGATCTCACCCGTGGCTTTGACAAACCCTTTGTTGATTCCGTCTGCCTGACTTTGATCCTTTTCGGAAACCCAGCCGGCCAGTTTCGGCGCGTATTGCTTGATGATCTCGACGCTGTTGTCCGTCGAGCCGCCATCGATGACCCAGTATTCAATGTTGGGATAATCCTGTTGCAGGACAGAGCGAATTGTCTGCTCGAGGAAGGCAGCCTGGTTGAAGGAGGGGGTGATGATGGAGACGAGCGGCTGAGTGGACATGTGCTAATTATAGATCAAGTGCCGTAATAGACAAACCCACCCCCTTGCCCCCATCTTCTTTTCGCTGCGCTACAAGGATCTTTGACCTGCGCCAAAAGAGGGCTGGAGGGGGTGAGAGGAAATAGAGTTTTATAGTCGCTGAAGATCTTTCGTTATACTCAGGATAAAAGCGTTTGGCATTCTGAACGCAGTGAAGAATCTGATCAGGAACTGCCTAAGATCCTTCGCTGGCGCTCTGGATGACAAATAGTCGTAGGGCGGAATGGCGTTCTCCTGCCCTCGCAGCGTAGCTGCAAGGGTTCACCACTCCGCCAATTCAACACCAGCGTAGGGCGGAATGCACCTCATTTGCGCACTCCGCCAATCAGGCATCTATCGCGTCGGAATCGAGCTTCATGTGCTCAATCCGCCATTCACAGTCAGCGGATGGAGCAAGCCCCATCCGTACGAAAGTGTTCAGCTATTAGCCGCGCGATTCAGACCTTCCAGATTTAATGGAAGGGATTCTTTTTGTCGGAGTGAGCCCGCAATACGCGTTGGATTTTTCATTATCTTCTGGCGGTCTCATTCCGACCTACAGTTACTATGTTCGACCTACAGTTATTATGTCCGACCTACAATTTCAACATCCGATCTACGAGGGGTTTGTTTGTCATTCTGAACGCAGTGAAGAATCTGCTTTATTATCTGAATTACCCAAACAGACTCTGGTAATCAACCTTTTCAAAGATATCCAGCTTGCCGCCGAGGGTCGCGTCCAGAACGCGCCTGCCAACCTTTTCGTAAGCCTGGCGCGCCATGCGATAGCCCATTTCGGAGGTTTCCAGGTCTGGCAGCTGCCAGCGGAAGCCCTTGCCAAAGTAAGCCGCGGAGAAGTGGTTGGGGTCATCGCCCTCGGATTGCACCGTGGTGTTGGGTTTCCCCTTGGTGGCGAAGCTATGGTCCACGCCAATTAAAACAACCTCACTGAAACCCATGTGGTAGGCAAGCTGCAGGCAGACGTTGGTTACCGTGGCGCCTTCCCAGACCCGGCTGCGCACATCGGTAGAAAACCTGGGGGTGGTGTAGGTGGTGTAGATGAAGTGCATCCAGTCGTCCATCTGCAGCCACTTGCTGGCGCGCCAAGAGAAAAATTTGGGCATTTGTAAGGAATTGAACTCAGACACTGACTGCTCCACCACCAAATCATTGACGCAAACCAGGCAGCTCGGAGTGAAACCGAGCTCCTCGGATGCCAGAAAGACCCGATTCATGCCGATGGCGAACTCGTTCTTCAGCAGGCTGAGGTCGGTATTTTTCAGTGAGGGACCATTGCCAACGATGAAACAGCGCTCTCCTTTGTGGCTATCCTTCAGCCGCGCCAACCTGCGGCGGGATTCGCGCCGCCAGGGGTGCAGGTAAGCTCCGGGCAGCTCAGGAACGCGCTTGATGAAATCATAGCCGTTGCGGGCAAAACGACCCGCCGGAGATACTTTGGGGAGTGGGTTTAGCTGGCTCATACTCACTCAGTGCTCAGGCGGCAGGTTGCCCCGCCATCAGCCACCAACCCCTGCCCGGTAATAAAGCTGGATTGAGCTCCATCTGCCAGAAAATAGATCACCGAAGCGATTTCTTCGGGCAGCGCGACGCGTCCGTTGACGGTTTTTGCTGCCAGAGCCGCCAGTTGGCTCTCTTCGGAAGCCTCGTTATCTCGTCCGCGGTGGAAGCCGGCACGCAGCATGGGCGTGTCGACCGCTCCGGGCAGCACGGCGTTCACGCGAATGTTATCCGGCGCGAACTCGATCGCCATGGCGCGGGTCAGCGCAAGCAGTCCGCCTTTGCTGGCGGCATAGGCAGCGATATTAGAGCTGGTAGCCACGGCGTGTACCGACGAAACGTTCACGATCGCTCCTCCGCCTTCCGCTTTCAAGAGTGGGTAAGCCAGCTTGGCGCCCAGGAAGACTGAGCGCAGGTTAGAAGCCATCACCATATCCCATTCCTCAACCGTCGTCTCAACCAGGGGTTTGGTCACCTGGAAGCCGGCATTGTTCACCAGCACATCCAGCGTCGGTGAGAATTCGGTTGCCTGGATGAAGATTTTCTCGAGGTTCTCCGGCACGGAGATGTCTGCCTGGATGAACATGCCATCGGCTGGGAATTCAGGGTAACCGCTCTGACGGTCAACCCCGATCACGCGGTAGCCGCGTTCATGGAAATGCTTCACGGTTGCCCGCCCCACGCCCCCAGCGGCGCCGGTGATCAGGATGGTTTTCTTTGATTCGGTCATGGCATGTCCTCTTCTGTCAGAATTACGCGTGTTTTTCGAGTGCTTTGAGGCTGGCGATATCGCCGACCGGAATGTCAAGCCCGATCAGCAAATTACGCAGGGTGTTCCAGTGGACCCGTTCCCAATAGAATGGGCTGCTGTTGGTGTTATGGGGCGAGAGCATGACGTTATCCATCTGCAAAAGCGGGCTGTCCTGCGGGAGAGGCTCCTGCTCGAACACGTCCAGCGCCGCGCCGCGCAGGCGACCTTGCTGGAGTGCCTCAACCAGCGCGACTTCATGCACCACCGGTCCGCGCGACGTGTTGATCAGCACCGTGTCGGGTTTGACCAGGCGCAGAGTTTCCGCGTTGATCAGATGATAGGCGGAAGGGGTCAGGGTGGTGTTGAGGCTGATATAGTCCGCGCGCTGCAGCAAATCTTCCAGGGTGGTCATTTCCACGCCGTTTTCCACCAGGAAGTCAGGCGCGATCTCGACGATATCGTTTCCCAGCAGCTTCATACCGAAGGCGCGCGCCCTTCTCAGCACGGCCTTGCCGCAATTGCCCACCCCAATAACGCCAATGGTTGATTCGCTCAGGGTATGCCCGGGAATTTTGTCCCAAACGCCATCCTTCATGGCGCGGTCCATCCAGGGTTGGAGACGGGCAAAGTTGAGCATGCTGTTCAGCACGCTTTCAGAGACGGGCACGGTAAAGGCGTTGGGGGTATTCATCACGCGTACGCCCATGGATTCAGCGGCTTGCTTGTCAATCGAGTCGATACCGGTGCCCCACTTGGAAATAACCTTCAGGGCGGGCAGGCAGGCTTTGATGACGTCGGCGTTGTAGCGGTCATCACCGCAGATCGTGCCTTCGAATTGACCCGCATAGCGCAGGATTTCCTCCGCTTCAAGCCGTTCATGGACTTCCGGGATGATGGGATGGATGCCGAAATGTTCCAGGACGGGAGTAAAGCGATCCATGAAAGGCAGCAGGTAAGGGGCAGAAACTAAGACGTTCTTCATTCGAATAACCTCATTGTTTATTTTGGTGAGTCATCAGCGTCTCGGCGATGACAAAATCCAGCTCCACGTCAATATCCGTGGCTTCGCGGGCGTCAATCTCAAACATCATGGGTCTCTCACCCAGCCGGTTGCGCCTCGAAATCAGGGTCTCGCGGGTGAAGAGGTAGATGCAGGAGTTTTCTTCGTAGATCGGAGGAAGGTCCTGCGTGCGCAGCAGGACGGCCGGGTTATGGTTTACCGCACGCCCAAGTTCGTCCCACAGGCGGGTCTGCAAGCGGGTAACGCCGAAAAGAGAATCGTACTCCGGGTAGGACTGACGCAGCTGGTCGATGGCGCGCCAGATCGTTTCCGCTTTGAGCAAGGGATTGGTGCTGTGGGTCTGCAGATAGAGATCGGCGGGCACCTGGGCAGTATCGTGAATCAGGATCTCATTGGTGGGGGTGGTGTCGGCGCGCAATTCTTCCGGGCGCAGCAGCACCTTCACCTGCGGGTAATCCCGCGAGAGCCCTTCAATCACTGGCTGCGAATCCGTGTCCACCACTACCTGGCTGATTGCTTCAACGCATAGGAGGGTCTCGATAATGTGCGCGTAAAGCGGTTTGCCGCACATCAGTCGGTAATTCTTTCCGGGCACGCGTTTGGAATCGTGGCGCATGGGCACCAGGGCAACAATCTTTTCAAGTTTCATTGGGGGTCCTCCTTGAGCATAAAATCCCCACTGTGCAGGATGCCGTCGTGGATCGTCTGCAGCGTGACTGAGTTTTCGGGTAGAAGTGCCTGCCAGGGGAATTCTTTGAGGGTTACGTAACCCGCCCAGACACCGTCCGGCTTCAAAAAGTCTTCGAAGCTGAGCGAGGAGCGGTAAAGCTGCCAGTAGAGGAAGCGGCGGGCGTTGTGCTTGAAGTGTGGTGGCGCCTCAACCGTTTCCGCGTCCAAAAGGGAGTCGAGTTTAGCCTGGTAGGCAGCTTTAGTTTGCGGTAACCATGCAACCTCGGAGGCGGTGAAACGCGCTTTGCCAGCCGAAAGCACTGCCGTGCCGAGGATAGAGGCTTCCAGCCCGATGGTGGAATTGTAGATCAAGACGAATTTTGCCATGCGAATCAGATCGTAGGAGTTGACATATTCCTTGGGCGGGATGAAGTACAGATTTGGGATTTTCCTCAGGCCGCGTGCTTCCGCCCACTCCGCCACGGACTCTTCGCTGGCTTTGCCAACGCGGGCTTCGTCCGGGTGGGCACGGATCACAAACAGGGTTTCTGGATGCGCCCTGGCGGTGATCAGCAGAGAATCGAGCCAGGTGAACATGTCTTCAAATACCACGTTGGCGTGCGGTTGGCTGGTGTCGAAGATGACGTTGGTGAAGATTGGCACCATCTGCTTGAATTTAGCCGCTTTTCGCTGGAATTCCGGGCTGAGCTCGCTCATTTCCGGCCAGAACTTGACCCCTGCCATGTGGAAATCCCCTTTGAAGCGCTTGCTGAGATAGTCGTCCAGGCGTTGATTTTGAGCTTCGTTCAGTTGGAAATCGGCTGGGATGTCGAGGTCGTAGGCAGTGGCATCCCCTTCGGTGAAGTAGGCGCTGAAGGGGCGGATGCCAACTTCGTGGCTGATGACGCGGATGCCGTGTTTGCGCGCCATCCATCTTGCGGTGGCTTCGGGGTACTGCATGCCGTTGAAGACTACCACCGTCTGAGGTTGCGTCTCTTGAATCAGCGCTTCAAACTGCAGTGCCAGCGAATAGGCTGAGCGAATGTACTTCATGAACAATGAGCGTGTCAGTTCGTTGTCGGCTAAGTGATGCCTGCGCAGGATCCAGCGCATTGAAGGTAACGCAAGCTCACCAAGAGGCAGATCAGCATAAGTGAAACGGCTTAGTTGATCAAGTCCAAGAGGCTCAAGTAAGCCCCGGGGCAGTGCTTCAGCGTCAAACCCGAAAGAGACCACCTCTGACTGCCCGAAAAGCGCTTCGGACTGCCGCATGCATCCTCTGCAGGGTGGATTTTGGTGCAAAGCGCCGCGTTTCGTGCCAAATACACAGGGCGCCAGGCCTTGCTGACACACAAAATGGATCACGCGCACACCCTTGAGCTCGAGCGACCAGGCGCTCAGGGCGGCAAAAGCCGCGTTCAGGCTGGTGCCAGTCAAGCGGGTGGAGACGTCAAAGAATATTACAGGAGCCGCGGTCTTTTCTGGGGCTGCTTCAACTACCCGGCTTGAAAGGGCGGCAAAACGGCGATCGTTGGCACGATGTGCCGCCTCAAGCTTCAGGTGCAGGAGAGCGCGCTCAATAAACTTTGGGGTTTTCATCTTACTGGCTAAACCGCCTTAATTTGCTCAAGGAAGACAGCTCGCTGTCATAAACGCGCTTAACGCCATCGCCCAGCGAACGCTCCGTGACGCGGATGTACTTAACCAGGCTGGCAAGCCCTTGCGGCTCCACCGAGGCGCTCTGATCTGAACCCCACATGGCGCGGTCAAGCGTGATGTGGCGCTCCACCATGCAGGCTCCCAGAGCCACAGCCACTGCCGAGGGCACCAAGCCCACTTCATGCCCGGAATATCCAATCGGGCAAAGGCTGGTCATGTCGCGCAGGGTTTGGATCATGCGCAGGTTTAGCTCCTCTGGCGGGCAGGGATAACTGCTGGTGGTGTGGCAGAGGATCAGGTTCTCTTCGCCGATGATTTCCAAGGCGGACTTAATTTCGTTGAGAGTGGACATCCCGGTTGAGACGATCATGGGTTTGCCCGTGGCGCGGTAAGCCCGCAAGAGCTCCAGGTCCGTCAGCAGGGCTGAAGGAAGTTTGTGGGCAGGTGGATTGAAGCGCTCGATGAATTCAAGCGACGGGATATCCCAGGAAGACGCAAACCAATCGATGCCAATTTCTTTGGCAAAGCGGTCGATCTCGGTGTAAGCTTCCTCGTCGAACTCCACTTTGTGGCGATAATCAAGGTAAGTGATGTAACCCCAGGGGGTGTCGCGCATCTGGCTGCGCTGATGTTCGGGCACACACAGTTCGGGTGTGCGTTTCTGGAATTTGACCGCGTCCGCGCCGGACCTTTTGGCGACCTCCATCAATTTTTTCGCGACGTCAATGTCGCCGTTGTGGTTGATACCGATTTCGCCAATAATGTAAGCGGGATGTCCGTCACCAATCTTGCGGTTACCAATACTCACTTCACGATTCATGTTCGCTCCTAAGAATAATTTCAATCAATTCGCGGATAGCACCACGACCGCCGGGTTTGTTCAGCACCAGGTCTGCACGCCGTGTTACTTCGGTATGCGCGTCCTGCGGACAGGCAAAATATCCCACAAAAGGCAATACAGGCAGATCGTTCAGGTCGTTTCCAATGTAAATGACATCAGCCGGGCTTAATTTGCGTTCTTTAATGAGCTGCTGGATAGCCTGCGCCTTGTCTTGCAAGCCCTGATAGACTTCAAGTTTCAGTTTGCGTGCCCTGGCACTGACCACCGGGTTTTCTTCCCGGGAGAGGATCAGGGCATGCACCTTGCCGTGCTGGCGCAGCATATCCAACCCAAATCCGTCTGAGCGGCTGCAGATCACACTTTCACGCCCATCCTGGTCGGTGATGACGGTGTCGTCGGTAAAGACGCCGTCAAAATCCATTACCAACAATTTCGGCTGTGCCGGAAACTGCCGGCGGCTCTTTAGAGGATCCACTGGCTTAAGCTTGTAATCCTGCATCAGCCGCGCATAGCGCGCCATATCGGCAGGGGTATCGATATCCACCGTATAGCGCGGGTCAATCAGCACCGGCAAAATGACGTCGCCAGTCAGAGACCCTTTTTCATGGATGGTGCTGGTGCGGATAACATCCACGTGACCTGTCTGCCAGTAAGTTTTCGGCAGCTCCTGGCGCGGAGCGTTGTAGGGTTCCTTGAGCTTTGGCAGGCTTAGAAGTGGACGCAACTGGTGCGAATTCGGCTCAATCTGCCACATCTTGAAGGGATTTTGTCCGCTGGGCACCACGCCGCGCACGCAATCTGCCTGGGGGTTGGTGAGCATCAGCTCAATAGCTTCATCGATCAAGCCAGCAGGTCGCACGGGCGAGGTTGGGCGCAATTGCACCACGAAATCCGGGTGATAGTTCTCGTGTTCAGCCAGCCAGGCGAGAGCCTGTTGAAAAACTGGTAAATCGGTGGTGTCGTCCCGGGCAAATTCTGCAGGTCGCAGGAAGGGCGTTTCGGCACCCCACTGGCGGGCAACCGCGGCAATTTCATCGTCATCGGTGGAGACGATCACACGCGTTACATATTGCGACTGCAGCCCTGCGGCGATGCTGTAGGCGATCAGCGGCGCGCCGGCAAAATCGCGGATGTTCTTGCGGGGAATGCCCTTTGAGCCGCCCCTTGCCGGGATCAATGCCAACACTTCGGGTTTGCCTACCATGCCGTCCAACCTCCATCGACCACCAGGTTGCTGCCGGTCATATAGCTGCTGGCGTCAGAACACAGGAAGAGCATGGCAGCACTCATTTCATCGATGTTTGCCATACGCCCCAGGATGGTGCGGGAAGAATATTGCGCTGTGAAGATTTCATCGTGCCCGTTGTAAACCCCACCAGGGGTCAGGGCGTTGACGCGGATGTTCTTGCCAGCATAATAGGCTGCCAGGTAGCGCGTGAAACCCAACACGCCGGCTTTGGTGACGGAGTAGTAAGCCGGTTTGAAGGAACGGCTGCCATCCGGGCGCTCGTAAAGGCGCTGATCCGGACCAGCCAACCCGTAGGTGGAGCAGATATTAATAATCACGCCCTTGCCTGCTGCCAGCATGGGCTGCACGGCAGCCTGCGAGGCGAGGAACATGCCCGTCAGGTTGACATCCAGCGCCTGGCGCCAGGAATCGAGCGAATAGCTTTCAAAAGCATTGGCACCTTGCGCGCCGGCGTTGGCAGGATCAAACTTAGGGTCAAGCGCGGCGCTGTTGACCAAAATGTCGAGGCTGCCAAATATCTCCTGGGCGGCTTGTGCCATCCCATGGGTGGAATTGGGGTCCGTGACGTCCACGCCGATGCCTTCAGCTCGCAAGCCCTGCTCGCGCAGGGTGAGGGCGTAGGATTCAGCAGCACTTTGGGCCAGATCTGCTACCAGGATGTTGGCGCCTGCCTGGGCAAGAGCCAGCGAAAACTGCCGCCCCAAAAGACCAGCTCCGCCGGTGACGACGGCTGTTCTGCCGTGGAGGTCAAATTTTTCAAGGATATTACTCATGGTTTCCTCGTGTTGATATCGTTTGAATTCTACCATCAGGCAAGCCTGACCATGCAGCCGTCTTGCGCGGCAGACTGTTTGATCGCCAGCACAAGCTCCTGAGCCCGAATACCGTCCGCGAGTGTGCAGTGCGGCAGCGTTTCACCCTCACAAAGGCGCACAAAGGTTGCCATTTCGTCAAGAAACATCTGGTTGCGCTCAAAACCTTCCGGAGGCACCATCAGGTCGGTTGCGCCGCTTTGGCCATGGAAGACACTGGCTTCACCGCTGGCGTTATCCCAGCAGATTCGACCACCCTCGCAGGTGATCTCGAGTGTGTGGGAAGGCGGGCGTTGGTAGTAATCCAA
Source organism: Anaerolineaceae bacterium UBA2274 (assembly GCA_002347705.1). Classification (GTDB taxonomy): domain Bacteria; phylum Chloroflexota; class Anaerolineae; order Anaerolineales; family Anaerolineaceae; genus Mesolinea. The sequence goes on along the minus strand of DDWY01000095.1, from coordinate 7,061 downwards.
ATGCACGCGAGCTGCCTCCCCTGCAGCAAAGCGCAGGAGTATGTCGGCGTTATCTTCCACGTCCAGCTCAAGTTCGCTCAGCTTGCCAGTCCAGGCGCTGACGCTTTTGACTTCTCCCAGCAGCCAGCGCAAATAGTCCAAAGGGTGTGAAAGCGTATTAACTACTCCCCCGCCAAGGTCCGCGCGGGCAGCGTAGGAGCGGCGGTAGTCCTCCCAGGGGTGCCAGCCGGGGAGATACTCACCCCAGTGGGCGCGGGCAGAGAGCGGCTTGCCAAGCTGACCGCTCTCGAGCAGGGTCTTGACCCTGTTCAGCACCGGGTGAAAGCGGAAGTGAAACCCCACCATCGCCGGCTTATCGCTCAGTTTGAGCGCTGATTGCAGTTCGCCAAGCCCCGCGAGACTGTCGGATATCGGCTTTTCAATCAGCAGTGCCGCGCCAGCCTTAGCGGCGGCTGTTGCCACTTCCAAATGCAGCGCGGTAGGGTTGGCGATGATGACACCATCCGGTTTTTCGGCGAACGCGAGGCTTAGCTCTGTGAAAGTTGGCAAATCGCCAAGCTCCACGTCTGGCAAGGTGGCTTGATGGGTGCGGTAGAGGATGATGTCTTCCTGCCCCAGCGCGCGTAGATTGCGCAAATGGCGTCTGCCGATGGAACCTAAGCCTGAAATCAAGAATTTCATCTATCTCTCCATTACCTGGTGGGAAGCTATTCTTCTCTCCAGTAAATTTTGAAGATCCAATCATAAAGGCGCATCAGAGGCCACTTGATGACGCGCAGGTTCTTCAGCTGGAAACCGCTTTTCTTTTCCGGCACCTTGCTGGCAATTTTTTGTGTCTCTTGCTTGACCCAGTCCGGAACCTGGTTGCTCATGTTCTGCATATAAGGCGTGGCAGTCATCAGGCGCAGATAGCCGGCATCGTTGACCTTGCCATCCAGGCGCTGCACCTGCCCCATGGGACGATCCATATCAAATGGCAGGAACTGCTGCAAAACGTGTTTGTATGCCAGGAATTGATAATGGATCGCTCCCAGGTAGGCGGGCACGCCCTTGTACGAAAGAGTAGCATCCTCAAGAACGGCATATCGCTGTTGGGCATCTTCCTCGGTAACGCCGAGACTGGAAACAAAAGAGAATAAATCTTCCCATTTCAGGAATTTGCCAAACTGGATTTCTGCTTCGGGTTCGCTCTGCGCCCAGGCAACCGTGCTGGAGTTGTAATCGTTGTCATTGGCAATCGGGCGGGAAGTGACCATGCCCACGTTGGGGTAGGTCTCGAGAACTTTGAGCGAGTTGGAAAGCCAGCCCGGAAAAAAGTAGCAATCATTATCCGTGTAGGCGATGACCTCTCCTGGAGCGGCAGCCAGCATGATGTTCCATGCGCCGCCCTTGCCCAGGTTGGTGTCCGAAAGGATCAGGAACTGGATCTTGCCCTCTTGCTGCTTCTGCACCAGGTATTCTCGCACCTCCGGGCAGGACGCGTTGTCGAACACCAGCAGGTCATAGGGCAAATCGCTGTTCTCCCAGATGCTGCCGAGGCAGAGCTTGAGCACGTCGAAGGTTTCCGCGAAGAAGCCGCTCATGAATGGGATGTAGTTCAGCACAGCAACCGTGATCCGCTTCGGCTTTGCTACTTCTTTAACTGTTTTTGCAGGATTTTGCCCAACTCGCATAGCCAACTCCTCTATTTAGATGCCAAATCCCGGGATGACAGCATAATTTTTTGCATCTCCCGGTTCTTCCAGAACTCAACCCAGGCCCGCTTCGGTTGAAACAGGGTGAAGAGTAGCTGGGTGAGCGCAAAATTGTTATTTTTGAGCATTGGGCGGTTCTGGAACTCGCGCAGTTTGCCTTTCCAGTCGCGCGGCATGGCTTCTAGATTGCCGTGGACCAGGCGATGCGAAGCATCGTTGAGATCAAAAATCGTACGCCGTCCGCCTGCCAGGCGGATATTCTCACCTGTTTCCGGCAGTCGGTAGTGCGGCTGTCCGTTTGGCAGGTGGCTGTAGTCGTGATTTTGGTGGATGATGTCGAGGTCGGAGGTGCAGTCCACCACCGGCCAGTTTTCCTGCCGGGCTTTGAAGATCATCCAGTTATCCCAGCCCGCACGCCCGACCGTGAAATCCGGGATATGCTGGAAACACGCGCGAGGGAAAACGAAATAGTCGCTCCCAGCCCGCTCGTGCAGTTTGCCATCCCGCCAGGTACGCCGGCGCAGAGGTTCAACCCAATCGCCCTCGAAGGTTAATGGTTCGCTGACTTCCAAATCCCAGCGCTGCCCCACCAGCAGAAACTTTGGCAATTTTGCCGCAACTTGCTGAGTGACGTCCAAAAATTCGGGGAAAAGGATGATATCGGCATTGACATAAGCCAGCAACGGGCTTTGGTTCGCCTCGCGGCCGAGCTTGAAGATGCCGCTGATGAGGGGCGTGCCAAGCGAGTTGACGGGTACATCTGGCAGATGCCGGAAGCCGAACTCAGCGGCAACTTCCGCGATGCCCTCATCGGTGCCAATCAACACAATCTCAACCGCCTCTCCCAGTGCCTGCCAGCTTTTAAGCGCGTTGCGCTGGATCAGAGTAATGTGCGGGTTGGTGAAGGGCTTGGGAGCCGTGAAGAGGGTCAGGATGGGCGGCATCAGGCTTTGTCCTCCAGGGGCAGCCAGGTTTTGCCCGGCATGAGTTTGCTCAGCAATTTCCGTTTGAGCGTGCCCAAGGTGCGTTTGAGAGCAACGTTCCTTTCGGGAATTATCGCTAAAGTCTCATCCGTGTCAGTCTCTGGGCGGGCAAGTACAGCCAGGTAAAGCTCGAGTGTCTCCGAGCGCGGATAGCCGTGCTTGCGCGTGTGCATGATCTTATAACCAGCCTGCTTGAGCATTTCACTCAGGCTGTGTTCGGTAAAGCAGCTCAAATGTGCCAGTTCATAGGAGTCGTGCGCGTAAAAGTTAGGTACCTCCACCAGCAAAAAGCCATGATCCTCCAACAGGGCGGTCCTGATCTCTCTCAGTGTTCCCAGCGGGTCTTCGAGGTGTTCGAGCACGTGCATCATGGTCACCAGGTCAAATTTAGCTGTTTCGTTGCTTCGGAGCTGCTCGATGGAGGCGTAAAGTTTGAAGCCCTTTTCTTCCGCCAACTTGCGGTAGGCATTGCCCGGTTCCACACCGATCATTTCCGGTCCGTAAGCTTCGTGGATGGTTTGCATCAAGGTGCCGGAAGATGCGCCAATATCCAGCGCGCGCCACAGCCGGCAGACGCCGTGCTGCTGCAGTAGATTGAGCTGGTATTCCGCGCGCAGCAGCTGCTGGCGCAAGTCTTTGGCGGTGGGTTCTTCGGTTGCCTGGTAAAGCTTGCGATAAGTTTCTTCGTAAAAAGCCGGATCCGCCGCAGCGCTCTCGCCCGGGTTTTGATAGACAAAACCGCAAGTCTGGCAGAGGTAATATCGGACATTGAAGCCAAACGAGTCCATCTCGGAAATGACTGTGGCTTTTGATTTTCCGCAAAGCGGACAATGGAGTTCAGATGCGGGCTTAATCGCTGTCATGTGGAGGCTCATTTCTTTCTGCTGTTTGCCCCTGGTCCAGCCCTTCGGCACGTTCATCAACCTCAAAAAGGTCCTTGTGTTTTATTCCAGCCAACTGGGCCTGCCATTCAGGATGGCGCGCGTTGGCAGCCAGCAGGTCTTGCAGGGTGAAATCGTCATGGTCATCGAAAGCTGCATAAACCTGGTTGGCAAGCTCGAGATCTTCAGGCGTGTCGACCGTAAACCGCAAATGGCTGAGGTCTTTATTCCAATCGGCGACGCTGATCTTGAAACGACCGGGCATGTCGTAGAGGTAGGGCATGACGTGTTCGCGTTCAAAAGGCTGAGTGGCTTCCTGCCAGGCGCGTTCAAGCGCGGCAAATGAGACCACCTCTGTATCCATGCCTATGGCGCTTGTGCGTCTGAAAGGTGGAGGCAGGCGGTTCGCGGTGAAGTCTGCGCAGGTCAGATGGAAATGGGTGATGGTTCGATCGATCTCTTCCGGGTCGATGAATGGGCAATCCGCGGTCAGTCTCACCACCACACCCGCGCCGCTAAGCCTGGCAGCCTGGTAATAGCGGTCCAACACGTCGTAGAGGTCACCCCTGAAGCAGGTAATCCCTGCCTTTTCGCAGAATTCGGCAATTGGCTCATCGCTGGGATCAGTGGTGGTTGCCACCATAACCTCTTCCACCAGGCTGGCGCGACTGGCGCGTGCCACAACGCGTGCCAACATCGGCTGGCTTCCCACCAGGCGCAGAACTTTGCCTGGCAGGCGCGAGGAGCTCATACGGGCCTGGATGATCGCAACAGTCTTTTGTTCGCTCACATTGCTCCGTTAGGGTGCCGGCTGAACTGCGTCGATCTGGATCGAACCCACGCTAAGCTCAAAGTTGGTCATCTCAGCGGCCATGTTGGCTGGTGTGGTGAGATAAAGCGCCATCCAGAGGTAATCCGCTTCCTTAAACAGGTAGGCTACCCAGGCGCTCGAGTCCTTGGAATAGCTCAGGCGTGTGATATTGCGACCGCCAAGTTTGACCGAGTCGCTGTCTACCATGGCAGAATCACCGCCAAGGACTTGCTCGAGCCCCATAGTGATCATACTGACTGGCAATTTCGAGAAGGCCTTGTTGCGCAGGATGATCAGGCGGGTGGGATAGATCGCAGCCGTCCCACCGTCATAGCCATACCAACCGATATTGCCTTCAATGCTGTCCACCAGGCCTGAAAGCGGGCCAGACTCGCCGCCCACAAAATCCTTGATCGTGGCAATGATCGTTGGCAAGGCGCTGTCGATATCTTCGGATATATAAGATTTGGGCAGCATGATCTGCATGCCGGTGCCGTAGTAAAGCTGCATGCCGGTGTCGGGGGTGGGAGTTGGCGTTGGGGGAACAGGCGTATCTTTTGTGCCAAAGGAAGGCAGATTGCAGGCTGTAGTAAGAATCATCAGGCCCAAGAGGATAAGCAGGATTCTAATTTTCATTGAGACGCTCCTTTTGAAGAGGTCAGGGCTTGTTCCCAGCACAGGAACAGCAATTGTTTATTCCGCTGCCAGTCAGCGCGTTTTTCGGCAACTTTGCGCGCGCGCTTTCCGACAGAAGAGAGATCGGATGATGAGGTTTGTAAGAGCAGTTCTGCCAGGGCGTGGTGATCTCCATCGGGGAATAACCAGCCGGTTTGCCCCTCAGCGATCCACTCAGCGTTGGCTGGAATGTCTGACGCGATGGTGGGCAAAGCGCATGCCATGGCTTCCATCAGGGAAACCGATGAGCCATCCACGTGGCTGGGCGTAACGTAAATATCTGCCGCTCCATAATAGGTGATCAGGTCCTGGTTGGGCACGCGCCCACCCAAAAAGACCTTGTCGTTCACTTTAGCTTCTTCCAGGATGGAGAGCAATTGCTCGCGCTGACTGCCATCTCCGAGCAGGATCAGGCGCAGACTGTCGTCCTTTTGGGCTGCTTCAACGAAAGCATGAAGCAAAACATCCACCCCATAGTTGGGTTCCCAACTGCGCAGGCAGAGCAGCACACTCTTATCGCCCCAGCCTTGCCGTTCGCGCCAGACCGTGCCGCGGACGCGGGCAGAAGCTGGTGTGAAGTGAGCCAGATCAACCCCCCAGGGGAAAATGCAAATTTTCTCGGGGTCAAAGCCCAGGTGCACCGCTTGTGCGGCGGAGCAGTGGGCATCTGTGATCAGGCGCGCGGAGTGCCCGAGGGCGAAACGTGCTTTTTCAGCGGCATCCGGGCTTACCAAAACATCGTGCATCAGGTCAAATCCCCAACTCATGCTCAAGAGCGGTTTGAAACCGGTCCTTGCGACCAGAAACGCCAAGTCCTGCAGGGGTCCTGCATGCACCAGGTCTGGTTGAACTTCCTTGAGCAGATCGCTAAGCTCCTGGTTGAGGCGGGGGATATCGTTTTCAGTCAACTGGTTTTTGCTGCCGCTCCACTCCAGCGTTTTGATGCCGCTGGGTGTGGGGTACTCCCCGGGGAGAAGGCGCAGCACGAAACCCTCATGCCCGCTTTCCGCCAGGGCTGCCATAAAGCGTTGATCGTGCACAGAATCGGCACGGGTGAAGTACAAAATGCGCATCAGTTCCTATCCAAGCTGTGTCCAGCGCAGTTCCTGCCCGGCAGGAATATCCTGGCGGGCGGCGCGCCCAACAACCTGTTCGATATCATAAGGCATAATGGCACCGGGCGTGGCAGGGCGTAAAACGTCGATCATCTCGCGGGTCAGCGTCTGCCCAGCTTTGATATCCCGCGCGGCACGCAGGCAGCGGCGCTGCACCACAACCGTATCGTGCTCGTTTTCCGCGATGGTTTTGTTTGCCGAGCCCAGCGCGCGTTCCAACTGGCGGGTTGCAGTGACCATCTCAGCCCAACTGGTGGGGTTCATGGCAAAGGCATGGTCAGGACCTTCGCGGTTGTTATCATCGGTGAAGTGTTTCTCCACCACGCGCGCGCCCAAAGCAACCGCTCCAAGAACGGTTGCATGCCCGTGGGTATGATCGCTAAGCCCCAGGATGAGGTCCGGCCACATCTGGCGGTAGGTTTTGAGCACGTTGAGGTGGATATTGTCGAAGTTGCCGTCGGCGGCGGTGTAGTTGGTGTTGCACTGCATCAGCACAAGTTGCGGGTTTACTGGCAGGATGGCATCCACCGCGCGTTGAACGTCGCCAATGGTGGAAGCGCCTGTGGCGAGCAGGACAGGCTTGCCCTTGCGCGCCATGTGCAAACAGGCTTCGATCCAGGTGATGTCGCCGGAGCCAATTTTGTAAGCAGGCACAAAGGGGTCGAGCATGTCAACAGCGTCAAAGTCGTAGGGGGAGGAGAAGTAAGTGATGCCCACTTTGTCGCATTCTTCCTTGAGGATTGGCGTCCAGTCGAAAGGCACGGAGGCTTCGTTGTATACCTGGGTGACAGTTTTTTTCCATTTTGCCTGGTGTGAAACCTGCGAGTTCATATGGCTGAAGCCATAATCCGAAACGATTTCAGGACCGCGAAAGTTTTGGAACTTGGCGGCATCCGCGCCAG
>DDWY01000036.1 GCA_002347705.1 Anaerolineaceae bacterium UBA2274 | reverse complement strand
TGACCGCCGGGAAGATCAGCAGCGAAATCACCAGCCCAATAGCCAGACCCAACACCAAGCCGGTCAGCAAATACCAATGGGTTTGAACTGGGGTTTTTGCTTCCATCATTGCACCCTGGTTTCAATCCACTGCAGGTAAATTTCAGCATCAATGTCGTTGAGCAGGTTGCGCATCAGGTTCAGGTCTTCTTCGGGATAACCGATCGCCTGAGCATACTGAAGGCTGTTGCCCAGCAATGTAATGGGGTCGCCCTCATCCAGCCGGTCCAGCTGTGTGAGAGCCTGCATGGAGTCCGGTTCGGTCTGGAAATCCTCCGCAACCATCAGCACAAGGTCGGTCTTGAAGTCCGCTCGAAGGCTGGCAATAGGCGCATCCTTCGGAGCGGCAGGCGGCATCATCGTCCAGCCGAAGGCCAGCCCTGCGCCTCCCCCTATCAGGATCGCCAAAATAAAGAAAAGTACCCTTCTTGTTTTCATCCGCCTCTATTATTCTTTGGGTATCATCGGAATTTTCACTCCGTGTTCTTTAGCAAATTTAATTGCCTCCGGATAACCGGCATCCACGTGCCGCATAACGCCTGTTCCGGGATCACCCAACATGACACGCTTGAGGCGCCTGGCAGCTTCCGGGCTACCATCAGCCACAATCACCTGCCCGGCATGCTGGCTAAAGCCGATGCCCACGCCGCCGCCGTGGTGGAAGCTGACCCAGGTGGCGCCGTTGGCAGTGTTGAGCAGGGCGTTGAGGATCGGCCAATCGCTGACGGCATCCGTACCATCCAGCATGGATTCGGTTTCGCGGTTAGGCGAAGCCACCGAGCCGGCATCCAAATGGTCGCGCCCGATCACGATCGGGGCTTTCAGCGTGCCGTTGGCAACCATTTCATTGAATGCCAAGGCAGCCTTATCACGCTCCCCGTAACCCAGCCAGCAAATGCGCGAAGGCAGCCCCTGGAAAGGCACCTGTTCTCTTGCCATTTTCAGCCAGCGGTGAAGATGCGCGTCTTCCGGGAAAAGTTCCATCAGTTTTTGGTCGGTCTTGTAAATATCTTCCGGGTCTCCCGAGAGCGCCACCCAGCGGAAGGGACCTTTGCCTTCGCAGAAGAGGGGGCGGATGTATGCCGGCACAAAGCCCGGGAAGTCAAACGCGTTTGTCACACCCTGGTCAAACGCGCGCTGGCGGATGTTGTTGCCGTAGTCAAAGACGATCGCCCCTCGCTTTTGCATGCCCAGCATTGCCTCAACATGTTTTGCCATAGTTTTGAGCGAAAGTTTGGCGTACTTTTCAGGGTCGCTCTGGCGCAGCTGGCAGGCTGCGGTCAGGCTCATCCCGTCAGGAACGTAAGAGAGCGGATCATGCGCCGAGGTTTGGTCGGTGACCACATCCGGGATGACACCGCGCAGCAGCAGTTCGGTGTAGACGTCTGCGGCATTGCCAATCAACCCAATGGATTTGGGAATCTGCTGTTCGAGAGCCTCTTCCACCTGGGTCATGGCGTCTTCGAGATTGTCCGTGACCACGTCCACGTAGCCGATATCCAGGCGCTTCTTTGCACGCTCCGGGTCCACCTCAACGATCAGGCCGACACCTTCGTTCATGGTGATTGCCATCGGTTGGGCACCGCCCATACCCCCCAGACCGGCAGTGAGTACGAACTTACCTTTCAACGAAGGCCAGCCATGCTGCTGAGCGAGCGAGCCAAGCGTTTCGTAGGTGCCCTGCAGGATACCCTGGGTGCCAATGTAAATCCAGGATCCGGCGGTCATCTGACCGTACATGATCAAGCCTTTGGCAGCCAGTTCATCGAAGTGTTCCTGGGTTGCCCAATGGGGCACCAGGTTCGAGTTAGCAATCAGCACCCTGGGCGCGTCTGTGTGCGTGCGGAAGATCCCGACTGGCTTACCGGATTGCACCAGCAGAGTCTCGTCTTCTTCAAGATCCCGCAGCGACGCAAGGATAGTGTCAAAGGCTTCCCAGGAACGGGCAGCCTGCCCACGACCGCCGTAAACTACCAGGCGGTCTGGGTCTTCGGCGACCGCTGGATCAAGGTTGTTCTGGATCATGCGGTAAGCCGCTTCGATCAACCAGTTTTTGCAAGTGAGTTGGGTGCCTGTGGGCGCGTGAATTTCTCTCGGACCGGACATTGGGTGAGCCTCCTGAGTGGTTTTGGCTAAATGAATCCTCCCCGCAGCAAGCTGCGGGGTATCAACTTTGTTTTTTATCCTTGCTAAAATAATTTAAGCTGTTCGTCATAATGTAACCGTCTGTATTCCTTTTCAATCCCTTGCTCTTGAACGTACTTCCTAATCGTTTCTTCACTTCCTCGTTGCCCTACTGTACTTACATCATACTTCTATCTTACTGTTTTTCGCAGCAAGCTGCGGGGAAATGCCCTCCTTTGATTATAACAAAGCCCACAAGATGGCGGGCTTTGTTATGACACTTTGTTATGACACCAAGGAAAATTTCAAGAAATATCTAATGGGCGTTTATTCCCAGCCTGCCCAAATAGTCGCTTACTTTCGAATCATAGTCCGAATATTCATAGCCAAAACGCTCCGACACATCCTTTGAGACCTCGCGAAACAAAGCCAGCATGCCGCTGAGCGCTTTCCCACAAGCTTCGGGGCTGCCGGTATTCCAGGTGGCACACAATCGCTTCCAGGTGGTGTAGCTCAAATGCTGCTGCAGATACTTAAATTGTTTTCCGATCGAGAAAGTGAAGCCTTTTTCCAGCCCCACCTGCCAGCTGAGCATGGTCATCAGTTGTTGGCGCATCAGCCCCAGGTGAGCGATGGTATAGGGCATTTCATCGCCGCCACCCGGGCGCGTTCGTCCTGCCGGGCGAAATTGAGGATCAGGTCAAACATTTCTTGTTCAGTAAGCATTTTCCCCGATGCAGATTTTTTGAGATGAATCAGGCAACAAGTTCGATCAGGTTGCCCTCTGGGTCGCTGAGAACACTTTCGTAATAGCCATCGCCGGTTGTGCGGGGACCATTCAACAGAGGGCAACCACCTTCCTGCAGTTGTTTGGTAAGCTGGTCGACCTTTTCTGCCGAGCCGAGTTTGAATGAGATGTGTGTGTAGCCGAGCGGATGCTCACCAGATGATCTAAAGCCCATTCCGGGGCGGTGCATGATCTCGAGGCGCGCGCCGCCCTCAAAACTGAGAAAGTAGGTCTGCAGCCCGGTTCGCGGGTTGTGGTATTTTTGGTTGGCTGTGGCACAAAAATAGCGGGTGTAAAAATTTTTGATTGCCTCCAGGTCTTCCACATATAGAGCAACATGCTCAAGCTTCATCTTTATCTCGCTTTCAGGCGAACGTAGCCCAGTAAGTCCTTAATGTATTCGCGATTTGCCAGATCAATCGAAATCTGACTCGTGGATTGGGTCGTGCCGTTCTTTCTCGCAGACATGCCTGAGAAAAACTTCATCAAGATACGGTTGAAAAAGCCCATTTTTTCGTAGTTAATCCCGGAGAGAAAGTAGTAAAAATGGGCGGGGCGGTTTTCCCCTTTGCGGAAGTTGGTCTTGAAGATCAACTCCTCGTAACCTGCTTTTGGAGGGGTTGCTCCGGTAGCAAATACCACCCAGGTTTTTTCAGGCGACTTCTCCATCCAGTTCTTGATCTTGCCCGCGCCGGCGATCATTCCAGCGTAAACGCCCGCGCCGTAGATCACCAGCCCATATTCCTTGAGATCATCAAGCTTTATGCCTTTGATGGGGCGGCATTCACTAGCCAGATCTTCAGCGATCCACTCGGCATAGCGTTTTGAAAAACCAGTTTTGGAGCGATAGAGGACAATGATTTTTTTCATAGTTCACCTTACCCCTTCAGTTTAACGTATTTTTGTTTGGATCATACAGGTTGAGAATATTGATCTAAAGAGCGCCCGCTTATTTTTTTGTAGCCAGATTACAAAATGAAGGTTCTTGACTGCAGAAACAAAGGATGGATGTGGTAATAATCTATTTATTGTCAGGTAAATGTTTATTAATCTCTGTCAGAATAACGATATTATCAAAGACTTGGGGTTACAATCAATACATTCATCCTTTTCAGTACCCAAGAAAGGGCAGGTGTACGCAATGAAGGCAATTAAATCAATTCTGTTCAGTTTGATCGTTCTGCTAAGTCTAAGCTCAACCGCGTCAGCCGCTTCGCTTTTTCAAGAACCACCTGAAGTCCTGTACGTCAAACAGGGAGAAGCGGGCGATTGCTCCAGCTGGGATGAGGCCTGCGACCTGCAGACCGCCATGGGAAAGCTGCCTGATCAGATCTGGGTAGCCGCAGGAACTTACATTCCTACTACTACAGGGGACCGAACCATTAGTTTTGAATTGGAATCTGGCTTAAAGATATTCGGGGGATTTCCAGCCGATGGCGGAGCCTGGGAAGATCGAAATTGGGAACTCCACTCCACAATCCTCAGCGGTGACTTGAATGGGGATGATGAAGAGGGTTTTGCCAACAACGAAGAGAACAGTTATCACGTGCTTACCGCAACCGATGTGAACCGTCTCGCCAGGCTGGATGGATTCATCATCTTTGGTGGGAATGCGGATGGTGATTCCTGGGAAAGCAATGACATTGGTGCTGGCATGTACAACTTCAATAGCAGCCCGACCTTAAGCAACCTTGAATTCACTGGAAATTCTGCCACTCATGGAGGCGCTGGGATGTACAACTCCGACAACAGCTGCCCTACATTGACTTTTGTGACCTTTCTGGAAAACAAGGGGGGTGGAATTTACAACAACATGAGCAGCAGTCCGATACTGACCGATGTGAACTTTACTGCTAACACTGAGTGGTCTGGGATGGTTAACCAAGATAACAGCAATCCCACCCTGACAAATGTGACTTTCAATGAAAACTCCTCAGGTTCTGGCGGTGGGATGCACAACGAAAACAGCAGCCCCACACTGACTGATGTTCTCTTTTCAGGGAACTCAGCAGAGAATACTGGGGGAGGGATGACTAGCCAGGGAGGAAGCCCACTCTTGACAAACGTCAGTTTTATTGGGAATACTGCCGGATTAAGAGGCGGCGGTATGTATAACGCCGGCAACAATACCCACCCCACTCTGACCAATGTTACTTTTTCGGGAAACGCGGCTGGTTATGGGGGTGGGTTGTATAACGATTACAGCGGTTCAACGTTGATCAATGTGACATTTTATGGCAATACAGCTGCTAACGGCATGGGTGGAGGTCTGTATAATTACTCACCTCAAAGTGACCCTTCCGATGTAGTCAATGCGATTTTGTGGGAAAACACACCTGATCAAATTTATATTGCAGGAAGCACTTATCCGGATGTCTCCTACAGTGTTATCCAGGGCGGTTACCCCGAGGGTACACACATCATCACAGATGACCCGCTTTTAGGACCGCTGGCTGATAATGGCGGCTTCAGCCAAACCCATGCACTGCTCTCCGGCAGTTCAGCAATTGACGCTGGCGACCCGGCTATCTGTCCCAAAACTGACCAGCGCGGCGTCAGGAGGCCGCTAGGAGGTGGCTGTGATATTGGCGCGTATGAGTATGAACCCAGAATTTTCCTACCGATGATCATTAAATGATCTGATATGCGGGTTCTTAAGATGTTTGATTTTTAGCTGGGGTGAGTCCTCGCAGGGTGGAATGGGCTTCTGCCCACCCTGGCAGCTTTGCTGCCAGAGTTTGCCGCTTTTCTGATTGACCAAAAGATCCGTATAGGGCAAGACAAAGTGCCCGCTGGGTATTCCGCAGTTGAACCCGGCAAACCGGCCTATGTAGGGCGGAATGGTGTGCTGTTCACCACTCCGCCTATTGTTAGGGAAAAACAATTTCGCTTTGTCACCAATGCCTGTGACTTTTGAAGCTTTTGCCGGAGTGAGACCGCGTTAGGTTCCCAAAATACCAACATACTCTGGCAGTCTCATTCCGACCTACGAAAGGATTAAATAAAATAATGATCCTGACCGGAGTGCGCAGCCCGCTGGCTTGCCAGTACCGAACCAAGAACCTAACCTGGATCTAACAAAAAAGCCGGATTGAACTACGTAATCCGGCCGACGAAAGGATTATATATAAAAATGATCCTGCTCGGACTCGAACCGAGAACCTAACGCTTAAGAGGCGCTTGCTCTGCCAATTGAGCTACAGGACCATTTTGTGGCTGATATTATAGCACAGCCTGTTCGAAAAAAAGGTCTCTGGCATGCCAGAGACTCTCTCTTCAGCTCCCCGGAGAGGACTCGAACCTCTAACCTAGCAGTTAACAGCCGCCCGCTCTGCCAATTGAGCTACCAGGGAAAGCAGACACATATTATATGGAAAACCGCCGATGGTGTCAAGCAAAACCGACACCAAGTTACAAAGGAATCAAGCCACACCACGGCATTTTTATGTTGTCAGTAGCAAGCTCATGCAATATTCATGATTAGAATTATGATGAGCAACAGGACAGCCAGTGATCCTAAAATCGTAAGAACCAGTAAAAACTTGTCTACCCTCTCGCTTTCTAATTGGCTCTTTTGGTGAAACGAATTCGCTTCTTTGTTTAGTCTTTCAACTTCTGCCTCAAAGGACTCAATTCTCCCCTTGATTTCACCATTGAGCATCACCAAACTGTCATGTATTTCTGTCTGGACCGTTTGGATTTTTTCATTCAGCCTAGAATCAAGGTGATCAAACCCTCTCTGCGAATTTTCTCCCAGAGAAGTAACTTGAAATGAAACTGAATTGAGATCTTCACGCAAGTTCGTTGCTAGATTGTTTAACAATTCAATTTTGTTATCTAGATCCAAGTTGTGAATATTAAGAACCAGACCACCCACATTTTTGGTCAACTCTTGGGCTGAAGCATTTAATGCATTGGAAGCTTCGATAGTACTTGTTGCTGTTGCCTTTGCTTCATCAACTAACTCTACAACTTCATGGAAAGACTTAAGTTCATCTTCCATTTTCAATAAACCATCGCTTATGTCGGCTATATTACTCATTCATTCACCTCTGAGGGAAAGCTATTATAGGTACTTAACCAATTTAAATGATAATTTAAAAATTCAGGTTCCAGATGCCTAGCCACATCTCTGCTGTAGGCAATTAATTTCTTGTAGAAAATCGATAAAAATGATGCGTAATCCCTTTCTGTACAGTTAAATAACTTCTGGTGATACTTCCAACCCTCACGCAGGTCAATCATGGCCTGATTTTTGTCATGACTACAAAAATTGGCAAATGCGCGTAAAAACCTCAATGATGGTAAGTTGGGTCTTTCGACGAGCAAACGATCACAGGCACCTCGAATGTGGCTGATTGAATCCGAACCAGAAGCTTCCTTATCTAGGAAAGGCCAGATCCAATCAATCGGATCTTCTCCTGATTTTTCTCTGAATTCGGGAGTGTATCTGGAATCGAAATATACATTCACATATTCCACAAAATTTTCTGATTTGATAGCATGCTCCATCACATCGATGTTTTCCAAGCGTTTCTTGCCAATTTTGTCATAAACAAAAGAGGTTAAAAAGGAGCAGCATTTTTGTACTACTGTATCACCCTTTCGGCTGAGGATTTCGCTTTCAACCGACTTTACGAATTCGGGAGAATCATATCGCTTTATATAATCTATGACCTTGTTTATATAGTAATGATCCTCATGTTTGGTTACTATTAATGAGACAGTTTCTGCATTGTAATCAACTTCGTAGTCATCTATAACGCCAATAACCGACAGCCTGTAAACAGCTCGGAAAGTTTCCTGTTCCTCTCTAATTTGGTAAAAATACATGATAAGCCTATTGTATATGTCATCAGTAGGCGAAATTTCTGGGGATAAATTTGTCACGAATTGTTCAGGACTGAAGCAGAACCAGTTTGCTTTGCGAACTTCATCCTCGGTAATTGAATAACCATTTCTAACTAATAAGCTGACAATTTTCCTTGGAACAGAATTTACAAAGGGCACTACCACTATTTGTGATGCCCCTAATTCTGCACCTGAGAGAATCCTTTCAATGCCATCCATTTTGATTGTGGTACCGGAATTAAAATCCAGTTCATCAGAGAAAAATGTATATAAGTAATTTTTTACTGTATTCAATACACCCAAAGTGGGCACCAAAATTTCAGACTGTTTTGATGGATTTATCATAGGAAATAAATTTGACGTTCCAATATCTATATACCCACATGTTTTTCTTTCGTCATCATTTACATAAAGTCGGCCTAAGGCTTGATCGGACCCTTTCCAGTAGTTGATAGTGACTGGAGCAGGCACTCCAGGAATATCCATCCTTTGATTCTTCCAAAGTGATTCACGAAGAAGCGTTAGTCTGTTCAACAGTTCCCAAATCACCATCTTTTCCTTCTCGACTCCTGGAAAAGAATTCTTAAAGAAACTGAGCATAAGGTCTTTGTCTAATGAGGTATTATCTGCAACTATTGCGGATGAGTGTATAAGATAACAATAGGCGATGTTTTTATCCCGACCGGCGCGCCCAGCTTCCTGGTAAAAGGCTTCGATTGATTGGGGCATGGAAAAATGGATTGTAAAGCGAATGTTTGGTTTATCTATACCCATGCCAAAGGCTTTAGTTGCCACCAGAACACGAAGTTTGTCACTGATAAAGTTATCTTGAATAGAATCTTGATCATCACCAAGAGAACCCGCATAGGCATCAATACTATTCGCAAGAAATGGATACTTATTGCTTAGCGCGTTTTTTACTGACACAACCCCGAAATGGCTGCCGACATGGGGGCAGAATATGATACCTGCATTTTTCGGTTCTTTCGAATCGGAGACGAAATCCTCCAGATCAGCAACTGATGTGAGATTGTCCCATTCCTGGGCTGGCAAGCCATCCATTACTCCAAACAACTTCTCCGCTTTTTTAGAGGATACATGTTTCCAAATTGTTTGAATCGTTGGATCCCCAGTAAATGAAATTTCGCGAGTTTCGATGATCTGATACTTTAGCTCATCTCTTGCGTATTTCTTTGGGGTAATTACGGAAACCTCGTCATCCTCACTAATAAACAGTTCTCTTTTTACGTCAGCCAGGACATCATACGAGGCAGTGCCAGTTAATCCGAAAAGGGGAATGTCCATATTCGTATATGTTCTGCAATACTTCCGAGCATTCTCTCCAAGCCGTAAATAAGATGTCCGGAAGTCATGCCCCCACTCGCTGACACAGTGGGCTTCGTCAACTACGCAATAAGAAAAAAAGGTTTGATCACCCATCAATGACAAGTAGTTTCTGAATTCTGGGATTTGCAGCCTCTCCGGAGATACGAAAACGAACTGGTATGTTCCTCGAGTCATATCGACGGTGCGATTTTGTTTCTCCTGGGCAGTTAGCGAGGAATTGATATAAATAGACGAATCTATTCCAGCGTTGTTAAGACCTTTTACTTGATCCCGCATAAGCGATTTTAGCGGATCTACGATGAGGGATATGCCTGGTTGGAGCATAGTGGAAAGTTGATATGTAAGAGATTTACCTGCACCAGTCGGTAGAAGGGCAATGACACTTTGCATTTGGAGAGACCGTTGAAGAATTTCTAACTGACCTTCTAAAAAATCTTCTTTCCTAAAGATATTCAGTAAAAAGTACCTTAAAGATTTTCTCTGTTTAGGCTGCGATAAATCGTATTCAATAGGCTTGGCGCAGGCAACTTTTCGATGCCCCTTCAATGATTGAGAGGAACGAATTACGATTACCTTTTTTGAAGATTTATTGAGATTTATATGGGGATATGAGAAGTTGACTCGTTGCAGCATAGATACGTCTATGACAAGGTCATAATCATTAGCTGTCTCAAAATCTTCGATCCTCCGCCACTCAGATCTTCGTCTTAAATTACTAAACTCAAATTCTTTGGTGCCCAGGATGTCAAAAACGATTTTTGGCAGGGTTCGCCCTTTTCCTTCCAAATCAAAAAGTTGTTTCATATATTTACGGAAATCAATTAGTGCAAGGTGAGCGCAAGGTACATCGCGTTCAAGGATTGCAATGTGCCACTCACTTTTCTTAAGATTCAGGATTCCAGATTGAATGGCGAAGATCAAAGCTTTTTGGACTCTGGACACCGCAAAAGGCGTAAGCATGATCTGCATGCTTTCCAATCCCATGGGCGTATTCCAGAGTGGATTGTTATAGTTATTCTGGATTTTTTGAAAATATGGATGTGACAGAAACTTAGTTAAACCTGCTTGATTACCGTGTGATATAGCTTTAAGGTCAGACGGTTGAAAACGAAGCGTCTTTGCCCATCCCAAACTTTCTAAGTAGTCATCTCTGGTCTGATCAAGAGAAATTTGAGTTGCTGCAAGATGGCTTGGCCCATCAGCTTCAACGTCCAGGCAGGAATCGAATCCTTGAGAGACTGGTATCTCAAGTGAGAAATCCATTCTCTGATCTTTAAATCTCGCGTCCGGTTTTTTGAAAGCGACACTCAAAAAGCCACGCTGCGTTTCTACGAGTTGGGGTAAATATCGGCCAAAATTGTCTGGTAGAAAGGAAAAGAAGAACTCTGATTCCAGGGAAGAGAGAGCAAATCCACAATTGTTATAACGTGATGAAAATTCCTCATCTGAATAATTTATTCTCGGATCAATAACAAACAGGGAATCAACTAATGATTGTCCGAACCCGGCCAGATTGTCTTTGCCGTTGTAGAAATATGCGCCGTTCTTTACAGCTCTCTCTGCGATGTTGAATTCCTTTGATATTTCATCTTCGAGCCATAATGAAGGTGCGGTTGGCAAGCCACGACTGATGATGTTTTCATAAACCGCAAATACTGAATCCCACTAATTTGAAGGGGTGAAATTGTAGTCAACTTCGTATGTACAAAGCTGCATAAGCAGGCTGTCCAGATCTACGGAAATCCTGTTTTGGTCTTTCTGTTCCTTGAGGTAATCGCGTACGGTGCTTAGGATGTATCCGCCATAGAATTGCTGTCTCATGCATCACCCCGATTGGGTTAAATATCCACTTAGCCTAAGTTTGTGGTTTGGTTAACTGGTTCTAAATTATATCGCACCAGCATTATCTTGGATAAATAATTACAAAACTCCATTTAGCTGACGCTTTGGATTTGAAAGAAATTTATCTAAAATATTACCCACAACCATGGCCTTCTGGGAGATATCCGGGTTGGCTTCGATGTGGGTGAGCATCTCCACCGCGCGCGTGTTTTCTTGTTCAGTCAATTGCGTTTCCATATAATTCAGTTACTGAATTATAAGCGGATTGGTGAGGTTGTCAAATCGGCACGATGAAGATAAAGATGCCTTTTTGGTAATTGACGTTTCGTTTTTATGGTTACCTAAAGGGATTCTGGTTAAGGCTCCGGAATGGGTTGTGAAAGTGCTTGCAGATCCTCGAGGGGAATGGTACAGATCATTCCCTGGGCGTCCTGACTGCCAAATTCCCTAACCAGACCAAGGATCAACTTGTCGTCCCTGACCTGCGGGAACTGTGGCATGAGTTCCTGAGCTTCCGCATTGATAGTGATTCTATGACCGTCGTCAAGGGACATCAAAAACACAGCCGGAAAGGCGCTGGTCGGCTCGGTTGGATCGATCCAGACCAGGTATTTCTTGCTGAGATCAAAATTTGAGGGCTGCTCGCCCTGAATCAATAGCGGCCAGGAAAGTCCACTGTCGAAATCGAATACCTTAAAAGTTTCCGGTAGTTGGTTTGGCCCTTGCTCAGACCAAGCCGCGAGCGGCCAGTCCATCAGTGGATGTGACCCTGAAATTTCCATCAATTCTTCGAGTTGCTTGCTTTCGAAACTGTAAAAGAGGATTGGAAAAACCGCATCCGGGGCTTTGCCGCTGACGCTTTGGCTGATCATCAGGTACTTTTCAGAGACCGCCAGCTGGTTGTAAATCAGATCGGATTCCAAACTCAGGAGGATATCCTGAGTGCCTTCAGCAAGGTTGAAGGCGTGGATGGTGGAAATCTGCCTGGAGTCGTCCTCTGTCACGGTGTGGGTGAGAAAGTAGAGCATATCCCCTTGCAGTTCCATGTCGAGATAGACGACATTCTCGTTGGCTTCGATGTTGTCTGTCAGGCGCTGTTGGACATTCGTCTCCAAATTGAGCACTTCCACGCGCCACCCCTGCACATGCATGGGGTGGTCAAATATCAGCATCACCAGCCACTTCTCATTGACCCGCAGCGACTCGATGAACTTGCCGTCCTCCGCTAAGGTTTCGGCGATTTTTTCTCTGTCGGTCTCATCTGGCAGAAAGCGCCAGACACTTTGCGAGTCGCCACTTTGGACACTGTAATAAGCGCCATAGGTGAAGATCAGGCTGGTGAAGCGGCCAGGGTTGCCAGAGGTGCAGTATTTTTCACTGAGCTCATCGGACCATTCCAGTAGGGAGCCCTGCAGAACGACTGCGAACGTGGGCTGTGGTTGGGGGCTTAGTTCGGTTGTGGGTTGCGGAAGATTTTCGGAAGTTGGAACTGCTGGCAGGCTGATGGGCAGCCCGCTGCAGGAGGAAAGCAGCAATATTATCAATACAACCAGAAGGAAGGTTGTTCTTCGAAGGGATGATTTCATGTCAACTCCTTTCTTGCCCTGAGTTAATTGGACAGGGTGCAGTCAAAGAGACAATCTAATTGTAACCAATATTTCGATGCTGGGGTGATGCGGGTGGAGGGAGTTGGTTGAAGAACGGATAGAAGGAGATCGCCGCGGTCGCAAGCTCCCTCGCGATGACGGAGTGGTGGGACGGACGTAGGCGTAGGTTCCGCAGTTGAACCCGACAATCCAGAGGAGACCCAATTGTAGTTTTACGCGATGCGAGAGGATCTGCAAAACATGTAGATTCTTCGCAACAGATGCTCAGAATGACAGGGAATGTCGGAAAGCGTCATGCAACCTGTCAAATGCAGGCTGTCCTTGTTTGTCATCCTGAACGCAGTGAAGGATCTGATCGTTAGTAATCAGATTCTTCGCAAAAGACGCTCAGAATGACAGGGGATGTCGTGTTGTGCCCTTTCCACCTCGCTGTGAGCGCAGGAGAACATGCTCTTCGCGCCCCATGAGCCGGCCTAAGGCTGATTCACGCATTGCCAATTGCCCGCTGGAGACCTGGCGGTCAGACCCCGTGCTCGGTCTGGAGACCGGCACAATCGGGGGTGAGACTTATTCCGGCCTGCGATAGTTGGGTATTGTCGGGTTGAAAAGCGCAACCCGACCTACGAAAGGGTATTGAGAGTCGCAGGCTCTCTCGCGATTCAGAAAGATCAGGGGGTTTCGACGCCTTTCGCCCAATCGCGATTGGCAAGATACCAGTCCACCAGGCGTTGTAACCCCTCATCAAGCGACACCTGGGGCTCCCAGCCCAGTTCGCGGCGGGCTTTGGTGACATCTGCCACGTTTTCAAACACATCTGCTGGATGCGAGGGGATATAAGAAATATTCCCCTTTTTGCCCAGAAGCTGTTCCAGTTTGTGAAGAAGCTGGTTGATAGTGATCACCTCGTGCCCCCCGAGGTTGAAAATATCAAAGCCAACTGGCTTAAGCGCTTGCATCGTGCCGCGGGCAATGTCATCCACGTAGGTAAACCCGCGCGACTGTTCGCCATCGCCAGTGATCGTGACAGGCTTGCCCTCTGCAAGCCATTGGCAGAAGCGGAACATGACCATATCTGGTCTGCCGGCAGGGCCATAAACCGTAAAGTAGCGTAAAACGGTCACATCGATGCCGTAGAGGTGGTGATAGGAGTGCGCAAAAGCCTCAGCGCCTTTTTTGCTGGCGGCATAAGGCGCCAGGGGATGTTCGGTGGAAGCAGTTTCAGCATGCGGCGGCTTGCCTTCATCGCCGTAGAGGCTGGAAGTGGAAGCCAGGATGAACTTGGGCACGCCTTGATGGCGGGCATACTCAAGCAAATTCAGGTTGCCAAGGGTGTTGGTGTCGAGGTAGCTCCAGGGATCGGTAGTGCTGGCGCGTACGCCGGCAATTGCCGCCAGGTTTACGACCGCATCCGCTGAGGGAACCATAGCAGCCAGCCTGCCGATGAAATCGCGGTCGGCGATGTCATCACGGATGAAGTGAAAATTTGCCTGGGGTAGAAGCGCCTGCAGACGATGCTCCTTCACACGGACATCGTAAACATGGTTGAGGTTATCTATACCAACGACGGTGTGCCCCTCGCGCAGCATCAATCCGGCAAGAACTGAGCCAATGAAGCCTGCCGCGCCAGTGACTACGTA
>DDWY01000084.1 GCA_002347705.1 Anaerolineaceae bacterium UBA2274 | reverse complement strand
ACGGCAGTCCTCTATCGCAAAGAACCGCTTTCCATCCAGACAGGTCTCGGTAGGGATGAGTTTGATAACGAAGGGCGGACGATCCGATTGGAATACCCGGATTTTTTCCTTTACAACATCTACTTCCCCAACGGCGGGCAGGAAAATAAAAGAGTGCCCTTCAAACTGGATTTTTACGCGCGCCTGCTTGAGATCTGCGACGAACACCACGCGAAAGGTGAAAAAGTTATTATCACAGGCGATTTCAACACTTCCCACAAAGAAATTGACCTCGCGAACCCAAAAGAGAACGAAAAAAACACCGGCTTTTTGCCTGAAGAACGCGCCTGGATCACCAAATATCTCGAGCATAATTTTGTGGACGCCTTCAGAGCGCTATATCCTGAGAAGGTGGAATACACCTGGTGGACCTACCGCACGAACGCGAGAGCCCGAAACATTGGCTGGCGGCTGGATTACTTTTTGGTCAGCTCAGAGTTGATGCCGCGGGTGGAAGCAGTTGAGGTCCATGGCGACATCATGGGTTCCGACCACTGCCCGGTAAGCTTGATCCTGAAGGATTAGGGGATTTTTAAGCGTAGGGCGGGATTGAGGGCACCACAAACTTTGAATGATGCGATCGCATTGTGCCCTCAATCCGCCAATGTTAATACTTTATCTCGCCTTACGGGAATCCTTTTTGGTTAAATTTGATTGCTTGTGGGGGGCGAAAGTGCAAAAGCCTGCCCCGTGCTCCTTTTGCGGGGTGCAATGATTTTTGGCATGTCATTTTTGCACTTTCTCTATAACCCATACCCTTAACAATGGCTGGCGCTTGGATTACTTTTTGGTCAGCTCTGAGCTGATGCCGAAGGTGGAAGCCGTTGAGATCCATGGTGATGTCAGGGCTCCGACCACTGCCCGGTGAGCTTGATACTCAAGGATTAGATTTTTTAGCAAAAATAGGTCTTTCCTGATGTAATCATTCTCGTTTTGGGTCGTTTTGGGTATTGAATTAACAGCATAAATTTTGTATACTGAATATGTCTATTGATTATCAATAGATTTAGTTTCCATCAAGATCGGAGTAATTTCTCCGCTATCAACTGAGATTACTTCAAACATCATTAACAGGATAGATCTATTGAAGACTGCGCCATCCTCTCAATCCGCTCTATGTTTAGGTCCCAACTACGTTATTGGCACAGTCTATCACTCCTTAAACCTTATTTTTTTCTTTATGTACTGACCTGTCATCGCGGTCCAATTATTTGAGTTTTGTCGGAGAAAAAAGGATTATCTCATGCGACCAAAAAATGTGCTTCCCTTTTGTATCATTTTGTTTGTACTTTCAGGCTTGCTGGTGAATGCAGTTTTTGCTATGCCGATAAATCCTGAAAAGGAAATCATGCCTGTAGAATCAATGGTTGAGACAAAGCCAGGAGTGGTTCAGGAAAACGACGATTATCCAGAGTCCCCTCCTGATTCCTTACCGGATCAAGACTTTTCTAAAACGAGCAGCTATTATGATGTTTTTAGACCAATGGAACAGATGCATCAAGACATTGGCAGCTTAGCTGCTGGAGATGTCTTTGTGCAATTAGCTCCTGAAGCCGCCAATGGTCTACCGGCTGGGTTGGATATCAATAGTCTGCCTACAGGCATAATCACCATTGACATGGCTTTTGATGTTGTCATAGGTTGGGTGGATCCCTACCAGGAGGTCGGCGTTACGATTTCAAGTTATTCTGGTTATGGTTTTGCTGTGGCGGATGCGGTTGGCTTCTTTTGGACCCCTATTTGGCATACAACGGATGGGCACTCCCTGGGCATAAGCTGCGGTTGGCCAATCGAAATCACGCCTGAAGGAGAAACAGCATTCACCCTATCACCTAAATGTCTGACTTCTGCCAACATGAATGTATTAACTGATACGGTTAGTGGTGGAATTGATGGGATGGGTGCAGGCGTCGAGGTTACTGCAAGTTTAGGAATCTCTGATGGCAATTGGCAGACCCCGCCTGTCTCAGGAGCGCCTGAAGCCACTGCCATAACCGATGCTTCAGGCAATTTCAGCACCAGTTTACCTGGTGTCGATTTGGGGGCGGAGAGCCTGGTTGCGCTGGATTTTGAGCAGGATGGCGTGAATATCCGCAATTATGTTACTCCCGAAAACGTGTTCTTTGTGCACCAGATGAATACAATTGGTGGTTATGCCGATATTGATCAATTCGTAAGTGCAGCTGTTTATGAAGGAACTTCTACAACAGTTCGCTGGAGCGGCAGCACAACGGCAAGTGAACCCTTTGGATTTTACCTGTTTGAAAACCTGCCAATTGAAACTGGGGATAACATCAGTGTTTCTCTGGATGTTGGTCCGACATTTACAACCACGGTCAGTGTTTTAGGTAATTTTAGTTTTGATGCGTCTGCAAACACGATGCACGGGGAAGCAACAGAGGGAGCTGTCATCCGTACCAGTTTGTGGCAAAAAGATGGAGAAAATAGAACCTATTCTGAGGAACGGGTAACGGCCGGTTCATCAGGCTTCGATATCACTTTTTCGGCAGACTTGAAAGCTTATGAAGACGTCCTGGTAGTCTCAAGGGATGAAGATGGGAATCAAATTCAGATCACCAGCGGACCGCCTTATGTTCTTGCTGTTCAAAACCCCAATCACGAATATGATTGTGTCGTTGGGCGCATGCATGCTCCAGGTCAGCCTTTGTTTGTGACTCTGGACAAAGGCGATGGTGAGGTTTATGAGCGTATAACTGGAACTACATCAGATGTTGGCAATGGGTTTTCTTCTGGATGTTTCGTGATCAGAGCAGCTGACTGGAGTTGGGGTCCGATCAAGATGGATCCTGGTGATATCGCTAGGTATTCTAATGGATCTGGTTGGTCACAATCGGTTGAGGTAATCGGTTTTGATTATTCCTGGGATACTGCATCCGAGACGATTAGCGGTCAGAATATGCCAGCTGGCGAAGTGGTGGTGACCCCGTATAACTGGCAAAATGGTCTATACCCATCCTATGGCATTCCCGGCTATCAGGTTGAGGTCGTTGGCGGTAATTATTCTGTCACTTTTCCCAATTTTGATATTCGTGATGGGCAATCCATTGAGTTGACCCATTACAACAGCGATGGCATGGGAAACCTATACAACACATGGTCAACCCTGAGTTTTCCTTATTTTGAATTGCAGTTACATCAAAACGCGATCAGCGGTATGGTGATTATTCCTGATGATGCGGTTACAGCAAGTTTGTATGAAAATGCCAGCGCGACTGAGCCAATTTTCACCACAAGCCAGGATGATGATAGCAACCCGTATTACTTCTGGTTTGGGGATCTTGGAGGAAATTTTCTTGAGCCTGGCATGTGGGTGGAACTCAACAGCGCGAGCGGTTGGTCAGCTGAAATGATCGTCCCTTCTTTGGAAATTAGTGGAGATCCGGACTCAGATGAAATAACAGCAAGTGGTCCTGCAGGTTTGTTGGTTATTGAGTCCAATCATGATGAGTGGTATCTGGGAAAGTTTGTGCCATCAAGCGGAAGCAGCCCCGTTTTACTGGATACGATGTGGTATGGGTTTGAATTATATAAAGGTGATACCATAGCTCTGACCTATCAGGCAGAAGATGGCAACCGGGCTAGGTTTGAAGTACGTGCCGGATACTCTTTATATGATCTGTTTTTGAATGTAAATTACGATCATGATTGGATTGAGGGTTGGTATCCACCTGGATATGATGCGACTTTATTGGTCATTGATAGTGATGGAGCCGTTGAAAAAGCAAGGACAACGATCACAACAGGCGTCATCCCATGGTGGGGAGGTGGAACAGGCTTTTCAACTAATTTGGAAGGTGTGATTTGGGACCCTGAACGCCCCGACATTCAGCCTGGAGATTGGGTCTATGGGGAAGTAACCGTCGATCAAACCACCTATTCCGCCCAGGTACAACTTGGCACGATTTCTGGGACTCTGGACGCCGAAGCAGATTCATTCACCGGTACCGTATCTGCGCCATGGCTGCCACAAGATGTAGCTGTGCCGGTACAATGCCACCCCTGGGGGGCACCTGAAGGGACCAACGGCAGGGAAACTACGGTAATACCCGACGGACTACATGAATTCACCTGCGATTGGAGCGGAGAATGGGATATACAACCCGGCCAGGAGATAGCTGTTCTTTATATGGATCCAGCTGAACATTGGTTATTTAGTGTGCATGCAGCCTATACCGATGAACTGATCCTTAGTGTGCACTATGACCATCAATGGATCTCAGGCCATTATGAAGCCGGACATGAGATTTTCTTACAGTTACTGGATAGTGAATCAAATGAAAAAGCCCACATTAACCTGATCACTGGATATATAGACGGATGGGGCAGTACCACAGGTTTTGATACCAATATGGAAGGGGCGTATTGGGTACCTGGTTGGCCTGATATGCAGCCAGGAGATAGCATATATGGCGAAGTGGATGATGGAGCATTTACGGCACAGGTCACGATTGGCACTGTCACAGCCGACCTGAATCTTGATAATGATCAAGTCAGCGGCACGGTTGACGCTGAATGGCTGCCGCAAAACGAGGAGGTAAAGGTCCGATGTGAAATTTGGGATTGGAATTCCCCTCCAAACAAAGAAGATTGGGTGCTGCCTAATGGGACTGACACTTATCTTTGCGATTGGACAGATGATGGTTACGACCTGAACGAGACCTCAAACCTGATGGTAGGTTACTTTGACCCGGCAGGACACAACCTGATCGGTGATTTCAGATACCCGGCACCGCGCCTGAGGATAGAGAAATGGCTGGAAGGGGGTCAACCAGGTGAAGGTGGGGTTGCCACTTTCAATATTCAATACCGAAATGAGGGCGATGCAACTGCCATTAACACCATCATTACTGATACCTTTGACCAAGGTTTGACCTACATCAGTGATACTTCCGGACTGCCCAAAACCGTGGATGGCAACCAGGTCGTCTGGACCTTAGGCAGTCTGAACCCTGGAGAGCAGATCGAGTTTAAAGTCTTTGCGCAAGTGGACGCTGCTGCTGGAGAGGAAGTGATCAATACAGCCACCATTAGTTCAGAGACACCCGATGCTGGCAACCCTGAAGACCGTACACGCACCTGGCAGG
This sequence comes from Anaerolineaceae bacterium UBA2274, assembly GCA_002347705.1. Lineage (GTDB taxonomy): Bacteria > Chloroflexota > Anaerolineae > Anaerolineales > Anaerolineaceae > Mesolinea. The sequence goes on along the minus strand of DDWY01000084.1, from coordinate 6,273 downwards.
GCACAGTCATTGCCAATGACACCCACCTGAATGTGGGCAAAGACACCTGGACCTGGAATCCGGCTCCCGGACAGAATTTTGTCTATCGAATTAATGTTTGCAATAACGGTCCGACAGGCAGCACAGAAGTGACTTTAACAGATACGCTGCCGGATGCAGTAACCTATGGCTTCTGGTGGGGTAGGGAAGCAGGTTGGGAGGAAATCTCAAGCGCAGGCAATACGCTTTCGATAAGGCACCCATCCATTCCTGGCTGGTCCTGCTATGAGGTTTACATCCAGGTAACTTTGGATCCTGAGGCGCAAGAAAAAGATGAACTGATAAACACAGCGCAAATCTCTGCCACTAATGATATTGAGACAGATGATAACGAAACATCACTTTATCACAATGTCGGCGCGCCCTACGTTGATCTGTCTGTCAATCTGAACTGGCACTCGGGCAGCCTGGTTCCTGGTGGTCAGTATCGCCATGGTATTTACTTCAGGAATGATGGAAATATGTCTGTGCCTGGTCCGATCGAGGTTAGTACGACTTTGCCTGCAGGCACAAGCTTTGTGGGCTGGGATCATTGGGATTGGGCAGGTGTTGGCGATCCTGTGATAGATGGAAACACAGTGACCTGGCCAGTAGATGATCTGTATCCGGGTTATTCGGGTGTGATCGAAGTATTTGTAAATATTGACCAGGGAACAGCACCTGGAACGGTGTTGGTTCATAATGCCAATATCGAAGTGCAAGAAGGGGAGGATTACACGGATAACAACACTGCCAGCTTCAGTGAAACCCTGCTGGATCATGGTCCTAACCTGCGCATCAGGAAATGGGGCGACTGGCATGGGCATGGGGAGGGGCACAACGCCTGGTATCAGTTGCAGGTGGAAAATATTGGCGATCAGACGATCGAAGATGTGGTCATTACAGACTTCTACCCAACAGAAATGGATCTGGATGGTGGGGTCAACGTGGGATTCTGGCAGTGGTGGGAGTGGGAAGATTTCCCGAATGAAAATTACTTCACGGTCACATTGGAAAAACTTGAACCGGGATGGAATGTAGGTGTCAATTTTAATGTCGTGATCCCTGGCGCTGAATCGGTGCCATCTGGTTTGGTCTTTACCAATACAGCTGAGGTGACATTAGACCCGGCAGATACTAATCCGAGTGATAATAGTGCTGAATACCTGTTGGGAAGCGGCCCGGATATGTTTGTGAAAAAGATGCTGTTAGATGGTGAGTTCTATCCTGGGCAGGAAGTTACCTACCTGCTTGAGTTTGGCAACGCGCAGCCCGGTCACACCTGGTGGTGGAACATGACTGGTAACGCCATCCTGGTTGATACACTGCCTGAAGGGATGACATTTGTCTCATCCTATTGGCACTGCTACCAGGAGGAAAATGAATGGTGCGAATTGACTCCAACTATTGATGGGCAGGAATTGACCTGGGAAACCTGGCAATTAAGTGCGGGCGAAGGCCATGTGATTGTGCTAACCGTATTGATCGATGATGAAATAGAGGAGGGGAATGCACTCATCAACTCAGTTGTGATATCGAGTGATGATCCCGACAGTGACATTGACCCGTTTATCGATAATAACTCCTCCAGTTTTGTTCCAATTCTTAACCTGGAAGCACCTTTGATTACCAGCGCGGACAGCACAACTTTCGCTTTTGGCGAAGTTGGCAGCTTCATTGTTACGACAAGCGGCTTCCCGACGCCGTATATTTGGACAGATGATGGCTTACCGTCCTGGCTAACCCTCGAAGATCAGGGCGATGGCACAGCAATCCTGTCGGGAACTCCACCTCAAGAGGGTGGGGTAGACTATTTTCTCTTGAAAGCTGCGAATGGAGTCACTCCAAACGCGGTGCAAAGCTTTACCTTAACGTGGGAAGGTGCAACCGATTATCCAATCTTCCTGCCGCTGATTTTAAGGTAGGAAGATGAAGTAGCCTTCTTTATGTAGGCCGGGTTCCACAGTTGAACCCGGCTTTTTTCTGCAGTTTACCGCTCACTGCGCTACACGGGCTACAACGGCCGCTTCGCTGGAGGGGGTGAATGAGGTTTTGCGTTTTTGAGGTGATAAAAAACGCGCAAAGGCGCAAAAGCGACAATTAGGTGATAGGTGATAGGTGGTAGGTGATAGGTGATGGGTGGTAGGTGGTAGGTGATAGGAAAAGAGAAAGCAAAAAAAAGCGGAGCAGGCTCAAGACCAACTCCGCTTTGTGCTAAATTACATCCTGCTTACTGATTACTTTTATCCCACTCTCCCACCGGGTAGCAGCAGAAGATGAGGTCCTTGGCGGCTTTGAGTTCGTCCGCGCGCTTGACGGGCGTGTTGTGCGGGGCGTTTTTGAGCAGCTCCGGCTGGGTGTGGGCTTCTTCGGCGATCTTTAACATCGCGTCGACGAAGCTATCCAACGTCTCAACGTTCTCGGTCTCGGTCGGTTCGATCATGAGCGCCTCATGCACAATCAGCGGGAAGTAGTTTGTGGGCGGATGGAAGTCATAATCCATCAGCCGTTTGGCGATATCCAGGGCGTGGATGTCTGGCACGTCTTTCCAGTTACCCTCGAGCACGAACTCATGCATGCAAGAGCGGTCATAGGGCAGGGTGTAGGTGCCTTTCAGCTTTGCCTGCAGGTAATTGGCATTCAGGACGGCTTTTTCAGCGATATCCCGCAGACCTTCCTGACCGAGCATGGCGATGTAAGTAAAGGCGCGCACGAGCATGCCGAAGTGACCGTGGAAGGTTTTGACGCGCCCGATGGACTTCTTTGGGCGGGCAAAACCATAAGTGGGTGGGTTTTCCTCATCACCCAGGCTGGTCATAACCACATGAGGTTCGGGCAGGTAATCGACCAGTTTTTCGCAGACCATGACTGGACCACTGCCGGGACCGCCGCCGCCGTGGGGGGTGGAGAAGGTCTTGTGGAGGTTATAGTGCATCACGTCGATGCCGCAATCGCCCGGCTTGAACACACCCAGAAGGGCGTTCATGTTGGCGCCGTCGCCATATACCAGACCGCCGGCTTCATGCACGATGCGGATGACCTCGGCGGTGTTTTCATCGAACAAGCCGAGCGTGTTGGGGTTGGTGAACATGATGCCGGCGAGGGTGTCGTCGCAGAGTTCGGCGAGGGCTTCGAGGTCCACATTGCCGCGCTCATCTGAAGGAAGCTGCACGGGGTCAAAGCCGAGCATAGCCGAAGAGGCAGGGTTGGTGCCGTGGGCAGAGTCGGGGATGAGGATGCGGGTGCGTTTCAGGTCACCGCGGTCTTTGTGGTACTTGGCGATGATCATCGTGCCGACCAACTCGCCCTGCGCTCCGGCGGCAGGCGCCAGGGTTGCATCGGCGAAGCCGCCGATCTCAGCCAGCCAGTATTGCAGGGTGTACATCAGGTAGAGGTTACCCTGCACGGTATCTTCAGGCTGAAGAGGATGGGTGGCAGCAAAACCTGGGTAGCGGGCGGTGGCTTCGTTGATCTTGGGGTTGTACTTCATGGTACAGGAGCCCAGGGGATAGAAACCAAGGTCGATGGCGTAGTTCTTCTGCGAGAGTTTGGTGAAATGGCGCACAACGCCCAACTCAGAGATTTCGGGGAAGGGGAAATTCGCGCGGACGAATTCCTGCGGGAATTCGCTCAGGGGAACGTCGGGATCCTGGAAGGTAACACCAGCGCGTCCGGGAGAAGAAAGTTCAAAAATGGTTGGCTCACGCATGTTCCACCTCGTTTAATACGTCGGTCAGATAGTCGATATCTTCGCGGGAAATCATCTCGGTGACTGCCATCAGGAGACAGCCTTCGAGTTCGGGGTAGTCTTTGCCGAGGTCATAGCCGCCAAGGATGCCGTGATCCTGCAGGTGTGCCAGCAGCTCGGGGACGTTCTCGTCAGCCTGGACAACGAATTCGTGGAAGAAGGGCGTGCTCTTGAAGGGGAGGCTGAAGCCGGGCACTTCCTGGACTGTGTTGGCGGTGTAGTGGGCATTCTGATAGCAGAGGTTCGCGACCTGCTGGAAGCCGGTTTTGCCCAACAAGGTCATGTAGATCGTAGCGGCAAGCGTCATCAGCCCTTGGTTGGAGCAGATGTTGGAAGAGGCCTTTTCGCGCCGGATGTGCTGCTCGCGGGCGGTGAGGGTCAGAACATAAGCCAGCTCACCCTGCGTGTCGACGGTCTCGCCGACCAGCCGGCCGGAAATCTTGCGAAGGAGAGCGTTCTTGACCGCGAAGAAACCGAGGTAAGGACCGCCGTAGGAAAGCGGAATGCCGAGCGGCTGACCTTCGCCAACCACGATATCGGTGCCGATTTCGCCAGGAGGAGTCAGGAGGGCTAAAGCTGTGGGGTTCGCCACTACCGCGACAAGGGCTCCCTGGGCGTGGGCAGCTTCGATGAGGGGCTTATAGTCGATGATGCGACCGAAGAAGTCGGGATACTGCACCATCACAAGGCAGGTTTCGAGGTCGATCTGGTCGATCAGCTTTTGCAAATCGGGTTCGATGCCGGTTTCGGGGTCATCCCCGACAATGCGGATGGCATCATTGGCCTGCATATAGCCGCGAATGACTTCACGATATTGGGGATTGATGGCGCGCGAGAGCAGAACCTTGGAGCGTTTTCCGCGGAAGTTGTTGTACGCCAGGATCACGGCTTCCGCCGCGGCAGTCGCGCCGTCGTAGTGAGAAGCGTTGCTGACGTCCATGCCGGTGAGCAGGCTGATCAGGCTCTGAAACTCGAAGATTGCCTGGAGCGTGCCCTGGGAGATCTCGGGTTGGTAGGGGGTGTAAGCCGTGTAGAACTCTCCGCGCTGCAGGAGGTTATCCACTGCGGCGGGGATGTAGTGTTGGTACGCGCCGGCACCCAGGAAGCTAATAAAATCCCGGGTGGTGGCGTTGGCTGAGGCGATGCTGTCCAGTTCAGCTGCTGCTTGCATCTCGGAGAGAGGCTGCGGCAGGTCTAGATCGGGGAAGCGGTTTTTTTCGGGGACCACTTTGAAGAGGTCTTCGACTTTTTCGACCCCGATAGTTTTGAGCATTGCCTCCACATCAGCTTTTGTGTGTGGAGTGAACATAGGCTTAGCGTTCCTGGCAGTAGGCGTCGTAAGCTGCGGAATCCATCAGGTTGTCCAGCTCAGACTCGTCGCTGACCTGGACTTTGGCAAGCCAACCGCCAGTGTAGGGTTCGGAGTTGAGCAGCTCGGGAGTGTCGGTGAGGATTTGATTGACTTCGAGGATTTTTCCGCTGACGGGAAAGACGACTTCAGCTGCCGCTTTGACGGATTCGATCGTCGCCAGGCTGTCTCCGGCGCTGACTTCATCATCGGGATCGATGGCGAATTCAACGAAAACAACATCGGAGAGGGAATCCTGCGCATAGTCGGTAATACCGATGGTGGCAATGCCGTCTACAACCTTGACCCACTCATCTGTTTTCTGGTATTTCAATTCTTCTGGTACTAACATTTTGGCTCCTTTTAGTTGGTTAATTCAAACAAAGGCACATTTTGTGCCCCTGTTATCTTCGATTTCAGAGGTTTGAGGGTTTGTTTACCTGAGAGTTTCACCATAATTGGTTTGCCCCTTCGGTGCCTGCCAAGCAGGGCTCTTCCCATTGGACATATTTTATTTTAGCGTTTTGTGGGGATTAGTCAAGCCAAATATTGATACCAATAGATAAATGCGATCCTTTTGTCCACCATCGCGAACCTCATCCAGGAAGTACACTCTATGTGTGTGGGGATCTTGCTCGTTGGTGAGTCGTTGTGAGGCTCAGATAGATATAAGTAATGTGCCACCAAATTCTTCGAGCATGGAGACCCTCCTAAGCTCTCCGTAAGGCACTGGCGTATCTGTTCCTTGCGGCATGTCCGCCACATCATCCTGGCTGAGGCAGGCCTCAGCCCTACAGGGTACACGAGGTTTAGATGCCACCGGAGTTTCTCATTTTAGTGCCCTGAAAAAAGCTTCCCAACGAGAGAATATTCAAAAAATATCGGAAAATGCGATCGCAGGGTGGGTCACCGTCATGGAATCCATACCAACCTATGCCTCGCGATAGCCAACCCACCGAATGTAGTAATTGGCATTCTGAGTCTCTTTTGCGAGGAATCTGATTATTAATGTTCAGAATATTCACCGCATTCAGGATAACAAGACCCACCCCCTTTATCCTCCTACCTCGAGGGGGTTAGGAAAAGCCCTGCCTTGGGGTCATGCGTTATCTGTAATTGCGAGGTACGAAGCAATCTAAACTGTTTGCACATCAGCAGA
>DDWY01000083.1 GCA_002347705.1 Anaerolineaceae bacterium UBA2274 | reverse complement strand
GCGGTTCAGCGGCGCAGTTACTTCCCGGCAGCCGGGACTGTTGACCTGCCAGTGGATATCATTCCCGCTCATTACGATGAGCTCTGGGCGTATAACACCAAATGCAACAGGTGCATGGACGTAAACGTCGTCCCCGAACCAACCCCCACACCCACCAGCACCCCCTGGCCCACCAACACCTGGCGACCGTCGGATACTCCGAAGCGGGCAACAAACCCTCCCTCCATTTCGCCGACCCCAACCGCAACCCGCACCTCCACTCCGTGGAACATTACACCGCCCACGCCTACCTTTACCAGGACATTTACGCCGACTAACACTCCATCCCCTGTACCAAAGACCTGGACTGTATCGGTCAGTGCTTCACCTTCGGGAGGCGGGTCAGTAGGTGGCGGTGGAGTATATCAGGATGGTGCCTCAGCAACAATTACCGCCAGTCCAAATGATGGTTACAGGTTTACCGGATGGAGTGGGGCGTATGGGGGAACTGAGCTAACTTATACATTTACTGTAAACGGTAATGTTAGTTTTACAGCAAACTTTGAGTTAATTCCAATTACATACTACACTGTCACACTATATGTCTCCCCAGATAAATCAGGTAGCACGTCAGGGGCAGGAACTTACGCGGCAAACGCGACGGTTACGATCAGTGCTTCACCAAAACAGAATTACATTTTTTCAACTTGGAGCGGTGACTATGCTGGCACTGATAATCCACACAGTTTCACAATAACAGCGAACATGACGATAACAGCAAACTTCGTCGTCGTCCCCGGGGCTGCGGCTTTGTTAGACCAATTTTCGGACGGCTGGTTGAGGAAAGTGGAGTAACAAAAGCTTGCTGCTGATTCTGAAAGCAATAAGTATTTATCACACAGGAGGATGAATCTTTTTCATTCCTCCTGTTTTTTTGCAGTTAGCATGAGATCCTATGTAAACTTGATCTGCGATCTTAAGGCAGTATCCAACTAAATGACTGCATTTAGGGTAAAATTTCTGTTCAAATTGCTTCCATCAGTTATAATTCCTCCAGTACATTTTCAGGATGGGAGAATGGTTGGCTTTAGACCCAACACTTACAAATGAATCTGGGGAAATTTGAAATAATCGAGGAAGTTGGTCACGGCGGTTTTGGCACCGTCTACCGTGCCAACGACACCACCCTCGAGCGCATCGTCGCCCTCAAAATCCTCCACCAACAATACCTCTCCGACCAGAAATTCATCCAATCTTTCAAGCGTGAAGCCAGGCTGATGGCCAGGGTCTCGCATCCTAACGTGGTGCAGATTTTTGAGATTGGGGACCTCGAAAGCCAGATTTATATCGCCATGCAGTATTTCGACAGTGGCAACCTCGATCAGAAAATTCAAACCGGCGGTCCACTGCCCCTCAGAGATGCCATCCGCATGCTCAGCCAGACGGCGCGCGGCCTCGAAGCCGGGCATAAGATCGGGCTTGTTCACCGGGATGTTAAACCTGCCAATATCCTCTACAACCGCGATGGATACATCGCCATCAGTGATTTTGGCGTAGCCAAATCCATCCAGCAAAGCTCCCCCGAAACCACCAATTCTTTTAACCAGTTTGCTGGTACGCCCTACTACATTCCGCCCGAGCTCTGGAAGTCCGAGGGTAATCCCTCACCTGCCGCGGATATCTACAGCCTTGCCTGCGTTTTCTACGAAGCCCTGACCGGCGAGATCCTGTTTGAAGGTGATACGTACGAGCATGTGCTGACCCGCCATGTACTCGAAGCGCCAGTCTTCAGCAATTCATTCCCCGAAAGCCTGGCGGACACCCTCAGCGTAGCTCTGGCGAAAAACCCCAGCGACCGCTATCAGACTATGAATGACTTTTTGGCAGCGGTCAGAGGAGCGCTCGAAAGGCAACCTCGCAAATCAGTCCAGGCAAATATGACGCCAGAACAAACGGACTTGGTTGAAGGTCTCCCAAGACCACTGGCACCCGGCGAGATCACCTTTGATGAACTTGTCAGGCGTTCTCAGTATAAAAGCGCTCCCCAAAGCTCCAGCCCAAAACCTGAAACATTCAGCCAACCTGGCCCAGCACCCAAAAAACCGGTTGTCCGCACAACGCAGCCGGAAGCACAGAAAACCAAACCAGGACCTGAGAGCAAAGCGGAGGCTCCCGCAACTGTTCCAGTAATCCGCCCGCCCCGCGTAAAGAAGCAGCGTCCCGAGCCAATTGCTACTGAAAACCCCGCTCACGAAAAGCTTGAAACTGAGCCGAAGGTGGGCTTGCCCGGTATAGTGGCAGAAAAAAGTAAGGAAGCTGAGGAGGCAACTTCTCCAAAAGAGATTCAGAAAGACCATGATTCGACCCTGGAGAATTGGCTCTCTTCTGAGCCTGGCGATGTAGAGCCAGCCCCATCGGAAACACCCGCACCAGATGCAGCAGAAGACGCGCCCCAGGTCTCGGAAGAAGAAGCAGTTGCCGAAGAAGCGGATAAAGAAATAGCCGTCGACAGAAAAAACTCAACACCCGATGAGAAGAACAACACAAAAGCTATCGAAATCCCTCTTGTGGAAGCGGAAATCCAAACCACAGTTGAGGAGATTTTCAGCGAAAAGAGCGACGAAACACCAGGTGATGCAGAGCAGATCTCTCTGAACGAAACAGCGCCTGAAATAGGTCAGAGCCAAGCCGCGCGAGAGGCGATCATCATTCCGGCTCAGGAAACACCTGTGCAAGCAGAAGCCGCCGAAGAAATCTTGCCTGGAATTCCAATGATTGAAGCAGCACTGCGACCAGAAGCCGCAGGCGTCATGACATCCGGGGAAAGTAAATTGAAAAATGGGCTTGCGCCTGGAACAACCTCAGAGAAACCTCGCGTAGAGCGGCGCACCAAACCAGCACAGCACAAACCTACCCAAACTCTCGAATCACGGGAAGATCTCCTCGCTCACAATCCGGTTACCAGCAAATTTGACCATAGTCAAAACACAGAAACTGGTAGCGAAACCAAAAAGAAGACCCAATTGATCCCGCTGCTTGCCTTTGGCGGAGTTCTCCTGATCGCGCTGGCTGTTCTGATTTTTTCGGGTCAGGCTCGAGGCCTGTTGGGCGGGAAACCCAGCAGCACCCCGACAGAGGTGCTTGTTGTGACGGAACCCCCCGTAGTTGAAAGCCCAACTATAACCTCAACAGAGGCTCTTGTAGTAATGGAAACTCTAGCGGTTATGGAACCCACCATAGCACAAGTCAGGACTCCGACATCCGTCCCTTTTTTTGAGGGCGAAAATCTGCGTATCTGGGCTGATGATCAGCGCGCCCCCATTCTGACTGAACTTGGCGCCCAGTTCCAAGCAGAATACAACGTTGAAGTGATTGTTGAAAACATCTCCGGAATCCGCGATCAATTCCTCTTAGCCGCCCCCGCTGGCGAAGGTCCGGACATCATCATCATTGCTCACGATCAGCTACCTGCCCTGATCACCTCTGGTATGGTTGCCGAGCTCGATCTTGGTGCCAAGGCTGCGGAATTCGAACCCGAATCCCTGCAGGCTTTCTCCTCCGAAGGCAAGCTCTTCGGTCTGCCCTATGCCCGTGAGAACCTCGGCTTTTTCTATAATGCCGACCTGGTCAAAGTAGTCCCCACCACCTGGCAAGGTGTTTATGACCTCTCCAAGACCTTGATTGATAATCGAAAAGTTCAATATGGCATGGTTTTAGGCGGCAGTTCATATGACGCATATCCCTGGATGACCTCTCAGGGTGGCTACATTTTCGGTCAGGATGCCGATGGTGACTATGTTCCAAGTGATCTTGGTGTTGGTTCCGCGGGCATGATCAAATTTGGTATGATGGCACAGCAGTGGAAGAACGAGAGAATCCTATCAGACAACCTCGATAACAGCACCGCTAGATCCATGTTTCTGAACGGGGAGGTCGCCTTCTTCATGACCGGTCCATGGGATATCAACAACCTCAAGACCTCCGGTTTAAACTTTGGCATCGCCAAGTTTCCCGATGGTGGTTATCCCTTTCTCCATGTCCAGGGATTTGCAATCAATGCCTTGTCCGAGAATATTTTGCTTGCCCAGGCTTTCCTAACGGAAATGGTCGCGACCGAAGACGCCATGCTGGCTCTTTACAACGCTGATCCCCGCGTCCCTACATATCTGCCTGCGGCAGCTAAGATCGATGATCCTTACCTCAGGGCAATCGCCGAAGCTGGTGAAGACGCCAAACCTATGCCCGCCATCCCCGAGATGGGAGCAGTTTGGTTTGATTGGGGCAATGCCCTTGGCTACATCTTCAATGGTGAAATGACCCCTGAACAGGCTTACACATTCGCACAGGATTCCATTGTTGCTGCTATCGGTACCAACACAACAGGCATGGTCAACGTTCCTGGTTCGTACCAGAGCTTGGTTGGCTGCGCTTCTGACTGGATGCCTAACTGTGCCCAGACGGCTTTAACCCTGAGCGATGACGGCAAATATACTGGAACCTTCACCATCCCCGCCGGTTTCTACGAATGTAAAGTTGCCCTTGACGGTTATTGGAACACCAACTATGGTGTCGATGGCATCGCTGATGGTGACAACATTACCTTCACGGTTCCAACTTATGGCAAAGTTACCTTCATATACGACCCTAATACCCATCTTCTGAACATTCAACTACCTTAAGATCCAGTCTGTCTGGAGGTATGTGATCCACTCACAGCTCTGATCATTCTCGTTGTTGATATCGCCCAGGGCGATTCTCACTTGTAAACTCTTCTGTCCGTGTGCTTTACCTGACTTCCGTCCAACAAGACGGGCTGCACTAAACCACGGCTACAGTTTTTCTTTATTCATTGCCTGGTACAACTCCAGGTGCGCGCTACGCAAAACGGCAGCGTCCATTTTCTCGACCTTGCGGTCGTAGGTCAGGTAGCCGTTGATTTCGGTTTCGATATCAGTGGTTTGGGTGTAGATCGCCACGGAAAGCCCGAGCGGGATGAGGGGTTTCACCTGTTCTTCCAGCAGGCGCAGGTAGGCAGCTGTGAGCGAGGCAGCGTCCTTGTGGTGACCATAGCCAAAGCGTTTCTTATCGGTGTAGACGTGCCCGTCCACCTGCATGGTATAGCCGCCAAACTCGGTCACAGCCAAAACGCGCTCATCCGGCTGCGAAGCGCTTAAGGCTTTCACGTAGACATGCCGGCTCTGAAAATCCCCACCTCCCTGGTCAAACCAACCGGATGCATGATCCACCAGGCGGGTTGGGTCATAAGCTTTCACCCAGTAGGAAGTCAAGATGGCGTGGAATTGCCCCCAACTTTCATTAAACGGCACCCAAACGGCGATGCAAGGGAAGTGATAGAGGCTGTCAATCAGCTGTTTCAACTCCTGGCGATATTCCTCGCGATTTTCAGGGTCTTCCCTGCCAAAACGGTGCAAGCGGCGGATGTCGGAGCGGTGAACACCCGAGGTGAAGGTAAAGGCAACTATGGCGTCCTTGGTGGTGCGCCCGCCATTGGGCATGTCCTGCCAGACAATCATGCCGAGGCGGTCGCAGGCATAATACCAACGCGCTGGCTCGACCTTGACGTGCTTGCGGATCATGTTGCAGCCGATCTTTTTGGCGTATTCGATGTCAAAAAGCATCGCTTCTTCGGAAGGGGCTGTGTAAAGACCTTCGGGGAAGTAACCCTGGTCCAGCGGACCAAACTGGAAGATGGGCTCATCGTTGAGCGTGAATCGCCAGAAACCTTTTCCATCGCGCACTTTGCCGAACTTGCGCATGCCGAAGTAGCTCCCCACCTCATCCACCACCACTCCATCCACTTTCAGCCTGAGCGTCAGGTCGTAAAGCTGCGGATGGTCGGGATGCCATTTTTTTGGATTCGGGATGTGCAGCAGCATCTGGCATGCCTCAACCCTACTCGGAATGGTGCAAGACCATTCCCTACATGTGACTTCCTGCCCCTCAAACGACGCTGTTGCTTCCAACTCCACCTGCGATAAATCGACTGTTTCGGATAAGGCAATCTCAACCAGAAGACTGCTGGAATCGAGGTTGGGAGTCAGTTTCAGGCTGCGGATGTGCTTCCTGGGCAGGACCTCCAGCCAGACCGTCTGCCAGACACCTGACACAGAGGTGTACCAGATGCCGCCAGGTTCAAGGCGCTGCTTGCCCTTCTGGTGCATCTCAGCCTCAGTAGCATCGGTGACAGCCAGAAGCAGTTGGTTCTCCCCCTCAACAAGGAAGCTGGTGATGTCGAAGCTGAAAGGCAGATAGCCGCCCCAGTGCTCGCCAACCTTGCCGCCGTTGACCCACATCTCGCAGGCGAAGTCCACCGCCCCAAAGTGCAAGTGCACCACTTCATCATCGGCGTGGGTCACAGTAAAGCTGCGCCGGTACCAGAGTTTCTCATCCGGCTGCAGCACGTGTTCCACACCCGATAGTCTTGATTCCGGGGCAAAAGGCACGAGAATTTTTTCCTCAAAAGAGGTTGGCTTTGGGGCTTCCAAATTCTGTATGGCGCAATCCCACCATCCGTTGAGGTTCTGCCAGTTTCCCCGCATCATTTGGGGTCGGGGATACTCGGGCAGGGGGATCGGCTGATCGACCTGCCAGGGGGTAGTCAGTTTGTTATGGACCAAATCAGGCATTATGCTCCTTGTTCACAGTCAGCATTTTATCAAATCGAATGAAAGCCAGGGCGATCATGACAGTCCAGGTTCGTGTGGAAATCTTCGCAATTGCTTCAGGTTCTTTTCTCAAGATGATGCCCTCATATTCGTGGTTTCCTAATTCTAAGTTACTCTGGCGATTTTGTGGTTGAGCCTGTCATGGTTCATCTCCTATCAAAAAGGGTGGTGATCTTCGGGCACCAAATCTTGCTTCACTTCCATTGCCATAGATAATCTATTGGGAATGGGTGCTAAATGCCTGTTATGATGTGGGTATAGTAAAATTTTTCAATTCATTGAAATGGAGCAGTATGTCAACCATCATTGTAGATAAAATCGCCAAGAGTTTCGGCGCAACCCAGGCAGTCCAGGACGTTTCTTTCGAAGTTCACCCGGGAGAAATTTTTGCTTTGCTCGGTCCCAACGGATCCGGAAAGACCACCTCCATCCGCGTGATATTGGATATTTACCAACCCGATTCCGGCAGCGTGACCATCCTTGGCGGTCCTATGACGAACGAAAAACTCAATCAGATCGGTTATATCCCCGAGGAACGTGGTCTCTACCAGGATGTGCCGCTTGACCGCTGCCTGACCTACCTTGCCACGCTCAAAGGACTGACTGAGGAGCAAATTAAGGAACGCTTACCCGAATTCCTGGCCAAGTTTGACCTTACCGATCATGCCAAAAAGAAAGCCAAAGAGCTCAGCAAGGGAATGCAGCAGAAAGGTCAGCTTATCGCCGCCCTGATCCATGACCCTGAGATCATCATCATTGATGAGCCTTTTTCCGCGCTTGATCCCGTCAACACCCAGTTGGTCAAAGATCTGCTGATCGAACAGCGCAACGCCGGAAAAACCATTGTTATGTGCACCCACCAGATGAACCAGGTAGAGCAGCTTTGCGACCGATTGGTGCTGATTGACCATGGTCAGGTCCTCATGCAAGGCGAACTTTCGGAAGTCCGCGACCGATTCCGCACAAATGAGGTAGTCATCGACTCGCTCGATCCTCTGCCTGAAAAACTCAATGGGGTTTCACGGATTGAGAGACTCAATGACTCCTACCGCCTCACCCCCCAGGCAGGTCACTCTGCCCACCAATTGCTCGATGAACTGCTTGCGCAGGGCATCAAACTCAATTCCTTTGAGGTGGCAGTGCCAACCCTGGATGAAATCTTCATCCAGGTTGTTAAGGAAGGCAACGGCAAGCATGAATAAAACCACGAACGTCGCCAGGTACGAATACCTGCACCATGTCGGCAGCAAACGCTTCTGGCTTTACTTGGTAAGCGTTCCGCTTGGTTTTGGGCTGATCCTTGTCATCTCGCTGCTGCTTTCGCGATTTTCTTTTGACACCCGCCCGGTAGGGATCGTGGATAATGGCAGTCTCATCCAGCTCGAGCCGGACAATTCGAAGGAATCAACCTTCTTTAATCCGCAAATATATTTATATGTCTATCCTGATGAAAGCACCGCACGTTCTGCGGCTTCAGCCGGTGAGATTCAAGGCTTCGCCCTTCTGCCCCAGGATTACCCCGCGCGCTACCAGTTGACCTACTGGACCAACAAGCAGCCCGACAGCGGCATTCAGTCAGTGATCACCGACTTCATCAGTGCGAATCTCATGGCTGCCGAGCACATCGATTATGCAGTTTTACGGCGGATCAATGAGGGCAGCTCCATCAGCCTGCAGTCATTGGACGGCAGCCAGACCTCCGACGGCACTAGCTGGCATCGGATCGCAGTACCGGTGGTCATTGGAGTGCTCAACTTTATCGTGGTGATGAGCAGTGGTGGCTATTTGCTCAAAGCCCTGGTGGAAGAAAAGGAAAACCGTACCATCGAGATTATGCTCACTTCTGTGCCCTCGCGTGAGATCATGGCTGGCAAAATTGTTGGCAATCTCGGCGTGGGTCTTACTCAAATCGTTGTTTGGGTGCTTCTGCTTGGCATCGCGGGATTTCTGTTCCGCAGCAAATTGGGATTCCTGGCGGACATTCATCTTTCAGGTTCCTACCTGGTAATCAGCCTCGCATTAATGGTCCTCTCGTTCCTCTTCATGGCAGCCCTGATGGCGACCATCGGTGCAGCCATGACCAGCACAGAAGAATCACAGGGCGTAATCGGTCTGATGGTGCTGCCAATGATGATTCCATTCTATTTTTTCAACGTCTTTCTCAGCAACCCCAACGGCATCCTCGCCAGAGTTCTGAGTTTTATCCCTCTTAGTGCACCCTTGGCGCTCTCTCTTCGCATGGCTATTAGCTCAGTTTCTCCGCTGGAGATCGGGTTAGTGTTCGTGGCCATCATCACATTCACCCTGCTGATGTTCTGGCTGGCAGGGGTGGTCTTCAAACGCGGTATGCTGCAATACAGCAAACGTCTCTCGCTCAAAGAGATCTTCAAGAAGGAGACTCGCAATGCGTGATATTTTGAAAGTCTTCAAATTTGAATTTCTAACGGTTCTCAGGCGCCGATCTTTTATCCTCAGTTTGATCCTGGTGCCCCTGATCCCCTCTTTGCTGCTGGGAGTTTTAAACCTCATCAACCAGGACGAATCCCTGTCCTTTCAGGAGATATTTGTGCAGGAAGTCGCCAATCCTCTGCCGATTGGGGTTGTGGACATGGGGAACGTGATCAAGGAGTATCCCGATTGGCTGACACAAGGCAGACTCGTGCCGGAGGTTTCAGAGGAAGAAGCACGTCAGAAGACCGCTGCTGGTCAGTTGCAGGGCTTTTATGTGATCGAACCTGACTACCTCGAAACTGGCAGGATGCGCTTCATCAAACCTCAAATCAGCATGATCACTGAGCTTCTGCAGCAGGATTTGCTCAAAGATCTGATCAATTACAACCTGCTTGGGGCTGACCAGGAACGCTTCATGCGCTTTATGAACCCCACCACCTTTACCTTTGAGTACCTCAACCCGGAAACCGCTGACACGCGCGACCAGTCCAACGCAGCCACTTATTGGGTCCCTTACGCAGTCACCATGTTCTTCTATATGATCATTCTGATCAGTTCCGGCTTGATGCTAAACGCCGTTACCAAGGACAAAGAGAACAAAACCATCGAAATTCTACTCTCTTCAGCAAAACCCCTGGATCTCTTCCTCGGCAAGATACTGGCGTTCGGTTCGCTGAGCCTGACCCAGATGCTTATTTGGTTAGGCAGCCTGGTTTTGCTGATGGACGTGGGCAAAACTTCGCTGCCTTTCTTGCAAAATATCAGCATCCCTATCAATGTGATTGTGGCGAGCGTGCCTTTCTTCATCGGCGGCTTTCTGCTCTATGGCAGCCTGATGGCCGGCATGGGCGCTGTGGCTCCCAACCTGCGGGAGGGAAATCAATCCACCTTCGTGTTGAATCTTCCCCTGATCTTCACGGTCATGTCAATCAACCAGTTGATTGAGACCCCATTCTCAACCTTTACCACCTTCATGACCCTCTTCCCTTTCACATCCCCGGTCGTGATGCTCACACGGCTCTCGGTCGGCCCTGTTCCCGCCTGGCAGCTCATAATCAGCTTGGCGTTGTTGTTTGGCACAGTCATCATCGTCATCAGAGGAGTTGCCAACCTCTTTAGCTCTCAGTACCTGCTCAGCGGGCAGAAGATGAATATCGGTGTGTTTTTGCGGACAGTCCTCATCGGTCACCGCCGGGCTTGACCCATCCCTTTAAAAAACAGCAGACTTATCGGTCTGCTGTTTTTTGGCGCTATACTTGCAACACCTCTCATCAACGAGGTTAATATGAAGGCACAAAAATTTTTATTCGTCTTTTCGTTGGTGGTGCTGCTTTTCAGCGCCTGTCAGCCCCAACCCAACACTGCCACTCCCACAGACCCCCTGGATAGTGTTCGCACTGAGGTTGCCCAAACAATTGAGGCACTCAACACCAAGATCGTGGCAACGGACCAGGCTGCTCAAACCCAAACAGCAATCTCCTTTGTGCCTTCTCCGGTTCTGCCAAGCTCCGAGCCAAGCCCTGCTCCCACCCTCAGCCTGCCAACTGATCCCGCAGTTCCCACCGCAGCCCTTCTGCAAACGCCCACTTCCTCCGGAAGTTGCGACCAGGCCGCATTTATTGATGAAACCATCCCTGATGGCAGCCAATTCCCCCCAGGCACGGTCTTCAACAAAACCTGGACGCTGCGCAACGCAGGTTCCTGCACCTGGAATGCGGATTACGATGTCGTTTTCAGCAGCGGCGACCCTATGAATGCGCCTGCAGCCCTTCCTCTCACCGAAAGTTCCGTTCCGCCGGGCAGTAGTGTGACGATCTCCATCCCTTTCACCTCCCCACTGGTTGGCGGCAGCTACCGGGCGGATTTCAAACTGCGCAATGCAGACGGAGTGCTTTTCAGCTTCAAGGACCCATCCCAAACCTTTTGGGTGGAGATCCAGGTTATGACTGGGAAAATCGACCTGGTTGCCATGGCTTGCAGCATCCGCTGGAGCAACGTCTCAGGAGAACTTCCCTGCCCGGGTCTGCCAACTGACACGCGCGGCTTTGCCTACACGGACTTTGCGCCAGTACTTGAAAATGGCGCTAAAGATAACGAACCGGCCTTGTGGCTCGGTGTTCAGCAGATTCAGGATGGCATACTGCGGGGCACATTACCTGTCATGCTGATACCTGAAAACGCTAAATTCAGCACAATTTTAGGCTGTGCGAACGATCAGGAGTCCTGCGACGTGACTTTGCGGCTCAGTTACCAGGAAGGCGACAAGCCGCTGGTGGAGATCGCGCGTTGGCAGAAGGTTCACGATGGCAAGCTGCTGAGCATCACCCAGGACCTCTCCGCGCTTTCCGGAAAAAGCGTTCGGATCATCCTGCAGCTTGAGGCAAACGGTTCTCCTTATGGGGATACCGTCCATCTGCTCGCGCCCACCATAGCACCCTGATGCACAGGGCTTAGCTTGACAAAACGGGCAATCGCCTTGACAATTGTTTATCGATACAACCCAGTCTGAAGAAGACCTGGAGGAATAATGAGACGATCAAAACTACCTAAACTACTTTTAGGGCTCAGCGTGGTAATCCTGGCGTTGAGCGCTTGCGGACCGCGTGTCAGCACGCCCGGTCCAGAACAAATGAAAACCTACGTGGCCGAAACCGTTGCAGTTCAACTGACCCGGACCGAAATCGCGCGCCCCACTGAAACGCCTGAACCTACACTGGCGCCTTCCCCCACTCTGGCTCCTTCCACTCCCACGGTCAGCGTTCCGACTGCCGCAGTTGGACTTCCCACCAGCACTGTCGCCGGACCAGCCACAGCCACGCTGCCGCCAGTACAAACAGGTGTTGATGCCGGCGTTTGGACCTACAGTTCACCGGCTGACGGCACCAGCATCCCGGCTGGCGGAAAATTTAGCGTAGTTGTCACCTTAATGAACACCGGCACAAGCACTTGGAACACCAGCTACTACATCATGCACACCGGCGGACCGGCAATGGGAGCTCCTACTAAGATCAACATGCCCTACGATGTACCCCCAAACATGAGCGTGCAGATCACAATCGAGTTCACCGCCCCCACGAAGACCGGCGCAGTCAAGAGCGATTGGATGATCGTCAACCCCAGTGATGTGGGATTTGCCGTCTTCTGGTTTGAATACACCATTATCTAAAGCAGGCAGCATGTCCCTTGAAGAGATGATGAAAGCCGAGGCATTAAGTCTCGGCTTTGTGCATTGCGGTTTCAGCCGAGCGGATACCCCACCCCATTACGGAACTTACCTGGATTGGGTTGAGTCTGGAAATCACGCTGGAATGGACTACATGGCGCGTCCAAATGCGATTGAAGCCCGGTATGACCCAGCCATGCTGCTGCCGGGATGCCGCACTGTCATTAGCCTCGGCGCAGCCTATCCAGGTACCGCCAATACCCAAAAACCCCTACAAAACCAGGGAACAATAGCCGCATACGCCCTTTTACCCGATTACCACCAGGTGCTTAAAGATGCCGTAGAGCTTCTCGCGCAGAAAATTGCCCAACTGACTGACCAGGCATTCAAGCATATGGTGTGTGTGGATACCGCTCCCATCCTCGAAAAAGACTATGCTCAGAATGCCGGCCTGGGGTGGATTGCCCGCAATTCTTGCCTGACATCCCAAGCTTACGGATCCTGGCTGTTCCTCTGTGAACTGCTGATTGACCTGCCCCTCCAACCGGATAAGCCTCTCACCAACGCCGATTGCGCCAATTGCCACCGCTGCCAGATGGCCTGCCCCACCAAGGCCATCCTCCCCAACCGCACCATCGATGCCCGCCGCTGTCTTTCTTACCTCACCATCGAGCACCGCGGACCTATCCCGCTTGCCTTTCGCCCATTAATCGGTCAGCGCGTCTTCGGCTGTGACACCTGCCAGACCATTTGCCCCTCCAATCAAAATCTACAAAACACCTCGTCACTATTTGATCAGGCGCAAGTGCTCGATCCACATCCAGACCTGGTCGAATCGTTTTTGCTCACGGAAGCTGAATTTAAATCTCGCTACGCCAACACACCTGTCCTGCGGGCAAAATACCAGGGCTTCCGCCGCAATGTCGCGATCGCGCTCGGCAACGCCCGCCTCGAGCAAGCAAGAGACGCCCTGATGGACTGCGCCGCCAATGAAGTGGATGAAGTTGTGCGAGAAGCAGCCCAATGGGCACTCTCCCAATTTCCCCGACATGTTCACGGCAGGCAAATCGGTTCAGGTATAATTTAACTCACCCGACCCTCTCATCTTTAAGGGAACGTGATTGATCAAGGAATTATTCATGGGCAGTAACAACGAACTAAAAAATACATTAACTGGCCAACTATCAGAACAATTTGCTAATGAAGATGACCTCGAAGAACGGATTTGTGAGAATCTGAAAGGAATTGGTTATGATCTCTGACCTTTACGCCTTTCCACCTGGACAGGTTGCCAAATCTGATGCCCTGACATCCCAGTTAGTTATGGCTCACCGCAGGCTGGCTGAACTGAAGGGCGTTGCGCCTCTGCTGCCTAATCAGGATATATTACTGAATACGCTTTCATTGCAGGAAGCCAAGGATAGTTCTGCGCTTGAGAACATCATTACCTCTCACGATGAGCTCTTCAAACAAGGATTGGATCTCCCCCAATTTAACAGCGCGGCGGCTAAAGAAGTCAGCCGTTATTCTGAAGCCCTCAGGTTGGGGTATGAACGTGTGAAATCGAATGGGAACCTCTCGCTTAAAGATCTGGTAGCTATTCAGCAGGTTCTGGTAATTGGCGAGCCTGGTCCTGGCATCCGAACCAAGCAGGGAACCCGCGTGGTCAACCGCACCACAGGCGAGGTGGTGCATGACCCTCCGCAGGATCATGATCAGATTGTGGAGCTGCTCGAACGCCTTTTGGACTTCTTCAATGAAGACAGCAATCAGGGATTAGATCCTCTCGTGCGCATGGCATTGGCACATTACCAATTTGAAAAAATCCACCCCTTTGATGATGGCAATGGACGCACAGGGCGCATCCTGAACCTACTTTACCTCGTGCAGCACAGCCTTTTGGATCTACCCACCCTGTACCTAAGCCGTTACATTTTGCGTGAAAAAAGTTCCTACCTGGCTCAATTACGAGCAGATCCAAATGATGATAACTGGGAAGGCTGGCTCATATTCATGTTGAAAGGCGTGGAACTTACCTCAACAGAAACCATCCAGACCATTCACAAGCTAATGGAATTAATGGCGGACTACCAGAAAAGAATTAAAGCGGAACTTCCAAAAATCTATTCGCTTGAATTGCTGAATACTCTCTTCAAACACCCCTATACCAAAATCGATTTCATCGTCTGGGATGTAGGCGTACAAAGAGCTGCGGCAGGGAGATATTTGGATGCATTAGTCCAAGGGGACTTTTTATTGAAGACCAAGCTTGGTCATAGTAACTACTATATCAATAAACCATTGTTTGAATTGCTACAGGGAAAGTAATATCAGTTTGAGCGATATTTCGAACTAATCAAGGACATAATGTATTAATTTTGGCGAAATTAATACACAAGAAGACTCTCATGTATTAATTATTGGATTTTTAATACATGAATATACCTTTATGTACTCATTTGTCAGGAATTAATACACAAATAAGGCTGATTGTATGAAACCAAAGTGATCAGCCTAATGTTCTCCTGCAAGGAAAACACACTAATCACTCAGGATCAAATTTCAGCGTTTTTGGACACAGTCAATAAATCGACACCGCTGCATATGATTGGTTTGTTATGTATAGATAAGGGTAAAAGATGGTACTAACGAGGTCGACAACAACCTGGCAGCTATATGTAAACAAAAGTGGCATTTCGTTTACATATCAGTCTTCAAATGTAAAAGAATTGGCATTTTCTTTACATAGCCAGTGGCTCATGGTAAGAAATGAGAGAATCATTGACATGATGAAGTCATTTACTGCTCATCAGCGATATGGTACCAAAAGTGGCATTTCGACCCCATATCAAGCCGGTTATGTACCCGAAAAGGGTGGATCGTGCACATAAGAAGTACCCACCATATTATTCAATTAACCATCACCTTAGGAGCGTAAAAGAAGTGCTATAGCGGATGCGCGGCAGCAGCGAGCTGCTGGCGGGGGTCGATAGCGCCCTGCGGGGTTCATCCCCTTCACTCCGTTCCGTGGATCTTCGACACCTGCCCTGGCTTGCCACGGGTCCCCCCCAGGGGAAGGCTAGGTTAATAAGCCCTCGCCTGGTCGAAGATCCGTTTTGCCAGGCAAACACTAGTGTACTGCGTAAGGGAGAGAGGGTCGGCGACCCGTGCCCGCCGTGAAACGGACGGGTAAGCCGGGGTGAGGGTGAACTTGGCATTTCCAGGCACCCTCATTCCCCTCCGCTACGCTACGCGGATCTTCGACCACCGCAAGCGGTCCCTCCCCTTCACTCCGTTCCGCGGATCTTCGACCATTCCCCAAGGGAAGGCTGTGGTAGCCGGGGTGAGGTGGTGAGGTTTTGCGCTTTTGCGATTTTTTTAGCTGGGTTATAGCGCAAAAGCGAGGGGGTGGAAGGCGTTGGATTCACGCGGTAATGGGTTACGTTGTGCCCTATGGGTATTGGGAAAGAAGTGAAGCAATTTGCCAGTTTGAGTTCCGGGGAGATTGCCGCGGTCGCAAGCTCCCAGCATCATGAGCCCATCCGTACGGGAGGGCTTTAATCCTCCCGAGTGAATCGTATGCAAGCGTTTGTGATGTCAGGTTGAACCCCGCAAAAATACACGGGGCAGGCTACGCATACTCTTCGAGCACGATGACCTGACCTACGACTACGGTTCCCCCAAGGGAAGGCTGGGTTTTTAAGCCCTCTCCTGGGAGAGGGTCGGCGCAGCCGGGGTGAGGGTAAACTTTGCCCTCCAATGCCACCCTCATCCGCCCTGCGGGCACCTTCCCCCAAGGGAAGGCTGTCTATTAACCAACTGTACGGCTTACCGCCCGCCATGGCTATCGATGTCGTCAGCTCTTACCTGCTCAGCAAAGCCCGCCTAAGCCTGGCGGAGCGGGAAATTGAAAAGATGCAAAACATGGGTAAACCCAGCAACTTGGTAGACCAAATGGTTGATTTGCTGATGAAGGGTGATGGGGGATCTTGGCGGAAATTAGCATTTCATTATACCTTTCGGTAGGTATTTTAAAAGGACACGCAGGCACACTTAAGAGACCAAGCAGTATCAAGTCAACAAAATGGTCTGGATAGTATGTCTAAGTAATATCTGGTCCTGTTATAAACCTCAAAGGTCATAAATTAGCTTGGAAAAAGCATCCATATACTGCACGAATATGCCTGTGTCCAATGTCAGCGCACCGGATTGTATTTGTTGATAGAGGGAATCAATTTCTGGAGACAATTTGCCCCAAACTTCTTTGATGTTGTTGAAACCGCTGTCTAGACCAGCAATGTAAACGTCATATTCAGCTTTCTTTGTCATGGCTGTAGTAAGTTGACTCTTGGTGAAATCAATATCAACGCTAGCCCCAGTAGGTCCCTTTCCAGTGCTCAAGAACCACTGTACCGTGCTAATACCATCATTCCAAATGTCGGAAATTATGAAGTTATTGATTTCGGATAAAACTCTCTTTGGGTCAGGAGTCGGTGTTGGCACTGGAGTAGCATTGGGATCAGCAACCTCTTCTTCAACATCAGTAGAAAAGCTACTTATGTCAGCAGCAGCAGACAAAAACCCAGATGTAATTACATCAAGCAAATCATCCGACAATGCAGAAACATACCAGGTTTTATCTACCATCTCGAGCTCAATCTGAACAGTCTTTTCGGCAAATTGCTCATCGAGAGTTTCGATCTGCTCATTCATTATTGACATAAACATCTGTGTAGACTGATCCTCAGTCATTTCTGTAGAACTAAAAGCAAAACCCAGTGCTTTTGCGAAAAATTCACCAATCGAAGCTTTGACGATTGGTCCAGCATCAACATACTTCGTTGATACCGTGACAACGGCTTTATCATCAGTCGTTTGAGAATCAGTTATCTTGAAAGTCACCTTGCTGGCATTCTTTTTCAGATAATCGAAAAATTCCTTGGGTAATTCGTTGCTTTGGTTTTGAAAATCAGAAATGGAAACACCAGCGGCAACCCTGGCAGATGGAGCAATCGTGAAAGAAATCGCTTGGAAATCAAACTTCTGAATTGCTTTAAA
>DDWY01000020.1:1624-47412 GCA_002347705.1 Anaerolineaceae bacterium UBA2274 | reverse complement strand
GTTGCCACCACAGGTCAGACAGTTGTAGCTGACCTGGTCGGGCTCAAAACACTGCCCACATTCAGAACATTGAAAATAGCTAAGCGGCATGACGATTCCCTTTAAGTTGCGAAGAGATAAGGGGTGAGTGTTTCAGTCCTTAATCTTTCCCCACCCACTTGTCTCATGTTTCTCAAATTAGCGTTTATTCTACCGCAATCCACCTAAGGCAGGATCCAAGTGCCGGTTTTGCCCTCGAGCGCGTCTTTGATGTGCTCGGGATCGGTAATCAGGGCTTTTTTGCCGCCCTTGTCCATGAATTTCAGGATGGCTTCGATTTTTGGCAGCATGGAACCTTTGGCAAACTGACCTTCAGCCAGGTACTTTCGGGCTTCCGCGACTGTCATGGTGTCCAGCCATTTTTGGTCAGGTTTGTTGAAGTTGATAGCTACTTTTTCGACCGCGGTGCTGATCAGGAATAGGTCGGCATTGATCATGCTGGCGAGGATTGCTGAGCCAAAGTCCTTATCGATCACAGCTTCCACACCGGTGAGGTTGCCGTTATCCAGCTGCATCACAGGAATGCCGCCACCGCCAACAGCCACGACCACAAATCCATGGTCAATCAAACTGCGGATGGCATCAGCTTCAACGATGGTTTGAGGAATAGGGGAGGGCACAACGCGCCGCCAGCCGCGTCCGGCATCTTCCACCATGGTCCAGCCTTCTTTGGCCATTTTTTCCCTGGCAGAGGCTTCATCCATGAAGGAGCCAATCGGCTTGGTTGGGTTCTCAAAGGCGGGGTCATTGCGATCAACGATGGTCTGGGTGACCACCGTGGCAGCCTGTTTGTTGATCCCACGCAAGCGGAATTCGTTATGCAGGGCTTGTTGGAACATGTAGCCAATCGCTCCCTGTGTGTCGGCGCCGCAGTAGTCCAGTGGAACTTCATGCAGCTCGTGGGATGCTAACTCGGAGCGGCGCAGGATAAAGCCAACCTGCGGACCGTTACCGTGCGTGACCACAACATCCCAACCGTCAACGATCATGTTGGCGATGTGTTTCATCGTCTCCGCTGCGGCTTGATACTGATCGGGAACGGTTTGATGGTTTTTATCTTTAATTAATGCGTTGCCGCCAACTGCTACTACTGCCAAACCTTTACTTTGCATAGAAAGAGTCTCCTTTGGATCTCCTGTGAGGTAAATTTATAACTGCAACAGGCGTTTTGCCGCCTGGTTGTGTTTCTCAACATGCCTGGGAACGTCGAGCGTGGTCAACTGACCTTCACGCACGATAATCTCACCGCCGACAACCGTCCAATTTGCCTTAATGGGCTGGCAAAAGAGGATCGTGGCAAGGGGGTCAGCGATTGCGCCGGCATAGTCCAGCTCCCGCAAATCCATGGCAAAGAAATCCGCGCATTTGCCGACTTCAAGTGAACCAATATCTTTGCGCCCAAGCACTGAGGCACCGCCGCGTGTGGCACTCGAGAGCGCCTGGCGGGCAGTCATGAGGGGTGGAGCGTCTGGCGCCGAGCGTGAAGAACCTTTGATGCCGCTGTTGACGCGCGCAAGCAGAAGCGCCTGACGCACTTCGTCCAACATGTGGGAACCATCGTTGCTGGCAGAGCCATCCACGCCAATTCCCAGTTTGATTCCGCGTGCCAGCATGTTCATCACCGGCGCGATGCCGGATGCAAGACGCATATTGGAGGAGGGGCAGTGCGCGACACCGCAGCCATGTTGGGCAAAAAGGTCCATTTCGTCTTCATTCACCCAAATAGAGTGGGCAAACCAGACGTCATCCCCAATCCAATCGACCGTCTGCATGTAGGCTACCGGTTTGTGTCCGAATTTTGCCAGGCAGAAGTCGTCTTCGTCTTCGGTTTCGGCGAGGTGGGTGTGGAGGTGAACGCCGTATTTGCGAGCAAGAACGGCCGACTGGCGCATTAGTTCAGTAGTGACGCTGAAGGGGGAACATGGTGCCAGCACAATTTGCAGTTTGGAGCCGGGTTTAGGGTCGTGGTAGCGCTGAATCAGACGCTCGCTGTCCTTGAGAATATTTTCTTCAGTGTCCACCACGGAATCTGGTGGAAGCCCACCCTGAGACTGCCCCAGGCTCATCGAGCCGCGGGCTGCATGCAAGCGCAATCCCATTTCAGCCGCCGCAGCAATCTCATCGTCCAGTTTGCTGCCATTGGGGAACAGGTAGAGGTGATCTGACGAAGTTGTGCAGCCGGAGAGCGCCAGCTCCGCCAGGGCGGTTTGAGTGCTGGTGAAAATGTCCTCCGGGGTCAGGCGTGCCCAGATCGGGTAGAGTGTGGTCAGCCAGTTAAAAAGGTTGGCATCCTGGGCGGCAGGCAATGCGCGCGTCAGAGTTTGATAAAAGTGGTGATGGGTGTTGATCAGACCAGGCAGAACGATATGATGGCTCAGATCCAGCACTTCGTCCGCGCTTTGCGGCAGATCAGCCTGGCTGCCGATTTGTTCGATAAAACCATCCCGGCAGAAAATCGCGGCATCTTTCAGCTCGCGGTCTTGCCCGTCCATGGTGACGATCAGATCAGCGTTTTTGACGAGTAAGGTCGGCATGGGTACCTCCTAAGATTATGGCTGGTCAGCCAACTCGGCTGCACGGAGTGTGTTTTGGAGCAGCATGGCAATGGTCATTGGTCCGACGCCGCCAGGTACAGGCGTGATAGCTCCGGCAACTTCCGAGACTTCATCAAAAGCCACATCGCCCACGAGGCGGTAGCCGCGTTTGGCAGTGGCGTCGTCCTTTCGATTGATGCCCACGTCGATCACGACAGCTCCAGGTTTCACCCATTCTTTTTTGACAAATTCGGGTTGACCGATGGCTGCTACCAGGATATCTGCTTCTTTGACCACAGAAGGCAGGTCGCGCGTGCGGGAGTGGCAGATGGTGACTGTGGCGTTGGCTTTGACCAGCAGCAGCGCTACAGGCATGCCAACGATGTTTGAGCGCCCAAGCACCACGGCGTTTGCGCCGCTGAGCTGAGCGCCAGCGCGTTCCAAAAGTACCATACAGCCGGCAGGCGTGCAAGGCACAAAGACAGGCTCACGACCTTTTTGGGCTAAGCGGCCGATGTTGACCGGGTGGAAGCCGTCCACGTCTTTGTTCAGATCGATGGCACTGAGCACTTTTTCTTCATCCAGGTGGCGGGGAAGGGGTAATTGCACGAGAATGCCATTGACTGCAGGGTCAGCGTTGAGTTTACGAACCAATGCTTCGACTTCTTCCTGGGTGGCATCTTCGGGTAAATTGTGACCAAAGGAGTTGATCCCCACTTCGGCGCAAGCTTTTTGTTTGCTGCGCACATAAACCTGCGAGGCTGGGTTTTCACCGATCAGCACGGTAGCCAAACCCGGTGCCGACAGCCCTCTTTTCAGGCGGTCATCAACAGCCACTTTGACTTCGTCACGGATTTCCTGTCCAATTTGTTTTCCATCGATGATTTTTGCGCTCATGTTTGCCTCCGTGGGTCATTATACCCGAAAGGAAGGTATAATTTGCTCATGCCCACTTCTTCCACCCCTTTAATTATTGGTATTGCCGGCGGCTCAGGCTCAGGAAAAACGACCCTGGCGAGCAGCATCCTTGAGGCAATTGGCGAAGACCGAATTGCCTTCTTACCGCATGATGCCTATTATCGAGATCAGAGCTATAAGACCTTTGAAGAACGGCTTTCGGTCAATTATGACCACCCAGATTCCCTTGAAACAGAGCTGTTGATCAAGCACATTCAGTCCCTTCAGCGGGGAGAAGCAGTTGACATGCCGGTGTATGACTTCAAACAGCATACACGCGCCTCAACGACCGTTCACATCCAACCCAAGCCAATCATCCTGGTGGAGGGGATTCTCATTTTTGTTGAGCCCAATCTGCGCAATCAGTGCTCGATGAAACTCTATGTGGATACCGATCAGGACATTTGTTTCATTCGCCGTTTGCTAAGGGACGTTACCGAACGCGGTCGTACGGTGGAATCCGTAATCGATCAGTATTTGAAGACTGTTCGTCCGAGTTTTATTGAATTTGTGGAACCCACGAAACGTTTTGCGGATGTGATCATCCCCGAGGGTGGTATGAACACGGTCGCTTCTGATATGGTCATCGCGCGCCTTAAAGCGTTACTGCCAGAATGATCATGGAAGAAAAACCCAAGTTTACAAAAGCTCAACTCATAATCCGCATTGCGCTGCTGGTTTTATTGATAGCAGGCACTGTTCTGCTCATTCTAAACCGCGAGAAAATTCAACATCTCGGGGTTTATGGTTATCCGGGGATTTTCCTTGTTTCTTTGCTTTCCAACGCCACGATCCTGGTTCCACTGCCCGGGGTGATGATCACCTCGGCAATGGCGATGGTGTTTAACCCCTTTTGGGTGGCGATTGCTTCTG
This sequence comes from Anaerolineaceae bacterium UBA2274, assembly GCA_002347705.1. Classification (GTDB taxonomy): domain Bacteria; phylum Chloroflexota; class Anaerolineae; order Anaerolineales; family Anaerolineaceae; genus Mesolinea. The sequence continues at coordinate 43,009 of DDWY01000020.1, read as the reverse complement.
GAGCGGGGGCAGCATTGGGCGAACTTTCGGGATACCTGGCGGGGTTCAGCGGGCAGCCGATGCTTGAAAAATCCGGGACGGTCAAAAGAATGACAGCCTGGATGCAGCGCAATCAGTCCTGGACCATCTTTATACTGGCTTTAGTTCCGAACCCTTTGTTTGACATGGCTGGTTTCATTGCTGGCGCAGCCCGCATGCCTGTATGGAAATTTTTATTTTTTTGCCTGTTGGGAAAAATCGCCAAAATGCTGGCGTTCGCCTATCTTGGGGCAGGCATTTTCAGCGTTTTTGAGTGGTGAACTCTGTAAATTTGACGATCATCGTACGGCACAACAACACGTCCACGCATGTGTATAATTAAGTCATGAAAAATTGGATTGAATTAGCAGAAGAGCATCTCGGCATCACCCTGTCTGACCTGCAGCGGTTCCAGTTTCAGGTCCTGCAGGATGAATTGCTGGAATGGAATGAGAAAATTAACCTGACTGCTATTCGGGATGCCGAGGGAATCCAGGAGAGGCACTTCTTTGATTCTCTAACTTGTTTTATGGGCTTCGATGAGTGGCCTGAGAGTTTGATAGATGTGGGTAGTGGGGCGGGATTCCCGGGATTGCCGGTCAAATTTGTTATTCCCAACCTGCGCTTAACCCTGGTAGAGTCTGTCGATAAAAAGGCAAATTTTTGTCGTCACATCGTTGAAAAGCTGGGTTTGACGGACGTTACAGTGCTTTCAAAACGCGCTGAGGAAGTCGCTCGCATGTCTGCACACCGTGAGGCCTATGGCATCGCAATCGCGCGCGCAGTTGCTCCAGCGCCAACTTTGGCGGAGTATCTTCTGCCTTTGGTTAAGGTCGGTGGAAGATGTTTGATGCAAAAAGGCACACGCGGACCGGAAGAAATACGGGCTGCTGAGAAAATAATTGATCTATGCGGCGGCGAATTAAGTGACTTGCTGCGTTTAAATTTCGATGGGATTGAAGGGGAGGGCAACCTGGTGATCATCAACAAGGTGCATCATACCCCCCGCGAGTTCCCCCGCGAAGTTGGCATCCCTGCCAAAAAACCGATCCTGACTTCAAAGGATAAGAACTAAAGGGAAATAATCAAAAGTCTTATAACGAGTAAACTGAAGACCCTATGAAAACAGAAATAACTTTCTTTTGTGAATTGCCTGCTCAAGAATTGAAGAAACTCTTCGAAGACCGTTTCGTTTTTGATGACCTGAAGACGCTCCACGCCGGCATCTCGCTGGGCATCCTGGATTTGTCCCCTGAGCGGGCAAGTGTTGTTAAGAAACTCAACCATTTGGGTATTCCGGTGACAGCCTGGCTGTTGCTGCCAGAAGAACAAGGTTACTGGTTTAACCTCGGCAATCATGCCGAGGCAGCATCGCGCTACCAGGCATTCAAGGTTTGGAGTGAGGAAAACCAGCTTGAGTGGGCGGCAATCGGGCTGGACATCGAGTCGGACATCAATGAACTGAAGCGTTTCACTGATGAGCGCGGTGCTGTGATCCAAAAAGCGCTCAAACGCCTGAGAGACACCAAAGCCTACCATAACGCGAAAAAAGCTTACGAAGCTTTGGTGGCGCAGATCCATGCGGATGGATATTCGGTTGAGAGCTATCATTTCCCCTTGATCGTGGATGATCGTGAGGCTGGTTCAACCGTGCTGCAGAGGGTGGCAGGACTGGTGGAAATTGCGGTGGACAGGGAAGTGTTGATGTTGTATTCGAGCTTTTTCAGACCGCACGGGCACTCAATTTTGTGGAGCTATGCCCAAAAAGCCCAGGCTATTGGAATTGGCAACACAGGCGGGGGTGTTCAGGCAGGGGCGCTTGAGAATGTGCCGTATTTGAGTTGGGATGAGTTCGCGACCGATCTGCGCCTGGCACGCCGCAGCGGCAAGCCGATTTATGTTTTCAGCCTTGAGGGCTGTGTGAGGCAGGGGTTTTTGCCCCGCCTGGTCACTTTTGACTGGCAGGCTGAGGTCGAATTGCCCAGGACCGCCCTGGTTTCGGCTGGCAGAAGCGGCTTAAGAGGATTGTTGTGGGCGATTGAACGACCACTGGTAGTCCTGGCGGGTCTGGCTGGCGTGATTGGCACCGTGCTGATGATCAAATCCAGGAAGAAATCAAACAAGTAGAAGGTGAATAGTCGTCTTCCAATCGATTAACCGTGCATCGAAAGGAGCGCACGTTTGGTGGATTCGTCCTCGTAACTGCTTGCGTGCAGAGTGCGGAGCCTTTGCGACCGAAGCAATCTAAAATGCTGAAATCCCACAAACGCTTGAAGCTACAGGACCAATGATTGCCCTCGCGAAGTGGAAGGAGCCACGTGTGTGTGAACCTCTTGCTCTGCTTATATGCAGACTGTTTAGATTGCTTCGTCCCTCGCAATGGCACAAGGGCGCGGATGAGTAATTGCAATGACGGGGTGGGGAGATTGCTTCACTTCGTTTGCAATGGCGGGGTTAAGGCGTTGCAATGACGCGACTTTATCATCAGAGTGAATGGTGAAAAACTCAATTAAGTGGTATTTCAAAACTTTTAACAAGCCTCGCCCACTCGGCGATGCTGAGGGTTTCGGCACGGCGGGATGGCTCAATGTTTGCCTCGAGCAATTGGGCTTCAATTTCACTGGCAGGCAGGTTCAAGCCAGCCGAAAGCGAATTACGCAGCGTTTTGCGTTTCTGTCCAAAACCGGCGTGCGCCAGCTTGAAAAACTGATCCAGCTGCGACGGGGGAATGAGCGGCTTGGGATACAGGCGAATGCGCAGCACCGCGGAGTCCACATCCGGCGCGGGGAAGAAACTGCCTGCGGGGATGGTGTTAGCAATTTCCGGCTCACCGAACACGAAGACTGAAAGCGAAAGCAGGCTCATTTTGCCGTCGCGCGCCAGTATACGCTGAGCAACCTCTTTTTGGATTGTCAGGATCACGCGCGAAGGCTTGAGATTAGCTTCGAGCAAATGGCGGATGATGGCGGAGGTGATGTAGTAGGGGATATTCGCCACGACCACGTAATTTTCACTGCTCACGAGCTCCGCCGGGTCAAGCTCCAGAATATCTCCAGGGACGATTTGAACGTTGGAAAAAGGCTTCAATGCTTCCGCGAGCGGTTCGAGCATGTGGGTGTCGATTTCAACCGCGCTTACACGCGCGGAGGTCTGCGCCAAGAGATAGGTCAGGCTGCCCAAGCCCGCGCCAATCTCAAGCACTTCTTCGCTGCCGGAAAGCTCTGCGGCATTGATCACTTTCATCAAACCGCCTGGTTCCACCAGAAAATTCTGCCCAAGAGATTTTTTGGGATGGATGTGGTAGCGTTTCAGCAGGGGTTGGATGTTCAGAAAATCAAGACTCATGGCAGTATCGCTTGAACATATGCCGGTACGGGAGTCAGAAAGTAAATGACGGTCCAGTCGTGCCAGGAGATCCAGTTTTCGTCATCGTATCCGAGGTCAATCCAGTATCTTCCCGGAATTCCGTAGCCCGAATCGGCGATAATTCCACGCCCATAACCGGGCACATACACCGGCTGCATCTCGAGCGCGTTGTACCAGGAAGCAGCAACTGCGACAATTCCCTTGGTCAGAGGCAAGCCAGAGCGCGTTATGGCGCCATTATCGAATTCGGCAGGATAGTAAGAGGTGGCATAAACGCTTAATTTGCGCCAGTATTCAAGCGTCTGCCCATCCACCACTTCTGTTCTAACAACCACCTTTGTGCCCGTGCCCAAAACCGCATCCGACGGATCGGATGCCTTCCAGGGACCTTCATCCAAAGTGCGGATAATCACGCCATTTTCAAGGCGATTGCGCTGGCGAGAGACAAGCAAACCAAGCTGCCCTGGCGTGATCACGGAGGTTGTGTCCAGCTCGGCTTCAGGGTCAAGTTGGTAGGTGTAACTGAAAGCGCTTTCATCCTTGACTAGTGAGATGCTTTCGGCGACGTGGGTGAGGCTGATCTGTCCGTTGGGCGGCAAAGGCCGACCCTCGAGGGGGATGGAGCGGTCCAGGTTCTGAGGAGCAAGACCCAGTTCCGCCAGCGCTTCGCCGACCGTTGGCGCAGCAGACAAGCCGCTGATGGTCTGATTGTCGATGGTGACAATCAGGCTTTGCGCCTTGGCTAAGGTAAACGCGTTTTGGGCTTGGAGCTGGGTTTCTGGCGGGGCAGAGAGGCGGTCCTCAGGATTTAGAGCTATATTAGCTTCGAGGAGAGCTTCAGCAAGGGTGTTTTTTTGTGTGAAGATTGTCTGGGTCTGCCCATCTATAATCAGTGTAATTTGCTTAGCAGGCAGGAACTGAAGCCTGACTTCCTGACCGCCTGGCAATGGTTCGCGGGGGTCAATGATGCGGCCATCTCGCATCAGCAAGTCATCGGGAAAGAGCGGGATCCCGGCGGCTTGCAGCAGGTTGGCTGGCAGAAGTTCGGAGCTTTGGAGCTCCAGGCTTGTATCGTCGTTATCTATTACGACCTGGCGCGACCGTTGAAGGCTAAGGCGATCGGGCAGGCTCAGGGAAAGGCTGTCGGGATCGATCGAGGTACGGTCGCCTGGCTGGAGTTCGTAGTTAAGCTGGCGGAGTAGACCCCGCAGGCTGAAGGCTGTGGTTCGCACGTGCAAGGTCTGCCCATCGACTGCCAATTGGTAGGGGTGCCAGACGTGAGCAAAAAGAAGGCCGAGCCCACTCAAGATAAGTGCCAAACTCAAGTAAATTGTCACTTTTCGTTGCTTAGTCATCAGAACTTAAATGTATCACATGCCTGAAAAACGTAAAGCCGGGCATCAATCTACTCCGGCGTCAGTCCCTGCAGCAGAATCTTCTGCAGCACACTTAGCAGCCTTGCTTTCCATTGATCGCTGCTCAGATCAGTGATGTTCACCCAATAGCCGTTCTTTCCCACCCGCACAGTGGGGTCAATTTCCGGCAGTTGGCGGTCTTTGATGCCGTTGGGAGGAGCAGGGTAAGAAAGCAGGACCTGGTTGTTGTTGATGCTGATTGATTCGATCCCGGCGGCTTCTCCGCGCAATTTGACCTTCATCTGGAACAAAAGGTCCAGCACTCCCTGTGGGAGAGGACCAAAGCGATCCGCAAACTCAATTTCGGTTTGAGCGATTTCAGCCTCGCTGCGCAAAGAAGCAATGCGGCGGTAGAGCTTGAGCCGCAGTTGCTGGTCGGGGATGTAGCTGGCTGGAATCTCATTTGAAAGAGGCAGTTCGACGTTGATGTCAAGGCTGGGGGCTTCAACTCCGGTTTCGACCGGTAAGCCGGAATCACTACGGATAGCCTTGACAGCCTGCCCAAGCAGTTTGGTGTAGAGGTGAAAACCGACGGCGGCGATGTAACCTGATTGGCGCGTGCCCAGCAAATCTCCCGCGCCGCGCATTTCCAGGTCGCGCATAGCGATGGCATAGCCCGCGCCAAGCTGGGAGTTATCTGCCAGGACTTCCAGACGTTCTTCGCCTTCGGGGGTGGGGGAACGCCGTTTGTCGCGGAAGAGATATGCAAATGCCCGCTGCGCGCCGCGCCCAACCCGACCGCGCAATTGATAAAGCTGCGCAAGCCCAAAAGTGTCAGCCCGGTCGACGATCAGGGTGTTGGCGTTGGGGATGTCGAGCCCGGATTCGATGATCGAAGTGCAGAGGAGCACATCAATTTGCCCGGCGGTGAACTGCTGCATCACTTCAGCCAGCTGCTCTTCCGGCAGCCTGCCGTGCCCAATACCGATGCGGGCTTCAGGAATAAGGGTTGAAAGGTGATTGTAAACAGCCGGAATCGATTGGATGCGATTGTGGACAAAAAACACCTGTCCTCCCCGATCCAATTCGCGTACGATCGCTTCCCGTACCAGTTTCTGATCGTACGGACCAACATGCGTGATGATCGGCAGACGTTCCTCGGGAGGTGAGTTGATGTTGGAGATATCCCGGACGCCGCTGAGAGCCATGTAGAGCGTGCGCGGGATGGGGGTGGCAGTGAGGGTGAGCACATCCACTTCAGCTCGTAACTTCTTTAGATGCTCTTTGTGAGTCACTCCAAAGCGCTGCTCTTCGTCGATGATGACCAGCCCGAGATCTTTAAACTTTACATCCGCTGAAAGCAGACGATGTGTGCCGATCAGGATGTCCACTTGTTTGTCAGCCGTCAGGCGAATGATCTCGTCCTGGGCTTTGTTTGAACGGAAGCGCGAAAGCATTTCAACGGTCACGGGGAAAACTGAAAGACGCTGGCGGAAGGTTTCGTAGTGCTGCTGTGCCAGGACGGTTGTAGGTACCAATACTGCCACTTGCTTACCGTTTGTTACCGCTTTGAAGGCAGCTCGCAAGGCAACTTCGGTCTTGCCGTAGCCCACATCACCGCAGAGCAGCCTGTCCATCGGGCGTTGTGATTCCATGTCCTCTTTGACTTTTTGGATGGCAAGCAGCTGATCCGGGGTTTCGATGTAAGGAAAGGAGGCTTCAAGTTCTTTTTGCCAGTCGTTGTCCGGGCTGAAAGCGAAACCTTCAGCGGTTTGGCGTTTGGCATAGAGTTCAAGCAGATCTTGGGCCACTTCCACCACGGCGTGTCGAACACGGCTCTTGGTCAGGTCCCATTCAGAACCTCCCAGGCGGCTTAACGAATGAGGACCACTTTCCGGACCAATGTAGCGTGTTATCCGATCAGCCTGGTGGATGGGGACGTAGAGAACGTCATTGTCCTTATAGCCAATGGCAAGATATTCCCGTTGGACACCTTCGATCCTGGGAGAATGCAGCCCGATGAATTGACCGATGCCGTGGTCCACATGGACTACCCAGTCGCCCGGCTTGAGGTCCGCGTAGATGGTTTCCGGGGCTTCAGTGTTGAGTATGGGACGCCGGCGGGGCTGCGGGCGGCTCCAGCCGAAGATCTCGCTGTCAGAAAGCAGATTCTGCTCGATTTTGTCATGCTTCAGCACCCAACCGCCGGAGATGGAGCCTTCGATGAAATGCTGCTGAGCATCTTCTTTGCTGACTTCCGGATGGGTTTCTGTCCAGAGCTGCTTGAGCCGAGCCGCCTGGCGCGAAACAACCGTCCAGGGCAGGTTTTCGCTGCTGAGGGTCTCGATGTGGTATTGATATTCCTTGAGCCGACCTGCAAAGCGAGGTCCTGACCCGAAACTGGCTGAGAGAGTTGATCCACCCTCAGCGTTGGTGTGACCCAGTTCAAGCATCTGATGCTGGCTGAGGCTGTCGGCTAATTCAGACCAGGTCAGGTAGGGAACAGGAGCGCTCTGATCAAGCGAGTGATTAGCAATCTGGATTTCCCTGCGTTCACTTGACTCTTCTTCAATGTCATTGGCAGCGGCTTCAATGAATTCCTGTCCGTCCAGGAGGACCAGGGCTTCTTTGGGCAGGAAGTCGACCAGGCTGGAGGGAAAACGGTAAAGATCAGGGATTTCGAGCTCAGTGGGTTGGAAAGGAAGCTCTCCATCTTCGCTTGGGTTCAGGGCGAGGGCTTCAGATGCCGGGAAGAGCAGCGCCTGATCGATTTTTTCGGTTGTGCGCTGGCTGGTGGGGTCGAAGAGGCGCAGGGTATCGATTTCCTGACCGAAGAATTCGATCCGAACTGGCCAGGGGCTGGAGTGCGACCAGGCATCGAGAATACCTCCACGGCGGGAGAATTGACCAGGCCCTACGACGATGTTGCTGTATTCATAGCCCAGCTTCAGCAGGCTGGCACTGGTTTCGACCAGGTCGCGCTGATCTGACAGGCGGATGCGCAGGGTGTTGCGCAGGAAATCGCGGCGGGGGATGGTGCGGGTCATGGCTGCGCGAATGGGGGCTATCACAACCGAGGGGCTCAAGGGGGCGACACTGCCCGGCAGCCAGTAGCTGCCAAACTCTGTCAGAACGCGCAGACGATCATGGCGGGTGCCCTCGGACCAGGGCAGATCTTCGTAAAAGGAGGGGTTAGGCTCCGCGAAGTAAAGATTGGTGCCTTCGGGCAGCCAAAAACCAAGTTCGTCGAAGAGCGAGAGCGCACGATCCGCTCGGTTTGTGAGCAGAAGGATAGGTTTTTCGAGATCGTGATGCAAGGCAGCCAGCAGCGCCAAGCGGACCGCACGCGGCAGTCCCAAACCGCGCAGGTTACCGCCAATGAAATCGCCTTCCCGGATCCTGTTTAGCAGATCCTGATAGGCTGTCAGGCTGGCAAGCGGCGCGAGCAGAGGATAATCAGCTGACTTCCCCATTATATTTGTTCATGGTCTGTGTAAGACCTTCACTGATGAAGTTTTGGCTGGCTTCAACCGCGGTACGCAGGACGATTGCCAGAAGTTCATTTTCAGAAGGCAGAAAATTCTTAAGCACATAATCCACCGGATCCATCTGACCAGGTGGGCGGCCGATGCCCAGGCGCATGCGCGGAAACTCCTGCGTTCCGAGGTGGTTAATGATAGATGCCATCCCTCGCTGTCCGGAAGTGCCGCCGCTGGGGCGCAGGCGCAGAGTGCCAAGAGGAAGGTCCAGGTCATCATGGATCACCAGCAGGTTGGAAAGCGGAAGTTTGAAATAGCGCAGCAAGGGATCCACAGCTCGACCAGACTCGTTCATAAAGGTCATTGGTTTGACGAGCACAACTTTGTTGTCGTTGAATCTACCTTCGCCAATCATAGCTTTGAACTTGAGGCGCTTGACCTGGATGTTGAGTTCGTCGGCGAGTTCATCTACGGCAAGAAAGCCAAAGTTGTGCCGGGTATGGCGATAGGCTGGACCTGGATTTCCCAGTCCGACGATCATTACGGGTAAATCTTTGTTAAATTCTTCCATGTTCTCTCTGCATTCGTAATCTTTTATTTTAACATGGAAAAAGGCCAGATGCTAATGTCCGAACTACTTTGTCCGAACTACTTTGTTCGGATTGGCGGCAATGAGATGGAACGGGACGAGCTACGTTCCCTACGAAAGGGCGGCTTACACTCGTAGGGAGCGGTCGCCTGTGCCCGCAAAGCAGGGTATGCGCCGTTCCAGGTGCAGCTTGTAGGGCACGTGCCTGTGTCCGCAAGGCAGGGTAGGGTGGGTTGGCGTCACAAAGCGTATGGAGGGGCACACCAGGTTACAGTCAACCCACCGCTTGGGAGGTTCTGTATGCTGTGTCGGAGTGAGCGAAAGAGGCTCGTTACCAGTTTCGCCGGTACTCCGTCCGACCTACGTCTACTCTGCCTGCATCGGCAGACAATGAGACGGAACGGGACGGCCGCCTTCCCTAGGAAAGGGCGGTAGGGAACGGTCGCCTGTGCCCGCAAAGCAGGATATGCGCCATTCCGGGAGCAATTCGCCGATTAAACTGTCATTGCGAACGTCTTTTGTGAAGCAATCTAAAATGATGGAATTTCAGAAATGGTGGAGGTTGCAGAATGCAGTTATTACCCGCGAAGCGGAAGGGGTTAGGTGTTTGTGACCCTCTCACGCTACTGATGTGCAAACAGTTTAGATTGCTTCGTTCCTCGCAATGACAGATGAAAAAGATTCATGTGAACCTCTCACGCTTCTGATGTGCAAACAGTTTAGATTGCTTCGTTCCTCGCAATGACAAATCCTGAAACAATCAAGCCTACTACTATATTAAAAGAGCCGGATTGAAATGCGCAGTCCGGTTTACGGTACGACGGTACTGAACATAGAAAAGAGCCGGATTGAAAAGCGCAATCCGGTTTACGGTACGACGGCTCTGAACATAGAAAAGAGCCGGATTGAAAAGCGCAATCCGGCCTACAGGGGGTGTTTGATTGAATAGGAGCTTATAGGAACAGCGTCGGCAGGATGCTGACGGCGTCCTGGAAAATTGCAAAAAGACTGCCGCCGATAATGATGATCGGGCAGGCGATGCAAATACAGAGCACAAGCAAGACGATCAAGATAATTGCCCATACAGGGAATTTATCTTTCTTCTCAGCCTGCGCGGGCGGTGTGGCGACGTAATCAACCACTTTCGGGGCTTCTTCAGCTGGTGCTGGTTCTTCGGCTCCGGGAGTGTAGAGATTGTCGTTCCAGCGACCGGGATCGTCGGCGGCTTCGTTTACAACTGCGCCCCAGCGGTCCGCTTCTGGTTGAGGAGGAACAGGGGTTTCAGGGGTCTCAGGCGCGCTCCAGGTTTCAGCAGAGGCTTCTTGAAAATCATCCTTCACCTCACTCCAACCACCCTCCACGGTTTCAGCCGCTTCAGCAACCTGCTCCTGGGCGGCTTCGTGGGTCTCTTCGATGTGGGCTTGCACTTGCTCGGCAGATTCTTCCACCGGTTTCCAAGCATTTTCAGCAGCATCATTCAGATCGCGTTCGAATTCCTGGGCTGCGTTTTCGAGGTTATCGTCCATTTTTTATCCTTTCACAACAGGCACATTTTGAACTTACTGCATGAATTATACAACATACGAGACTGCTGGAAGAAAAAGTTTAGAGATTCGTTACGATCTCCGTTATTTCCTCGCCACACCCAAGTTTGTTTTAGTTATAATCGTTTCTGAAAACGAGGTAGGAATGAAAAAATTTATCGCAGAATTTAAAGAGTTTATTAATAAAGGCAACGCGTTCGATCTGGCTATTGGCGTTGTTATTGGTGCTGCCTTTGGTGCCATCGTCAATTCACTGGTTGAAGACCTGATCATGCCTATTATTGGCATACTTTTGGGGAAGGTTAGTTTTGCAGACCTCTTCATCCAGTTGAACAAATCTGCAGCACCAATTCCTGCTGGCACCACTCTGGCTGCCGCCAGGGAAGCCGGGGCTGTGGTCTTCGCTTACGGCAATTTCTTGATGACTCTTGTCAACTTCCTGATCATTGGCTTTGTCATTTTCTTGCTTGTTAAGGCTATCAACAAAGCCCGCAAACCAGCGGAAGAACCTGCCGCGGAGCCAACCACCAAGACTTGCCCCTTCTGCAAGACTGATATCCCGCTCGAAGCAACCCGCTGCCCTAATTGCACATCTCAGTTATCCTAATAAAGACCACCATCAAAAAAGCTGTCAACCTGGACAGCTTTTTTGATTCAGGCATGCTACAATTTGCAAATGCAAAATATAATCCATTTTGGCGATAACCTGCAATTCCTGCTGAGCCTGCCTGATAGCACGATTGATCTGATTTATATCGATCCACCATTCAATACCGGCAAGATGCAATCGCGCAGGCAGCTCAAAACAACCCGCTCTGAGGCAGGGGATCGGATTGGTTTTGGAGATCAAAGCTATACAACTGAGGTCATCGCCACCCGCGATTATCGTGACAGTTTCAAGGATTACCGGGCCTTTCTTGAGCCCAGGCTCATGGAAGCCTATCGGGTGCTCAAGCCAAACGGGAGTTTATATTTCCATATCGACTTCCGCGAGGCACATTACTGCAAAATCCTGCTGGACGAGATCTTTGGGCGGGATAACTTCCTGAATGAGATCATCTGGGCTTATGATTTTGGCGGACGGGCAAAAGACCGCTGGCCGGCCAAGCATGACAACATCTTTTATTACGCCAAAGATGCAGAAAATTACACTTTCAACAGGCAGGACATCGACCGCATCCCTTACATGGCTCCCGGCTTGGTGGGGAAGGAAAAGGCAGACAAGGGCAAACTGCCTACGGACACCTGGTGGCATACAATCGTTGGGACAAACAGCAAAGAAAAAACCGGCTATCCGACCCAAAAGCCCCTGGGTGTGCTTGAGCGCATCATCCGCGCGTCTTCGAACCCGGGCGACCTGGTCTTGGATTTCTTTGCCGGAAGTGGTACGACAGGCGCGGCCTGCCTCAAGCTGGAACGGCGCTTCATCCTGGTGGATAATAACCCCCAGGCAATTGAGGTGATGCAAAAGCGTTTCGCAAACGAAGATGTTGAGTGGACGAGAGATGAGTGAGGACCAACTGTATCCGATCATAGATTTTGACCCCGACCGGGAGGCGATCATCCGACCCTTTATGACTGAAACTCCGCCAGACTTCCCGGAGTTGGTGGTGATGTGCTTTTTCAAGGAAGTGGTTGAAAAGGTTGCAGAACAATACTCGGCTAAGACGGTTTATAGCGGGAAGTCAGAGGTGGGTCCGGTTCCTTACTATGAAATAGACTATGAAGGCGAGCGCTTGGGGTTCTTCCAGGCGATGGTAGGCGCGCCGCTAGCAGTGGGATTCATGGAGAAGGCCATCGTCATGGGTGGTAAAAAATTCATTGCCTGTGGGGGCTGCGGGGTGTTGAACCCGGAGCTGGCGGTGGGGCATTTGGTGATCCCGACTGCGGCTGTGCGGGACGAAGGCACTTCTTATCACTACCTGCCGCCTGCATTTGAGGTCCCTTTGAACGCGAGAGTCGTGCAGAGGATCGAAAGTGTGGTTAAGGAGGAGGGTTTGGAATACCTCCTGACCAAAACCTGGACAACGGATGCCTTTTATCGTGAAACAAAAGGGCGTGTCGCCCGCTATAAGCAGGCTGGCTGTGATTGTGTGGAGATGGAAGCCTCTGCCCTGGCAGCAGTGGCGGAATTTTATGGAGTGGAATTTGGCGCGCTGTTCTATGGCGGGGATGTGGTACAAGCGGATGGCTGGGACCACCGTGGTTGGAACGATAAAACTGAAATCCGTGAGAATTTATTTTGGCTGGCTGTAAAGGCTTGCCGTGGTTTGAAAGAGTAGAGGGAAAGATGCCGATTTTTGATTCATATCTAAACATGCTGCAGGAACGCCGAAATTTACCTGGTGTGGAAGGTTCAACAGACATTTTGCTGCCAAACTATGACGGATTTGGACTCGCAAACTTGACCCCCACTATCAGTCATTGGCTTGGGGGACCAGATTTGTCTGCTCCCGTTTTTTCGGAAGCCATTCTGAGTCAATTTGCGCCGAAATACAAGCGAGTCGTGCTGCTCCTGGTGGACGCGCTTGGATACAAGCAGTTAACCCGCTTGATGGAAGAGGGTCAGGCAGACATCTGGCAGCGCAAACTCAATCAATCAAAGCTTTTCCCCATTACCAGCATCTCACCCAGCACAACAGCCTCAGCTTTGACCACAATTTGGACCGGAACTACTCCCCATGAACATGGAATCATAGGCTATGAGATGTGGGTCAAATCTCTCGGCATGGTTATCAATACGATTGTGCACTCACCGATCACCTTTTGGGGTGATGTGGGCGGACTGTCCAGAGCTGGGTTTGACCCGGTGAGTTTTCTTGGATTGCCAGCTTTGGGTGAGCTGTTTACGAACAGCGGTATAGAGTCTCATGCCTTTGTTCCAGCCGGTATCGCCAATTCAGGACTCTCAAAAATGCATCACGTAGGCACCCAGTTGCATGGCTACACTGCGGAAAGCGACTTCTTTGCGAACATGCGGGATTTGTTGAACGTACGTTCAAATAATCGCAAGTTCGTGTATGGCTATTGGAGCCATGTGGACAGCCTGATGCATCGTTATGGCACATACAACGAAAGAGTTACTGAGCAATTCAGAAGTTTCAGCGAGGCATTTGACCGCATTTTCCTGGACAAGCTCGAGCCCTGGGCTCGCGAAGATACACTTTTCCTGCTAACGGCGGATCACGGCTCTGTAGAGACACCCCGCAATCCCGCATATGAGCTGCGCTCGCGCCCAGAATTGACGGATATGTTGGTAATGCAGCCAACTTGTGAGGGCAGGCTGCCTTTCCTGTACGTGAAACCGGGCCAAACGGAAGCAGTCCGCCAGTACTTCGACCAGGACTGGCCGGGCGAATTCAGTTTGATCACACGTCAGCAGGTTCTGGATTTGGAACTTTTAGGACGCGGCCTGCCTAACGGTGACCTTGCAAATCGCATAGGCGATCTGGTCGCGATTCCCCATGAAAACACTTACCTTTGGTGGGTGGATAAAGCCAATATGATGCTGGGCCGCCATGGCGGTCTGCATCCGGATGAGATGCTGGTGCCGCTTTACGCCCTGCCGCTTGATTGAGATTAAGGAAATTTAATTTCTCTGTAGGCGTAGCAATTAATGACACGGGTTTGACCGTACATGGTTTCACGGGCTTTGAAAGGGTTGTAGAGGTGAATGTGGCCGTGCAGGTGCAGCTTTGGGCTGAAAGTGCTTATCAGCCAGCGGAAGGCATCCACCCCCTTGTGAGCCGGATCATCTTCATCGTGGATTCCTGTTGGGGCGGCATGGGTGACAAAAACGTCCAGATAGCGTCCATAACGCACTTTGTTGAACAGTAATTGCGGCACAAGACCTAAAACCATTTGCCACATCTGCCTTTGGGTGTATTGATAGCGGCCCCGGTTGTAGCGCAGGCTGCCTTCTATGCCTGCCAGGATCAGATCCAGCTTGGGGTCGTAGATGACCTGCCGATGCAGGTTGATAGCGCCATGTGGGTGATGACGCACCTCTCCTTCACCGTCCTCTACATCAAAGACGTGATTACCCTGCACGTAAAAGAGGGGTAAATCGAGCATACTTACAACGAATTCAAGATAGTGCCAGGGTAAGTCGCCGCAGCTGATCACCGCATCCAGTCCGGAAAAGCGCTCACGGATGCGGGGGCTGTAAACAGCTGGAGCCTCCACATCGCTCAGACCCAGCAACTTCGTCTCGCTCACAATCCTTGAGCCACAGCAACTGCCGCAGCCATTCCGCCTTCGTGTGTGATGGAGACTGCCCACTCAGCCAGCCCCATTTCTTGTGCAACTTCCAGGGCCGCACCGTGCAGCAGGACCGCAGGCTCGCCGCTGGCGGCGTGGAGAATTTCAATGTCCTGCCAGGTGACCTTGCCGATTCCAGTACCGAGGGCTTTGGATACAGCTTCTTTGGCAGCAAAAATACCTGAGAGCGTGTCGTTATCTCCGCGGGCCTGGGCAATTTCCGTTTCGGTGTATACCCGGCGGATAAAACGCGCCCTGATGGCGGGGTTTATCTCTGCCAGGCGGGAAGTTCGCAGGAGGTCAATGCCGCACTTGATCATTCGAGTGCCTTTCCGGCTGAGGTGATAACCAACTTGTCCACGTTCCAGTAGCGCTGCGCTGCCGCCAGAATTTCCTCCGCGGTGACACTCTCGATGATGGCGGGTAACTGGCGCAGGTGATCCAAACCGTAACCGTAGCGTTCGATGCTGACCAAAATGGAGGCAATGCCCGCGTTAGTTTCGATGGAGAGGGGCAGCCTGCCCAGAGCCTGGGTTTTGACGTCCTGCAACTCCTGTTGGGTGACTGGTTCAGTATAAAACCGCAGAATTTCCTGCTTGAGTAGTGAAATTGCTTTTTCGAGATTGTCTGGATTTACCCCAGCCACAATTTTCCAGGCAGTTGGTCCGATCCCGGCTCCCAGGTGACTTGAAACTTCATAAGCCAAACCAGCTTTTTCGCGCACAACTTTTCCGATGCGTCCCATCATGCCGTAGCGCCCGAGGATGGAATTGCCAATGGAACAAACCTGGTAATCACGACTGAGAGTCTTTGGGGCTGGAACGCCCATGACTAGATCGCTCTGATTTTTTTCCTGAAGTGCCACGTGGCTGCGGATGGGGTTTTCGGGTGGTGTGAACGGAGGAAGCGTCCTCGGGGGAGACTGGGTGTTCGTCTGCCAGGAGCCTATGGTTCTTGAGAAGATTTCACGCGCCATTTCAGGTGCGATACCGCCGCAGACAGCCAATACCAGACCATTTGGACCGTAGTGGTCTGCGTGGAAGGATTCCAGTTGCTCCAGGCGAAGCCCAGAAACACTTTGCGCGTAGCCGATGTCTGGGTGGGCATAGGGGTGAGAACCGTAAAGGGCGCGATTGAATTCCTGCGATGCCATTGCGCCTGTGTCCTGGTTTTGGATTGCGATGCCAGTCAGAATTTGATTGCGGACGCGTTTGAATTGTTTTTCCGCGAATGCTGGTTGTTGGATCACTTCCACCAGCAAATTCCAGACAGTTTCAAGGTCTTCCCTGAGGCACTGACCAGAAAAAGTAGTGGAGAGATGCCCTGTGCCAAGCGATAAGGAAGCACCAATGCTTTCGATCTTATCGTGCAATTGCTGGAAGTTCAGGCGCTTTGTTCCGGTCATCAGCATATCGGTGGTAAAGGATGCCAGACCGTGTAAGCCATCAACGTCCTCAATCGCGCCGGGCTGCATGTAGCCTGTGAAGTAAACTGCCGGGCTGGTCGGGTTGGGGTAGGCGAGCAGGGTTGTACCATTGCTCCAGGTTTCGCGCAGGATGGTGTTGGAATCGGGCATTGAATTGTTCATGAGCCCTCCTGCGTTTTTGTCGCCCGATAAACTCCGACCACGCGCTGATCTGCCTGCAGATACTTTTGGGCAACCTTCAGCACCTGGCTGGGCGTGACTGAACCAAGACGGGTTAGGTACTCGGCAACCCATTGGTAGTCGGCAAAAGAGCTGGCATAGCCCATCCAGAAGCCCTGGTTGGTGATGTTATCGCTGCTATAGGCGAAGAGCGCGCTGGCTTGCTTGATGGCGCGTTCGATCTCGCTAAGGCTTAACTCACTCAAGGTTATTTTGCGAATCTGGTCATCAATGATCTTCAAAGCAACATATGGGTCACCTTCTGGCTGAATGGTGGCAAAGACTTTGTACACCCCGGGGTCGATATTGGCGGAGAGATCTCCAAACACCGAGGCAGCATAGTCCTCTTCGACCAGTGCCTGGTAAAGTCGCGAAGTCCGGTTGCTGATGCCCCCGCTGCCAAACATGTTCAGGGAGGAGGGCCCGCTCAGCAGGCTTTCGATGATGCTATAAGCAAAAAAATCCGGATCGCTGCCCGCAGGGCAGCGCCAGGCAATTTCAAGATAATGTGCCTCGCCCGGGCCTTCCAGTTCGATCTGATCGCCGGGATTAAGCGTTGTTTCATGGCTTGGAATATTTCTGACCAGAGGGGCGGAGGGGATGCCGCCAAACAAAATTTCTATGTCTTCCAGCACGGCTTCAGGGGAAATATCTCCTGCGACGCACAAAATGGCGTTCGCGGGTTGATAATAATTGCGGTAGTGGTGAAAAAGGTCATTACGGCTGATGCTGATCAAATCTTCTTTGGAGCCCAGAACTTCATTGCGGTATGGGTGTGCCTGGAAGGAGCGCTGTTGTACGGCTTCGTCGAGCCGGAACTCAGGATAGTTCTCGGAACCCTCGCGCTCAGAGATAATAACGGTACGTTCGGTTTCCACATCCAGAGGGTCGAAGAGGCTGTTGACCATACGGTCAGCTTCAAGCTCGAGAGTGGCATGCAGATGGGCTGAGGGCATCGTTTCAAAGTAGGTTGTCCAATCCGGGCTGGTGAAGGCGTTTGCATAACCGCCCACCCGCGAAACCAGGTTGTCGATATCATCACCCGTGTACTTGCGGGTGCCTTTGAATTGCATGTGTTCCACCCAGTGGCTCAGACCGGTTTTGCCTGGAAGTTCATTCCTGGACCCGATTCCATACCAAATCCAGGTACTCGTGACCGGAGCGGTGTGAATTTCTTTGAGCATCACCCGCAATCCGTTTGTGAGCTGCACCTGATGAAGATTTTGATTTAGATTAATGGGCATGGGGATCAGGATCGGCTGTGTCTTCGCACATTTTGTTCTTTTGAGAGATATTTTTTTGGTCTGAGAAGTAATAACAGACCGATGCAGATGACGATAATACCGATCATGACACCGCGCGATTGCAGTGTGCCAAGCAGTACGTAGGGGAGCGGGTTGGTGCCAAAGCCAAAAGCGTCCGCAAGCGCGGTGAAGGCACAGATCACATAACCGGTGGCAACGATGCGCGTGCCGAAATCAGCTCTGAGCGACTTGGGACCGCCATTCCAAAAGGCGATCAGCAGGCCGGTGGCGGAAAGGGTCATCAGTCCGATCCCAAGCAGGATGACGATAATCTGTACGAAGCCAATGTAGCGCCCTCGATCCAGCCCAAAGAGGTCTGGTCGCAATCCGGTCAGCAGGATCAAAAAACCAAACATGAGACCGGTTAGCCCTGCACGCACCTGAAACTTCGGGAATGTCCCGGGCTTGACGGTTTTCCTGGGGTTATTGGGGTCTAACAGAACATCTGGTTGGCTCAAAAAGGTTCCTTTGCCTTAAGCAGGCAGTGTGGTTTCAATCATGTCAAGGAAGTTCCCCGACGCGATCCTGTCAATCTCTTTGGAATCATACCCTAATTCTTCGAGGAAGGGGAATAGCAGTGGCAGATCGGCGATGGTATCGATCTCTGCAGGCACTTGTTCAACCCCAAACCCGCCATCGAAATCGGTTCCAATCCCAACATGGCGAACATCACCTGCCATCTGGCAAATATAGTCGATTTGTTCCGCTACCATTCGAAGTGAGATCGCGGTTTTTCCGCCATCTTTCTGCCATTCAGCATTGAGAAATACATTGATGGGCAAGACGCCTATCAGCCCGTCGCGCGCAATCAGCTTGGTGATGACCTCGCCGCTAAGGAGTCTGTTTGAATTGTAGCCTTTTACCAACTTTGCGGCATTAGCGTGGCTTGCGATGATCTGTCCGGGATAAATTTCAAGGCATTCAAGCGCTGCCGGCTCATCCATGTGGGAGAGATCAAGCACAAAACCGACCTCTGCCATCGCGTGGATGAGGTCTTTGCCTTCAGCGGTCAGCCCACCGGGTTCCCTGGTTCCACCGCAAAAGCGATTGCCAGCCCAGGCTAAGCCGATGATGCGCAGACCGCGTTCCCACCAGGCTGGGAGTTCATCCAAATCGAGGATACCTTCCGCGCCTTCCATGAGGGGAACGATGCCAAGCGGCTTCAAACCGTCAGTTTCGGATTGCCAGAGTTCCAGATGGCTTTTGAGCTCCTGTTTGGTAAGCACCAGGCGAAAAGCGTCGGACTGGGTCTCTGCCAGCTTGTGGTAGTAGTCCAACTGATTCCAGTAGAGGCGATGGGCTTCGGCTGGCGTGCGGTAATATTCCTCGCCCTCAAGTTTGGGGTTGCTGCGGCGCTCCGGCACTGAAAAGAGCGTCCCAAAAACCAGCCCCACCTGGGCTGCGTTGTACTCAGGCAAGCCAAGCAGGGATCCACCGCCATAGGCGTCGTTTCCGGTTTGGCGGTCGCGTAAGCGGGTCTGAGCATTTGGCAGACTGTAATCACGACCGAGAACGGTCATGTTATAGGCAAGGTCCTGGTGGGCATCAAGGATAAATGGCATTATTATCAAAAAAAACGCCGGTTTTTGGGCCGGCGCTTCTCCTTATTGAATGATTAGTCTTCTTTGACTTCTTCGTCAACTTCGGGTTCAACTGCTTCAATGGTTTCTTCCACAGCTTCTGCGGCTTCCTCAACTGTTTCGGCTACTGCTTCAGGAGCTTCGGCAACGACGTCTTCCACAACTTCCTGGACTTCCTCAACGGTTTCGGCAACGGGTTCGGGAGTTGCTTCACCAAGAATGGTCGCAAGTGTTTCCCCTTCGGTACTGGGATTCAGGTCAAAGTCGGCTGCCAGAGATTTCCAGTCGGAGTCAGCATATGCAGGGGAATCCACGCGACGCATGCTCAAACCGATGCGATGATCTTCATCCTCAATTTTCAGAATACGCAGTGTGACTACGTCGCCAACTTTGATAACTTCCTTGGGGTGATCCACGCGGTGGTCACTCAGCTCAGAAATGTGGATCAAGCCTTCCAAATCCCCAGGGACGTTCAGACGGGCAAATGCGCCGAAACTTGTGAGGCGGGTAATTTCGCCTTCAACCAATTGACCAGTTTTGAGATTCTTGACCTGGTCTGACCAGGGATCTCCCTGCAGCTGGCGAATGGACAGCCCAATTCGACGGCGTTCGCGGTCGATGCTGATAATTTTTACCTTTACTTCTTCGCCTACTTTGAGCACTTCGTTGGGGTTGACCACGCGATCCCAAGAAATCTCGGACATGTGGACCAGTCCATCAGCGCCGCCAATATTGACGAAAGCACCGAAATCTGCAAGGCTGGTGACGCGACCTTTGCGCACTTCCCCTTCAGTCAGATCTTCCAGAACCTTATCGCGGATCTGGTCTCGGGTTTCGCTGCTGGCAGCACGTTCGCTGAGGATCAAGCGATGACGCTCACGGTCTACTTCGATGACACAGACACTAACGGTTTCACCGACGAAGGCTTTGTATTTGGCTTCGGGGGTATCGCCGGTCAGGGCTAACCTGCGGCTGAGACTGAGCTGGGAGGCGGGGATGAAACCGCGTATTGTAGACAACGGAACCAGTAAGCCTCCTTTGTTGTAACCAACAACAGTCGATTCAAAACTTTCGCCAGAAGCCAGTGCGGCTTCGGCATCGATCCAGCTTTGTTCTTCAACTGCGCGAACGAATGAAAGAACAAGATTTCCTTCCTGATCATGGGGGTTGACCACATAAACCGGAATGGCTTTGCCAACCTCAAAAGTTTCAAGTATTTCTTCGGGGATGGCGTCGAATTCTTTACCGACGATCAGCCCTTCGGACTTGGCTCCAACACTCACCAGGATCTGCGACCCTGAAATGCTGGCGATGATACCGTCACGGATTTCACCCGAAACTGGCATTTGGAAAGAGAAGTCCTCGGAATCGAGATATTCTCCCATCAAACTTTCCATGGTTTGTTCCTTTTCGTTTTCCTGATTGCTCTCCTGGTTTTGCTCCTGCATACTAATGGCGTCGTTGTCTGACATTTAATGAACTCCGAATTAAGATTTGGCACTGATTATAGACCCAGACTCAGATTCCCGCAACCCGCAATATTAGAAAGGCTCGAGGAAAGCTTGGATTTAGCAGAAATATTGACTATTTATGGCTTAATCTTCCTTGAGTGGGGGATAATCGCCCCAGTCAAGGACCTCTCGCGTGCCTGTTTGAGGATGGGCTTCACTAATAATACCTTTTTCTTCAAATTTTTCAACCATGCGCGAAGCGCGTGTGTAGCCAATGCGTAGTTTCCGCTGCAACATGGAAACAGATGCGCGCCCCTCCTTGCGGATGACGCGAAGGGCTTCCTCAGCTAATGGATCTTCATCCGGATCCTTTTGGAGCTCTTTCCAAAGGGGCTCCTGGGTCATGGGAAGGTTATTCGCGCTGGTGTAGAGGGCTTTATCCGGGCGTTCTGGTGCGCCGTTAGTGGAGGATTGTGCCTGCCAGAAGCGTGCCAGGCGGGCTACTTCATCTTCTGAAACAAAGGCACCTTGCAACCTTACCGGGGCAGGGGCATCGGGTGCCTGGAAGAGCATATCACCGCGACTCAGCAGGCGTTCCGCGCCAGGCTGGTCCAGGATGACACGGCTGTCTGTATTGGAAGCGACTGCAAAGGCGATGCGTGCCGGGAAATTGGCTTTGATCAAACCGGTAATCACATCCGCTGAAGGTCGTTGCGTGGCAATTATGAGGTGGATGCCTGTGGCGCGCGCCAGTTGGGCGAGCCTGGTCAGAGAGCGTTCTGTTTCATCCGGTGCCAGTAGCATCATGTCTGCCAGTTCGTCTATGACCACAACGATATACGGCAGCGCTTTACCGCCTTCGACGCTGACTTTATTGTTGTATTCTTCGATGTTCCTGACCCCCAAATTCTCAAAAATGCGGTATCGCAGGTCCATCTCGCGCAGCATCCACTGCAAAGCGCCAACAACTTTCTCTGGGTCCATGATCACATCTGTTAGGAGGTGGGGGATGCCGTTATAAACCGAAAACTCCACTCTTTTGGGGTCCACCAGCATCAATCGCAGTTGATCAGGATTGAGAGTGAGTAAGTAGCCGGTCAGGATCGCATTCACGCAGACTGATTTACCTGAACCAGTCGTGCCAGCAATCAAGAGGTGCGGCATGGCGGTCAGGTCTGCGGTTGTCGGGAGGCCGGTTACATCCTTGCCCAGGGCGAATTTGAGGGGTGATTTGTGGCTCTGGAAGGAGAGGCTGGTTGCAAGCTCAAGCATGGACACCATGCTGGTTTTCAGATTCGGAACCTCAATGCCCACATAGCCCTTGCCCGGAACTGGTGCCTGGATGCGAATTCGCGATGCCTTGAGCGCCATTGCGAGGTCATCACTCAGGCGGGTAATGTTGCTCACCCGCACACGCGTCCGTCCAGTGCGGTTCTCGTTGTACTCTGGTTCTACCCCAAACATCGTGATTGTTGGACCGCGCCTGATTTCGACCACCTTGCCGGGGGCATTGAAGGATCGCAGGGTTTCTTCAATCACGCGCGCCTTATCTTCATCGGACTCCTCGTCGATTGGCGCATTCTGGATTGGATTAAGAATTTCTTCAGGTACAGGCATTATCCAGGATTTTTCAGGTGTGGGTGATTCAAATTCCGTTGTAGTTGAGGCAGATGGGCTCACTCCGGGTTCGACGGAGTTGATCTGGATGTTTGCTTTTTCCTTTTGCTCTGTTTCAGACGGGTCCTGACTTTTTTCAAGCTTGAGGCGGTGTTGTTCGGCTTTTCTGCGCAGGAAATTGGCGAACCTTGAGTGGCTGTGCTTGAATTTTTCGGCCAGCCAGTTCACGAGGTCCGACATGGAGAGGTCAATCAAGAGCACCAATGCCACAAGCAGCCAGGCAATTAAAACAATTCCTGTGCCTGCTTTGCCCAGACCGGACTCCAAACCACGGTAGACGACTCCACCAAGGATGCCGCCACCAGGGGGGTTGGAAAGGCCGCCAAAACTGGCATCCAGTAGTTGAAACAAGGTTAGCAGATTGAAAAAGAGCAGGATGATCCCAAAAATTCGTTCAGATGAAACCCCCGGAAAGCGATCCATCTTTGAAAGCAAAAACCAGGCTCCGATCAAAAGCAAAACAAGTGGAAGAGCATAGGCTCCCCAGCCAATCCAGCGGTGCAAAAAACTCGCCCATGCCTGGGTAGGCCCGCCAGAAAGTGAGGTCATCAGGCTCAGGAGAGTCAGCAAGCCAATCACGAGCAAGACAATTCCGGCAATATCAACTTTGCGTTCAGTTGAAAGAGGTTCTGGCGAGGGGGCTGGTGTGGTGGGTTTCTTGCGCGGAGTTGAAGTTTTGGTCGTTCCAGCGGTTCGTGAACGAGTTGTTTGTGAGGTGGTTTTTCTGGTATGGCCTGGCGTTCTGGTGGTAGTACCAGGTTTCTTCTTGCTGCCAGAATTTTTTTTCGTTTTACTTGTTGATGCACTCCGCGCCATTGCAATCCTACTCACTTTCCCTTAGTATTCGAATTATAGCATGTGCGATTTGTTCAATCATATTAATAAATTCAGAGTAAGGGATTATTGGAAACTCAACTCTCCAGCAATTCTCAATATGAATAATACTGAAAAGGTAGCGATACACTATTAAGGAACGCCAAACCACGAAAAAACCTTTGAAACCAGGAATAATTGTCTGCTTATCATCAATTACAACGTTTTTCGGATGGCATACCATGTATTTGAAGCAGAAATATGAAGTGCTTTCTTTGGTGGTCGGTGCAACTGCAGTAAATTCCCTCGATTGGGAACAAAATCAAACCCACTACTTCCATATTGAGAATTGCTGCCAACTCTCTGTAAAACTCTCTGTAAAATTCTCTGTAAAATTGTTGTTGACGTGGAATTTCGAATATAATTATTGCGCCTAAGCGTTTTAATTTTTCTATTTCGTAATGGAAGATGGGTTTTAAGCATGATCAATTAATGAGAAGTTGAAAAAATTATTATTTTCTAATCTGAAACCTTTTTAAATGAGTGATTTGAGACTTACATCCTAGCAAGGAGGAGAAAATGCTTTCAAGAACATCAATCTATAAATTTTCATCTGTATTAATGACAGTATGCCTGATAATCATTCTCTTACCACTGATGGTGGTGGATGCGGCTGATACCCCACCAGAATTACAAAAATATGTCCTCAACAATTCCTGGGGGGGTGAATCCAATGTGTTTAATGAACCATTGGATGTTTCTGTTGGGCCGGACGGTCGAATTTATGTTCTTAACAGAAGTTTAAGTAGAGTCTCAGTGATTACACCAGGCGATGAGGTGTTCAAAAATTTTGGCAGTTTTGGTGGCAATCAGGGTCAGTTAATAAATTCAACTGGAATCGTAACAGATGATGATGGGAATGTGTATGTACTTGTGTCTTGGACTGTGCATAAATTTACACAAGATGGTGATTATTTATCTACTTGGGGTATTTTTGAAGATGCAAGTGGTATAGCCATTCAGAATGATTTTATTTATATTGTTGACTACCATGATGATTATTCTGAGAATTGTATTCATAAATTTAACCTTGATGGCGATATGGTATTAACTGAACCTTGGTGTGGTGACGAAGGTAGTGGTGATGGCGAATTCAATCGGCCTTTAGATATCGCTGTCAACGATGAGGGCAATATTTTTTTCGCTGATACGCATAATCATCGTATTCAGAAATTATCTCCAACCGGAGAATATCTTGCTCAATGGGGGAGCGAGGGAACCGACGAAGGTAAATTTAACTTACCAATGCACATCGCCTTTGACCATGCGGGTAATATTTACGTGTCAGATTGGGGAAATTATAGATTACAGGTGTTTTCTGAGACCTTTGAGTGTATTGATGAATTATTTCTATTCGGAGACAAAGAGCTCCATTTTCAAATCCCCCGTGGTATAGATTTTGATGCTGAAGGCAACCTACTGGTCGCAGTGAGTGGAAGCGGGGTGGTTCAGAAATATTCGCCAAACCATGAATTTATCACCCAATGGGGGGTTCCACCCAGTGCGCAAGGTCAATTTAACAACCCCATGGATATTGCCATCGATGCTGGCGGGAATGTCTTTGTTGCGGATACGCATAATCGCCGTATCCAGAAGTTCAATCCATTCGGTGTGTTTTTGACTGAATGGGATATTTCATTTGATGGTGATGATTGGCCTTATCCGATCAGTATTGCCCTGGACGCGGATGGCAATGTTTATGTGCTGGACCAAAATTATGCACAAGTTCAAAAATTTGATCCAAGTGGCAACCCATTTGAAGGCTGGGCGCTAGATGATTACATAATTGATATTGATGCCTACCCTAGAGGGATAGCCATTGACCCAGAGGGCTATATTTATGTGGCCGGAGGATACAATAATAAAGTTCATAAGTTTACGACTGAAGATGGAACGTTTGTTTCGGAATGGGGTGGTGATGGCGAGATTGATTACCCAGTAGATGTGGCTGTGGACGGCAGCGGTGATGTCTATGTCATTGATTGGAACAATTTCCTCATTCGGAAATTTCATGAAGATGGCACTTTGGTAACGGAATGGGGTGAGCGTGGTTATGGGGAAGGTGCATTTGAGGATCCCACTGCGATTGCTACGGATGCAAATGGTTATGTCTATGTATTGGATTCTGTTTTGAATAACATCCAGGTGTTCACATCTGGAGGAGAGTTTGTCAGCCGGTGGCATACCTATTTACTAGAAGCAGAAGAACAACTCAATTCACCACGGGGGATTGCTCTCGACGGGAATGGGAAGATTTTCATTACCGATACGTTCAACCAGCGAATCCAGGTGCTGGCACCCGCATTGCCAGAGGAAGATCCAGAGTCAGGCTTGATATTAAACGGCAATTTCGATTCCCAAGGAAGCAGCGATGGTTTATTGTCCCAAGGGGTATTCCCCGCAATCCAGGAAGACGCTTTAAGGGGAATAAGAACCCGCACGATTGAGGGACTTGATTATTGGGCCTATGGGGGGACATTGCCGGTCAATCGCACGACAGAGACCTTGGAAGGTGTTTATTCCCTTCAGCTTGGCGAGCCCGTACAACCTGTCGAGCAGGGATTGGGGACTGCCTGGGCATCACAGGTGTTTTACATACCGCCAAATAGTTCAGCGGAACTTTCGCTTAACGTGAATATCTTCACCAATGACAGCATTAATCGCGCTGATTTTCTGATTGAAATCCAGGACGCTGTCGCTTTGAACAGTTTGGCAGTTGTTACTCGCGAGGGCTATCGAACCGGTGTGGCAGGAGAGCGGCCGGTTGGAATAGTTGGTTTGGGTTGGAAAACAATTAAGTATGACCTTTCTCCCTTTAGCGGGCGGTTTGTCCGCTTGGTGTTGAGCAATCGCAATCTAACCCAGGATTCGTTGGGGATTTGGTCATATGTAGAAAAAATTTCGGTCCGCTATGAAAGCATCGAAACCCCGCTGCCGTTCAATATTTTCCTGCCATTGATGTTAAAATAACCTGATGGTTCGATTGATGCACTCGTTAAGAGGTTGATCTCTTAAGAAATCAGACACATTTCTCAAGCCGCCTCCAATACCGGGGGCGGTTTTGACATCGTGCTTGTTTTTCAGCGGAAAATCAATCTCCTATGAGAATAACTATTTTTAGGACATTATCATGTAGCTCTTACAATAACTATTTTTGGCTTGCACAATCCGATTAAACTGTTATAATCTACACATAATTGATATTCTCGATTTAACAACTCCGCATCCCTCTAAAGCTATCCTTGATAATAAAATGGAAATTGTGCTACTTTAGTCTGTAAGAATTATCACTTCTTGAAGTTTTGTACAAGTCCTGTGAGAGGGTGGAAATAATGGAAAAACGTGGTGAGTGAGACATGGATATATTTGAACTCGAAAAGAAAACAGTAAAACAACTATCAAAGATTGCCAAAGATCTGGAAATCCCAAATATAAACAGGCTAAAGCGTGAAGGGCTGATCATAAAGATTGCCCAGTCACTTGCGGAAGCGGAAGGTCTTGAGATGCGCGGTGGCGTGCTTGAGATTATGAATGAAGGGATTGGATTCCTGCGCGGCAACTACCGCATCGGTTCGGAAGATGTCTACGTCTCCCAGGCACAATTGCGCCGGTATGAATTGCGATCGGGCGATCTTGTAATCGGGCACGTCAGACCGCCGCGGGAGTCTGAACGCCATCACGGCTTGCTCAAAGTGGAATCAATAAACGGATTGACCCCTGATGAGGCCCGTAAACGACCAAAATTTGAAAATCTGACCCCCATTTTTCCCAATAAATTGCTAAATCTGGAATATGACCCACTCAACCTTGCCACCCGAATGATGAACCTGGTGGCTCCAATTGGTGGTGGGCAGCGTGCCATGATTGTTTCACCGCCAAAAGCAGGCAAGACCACGATCCTCAAGGATATCGCAAACGCCATCAGCGCCAACAATCCGGAAGTGCGTCAAATTATGTCGCTGATCGGTGAGCGCCCTGAAGAAGTGACCGATATGGACCGCTCAGTGGATGCTGAGGTGATTGCCAGTACTTTTGACGAACCTGTGAATGCACATGTGCGCATGGCTGAAATCTCACTGGACCGTGCAAAACGTTTGGTTGAAATTGGACTGGATGTGGTCATTCTCATGGATTCCCTCACGCGTCTGGCGCGTGCCTACAACATGGTGGTTAATCCCTCCGGGCGCACACTCTCGGGCGGTATGGACCCCTCCGCGCTCTATCCTCCCAAGCGCTTCTTTGGCGCGGCACGTAATCTTGAAGATGGCGGCAGCCTGACAATCGTTGCGACTGCTCTGGTGGACACAGGCTCGAGGCTGGATGACGTGGTCTATGAAGAGTTTAAAGGTACCGGCAACATGGAAATGATCCTTTCCCGCCGTTTGCAAGAGCGCCGGATTTTCCCCGCAATCGACATTGAAAAATCTTCTACACGGCGAGAAGACCTGTTGATGAGCCCTGAAACCTTGCAAAGAGTCTGGTTGATGCGTAGAATGTATTTGCAAATGGTTTCCAATCCTCCCCAAGGGGCTGGGATGGATACCGCGGTCGCCACAGAAGCGATCCTACAAAAAATGGAAAAGACTAAGACGAACGCGGAGTTCCTGGAGAACCTGGCAGACATGTAGGTCTGGCCGCAAGATTTGAGAGAAAGTTCATGACACAAAAAGATAATACAAAGGCGCCATCTTCATCCGGGCGCTTATTGGGGGCAATTGGTTGGATTTTGGCTGCAGCAGTTTGTGCTGGTCTGATTTCATTCCTGTTCTGGCAACCGGAGATCGCAAGATCGATGGCAAGTTACCAGAAAGGTGTTGAAGTTGGCTCCTTACCTGCCGACAATCCAGCAGTTTTAGAGGTGCCATTGCCAGACTTTTTGCCAACTGAAGCCGCAACAGGTCTGGTGCGCGATTCGGATCCCAACACCGAAACTTCCAGTGAGTACCGCTCTTCTCCTATTACCTACACCGTACAAAGCGGTGATTCTGTTTGGGGCATTGCTGAAAAGTTTGGTCTGAGCGTCGAATCCGTGCTCTACGCAAACTTTGACATTCTGCAAGATAAATCGGATAATCTTTTGCCTGGGCAAAACCTCACAATCCCACCGACAAACGGAATTCTTCACACCTGGCGCAGCCGTGACAACCTGAGCTCAGTCGCTTCGCGTTATGGTGCCGACATTAAGGACATTTTGCTTTTCATAGGCAACGAACTGGACCTTGCCAATCCTGAGATTAACCCAGGCACAGTGGTAATGGTGCCGGGAGGAAACCGGGAGTTGGTCAATATCACGTTTCCGGGAGTCACAACCGACGAACGCGGTAATCTTATCAGCGGTTTTTCCGGACCTGGTGCTTGTTCACTCTCCGGGGTGGGGCTGATTGGAAACGGTTACTTTATCTGGCCTTCCGCGGTACATACGATCTCGGGCAACCAATATGGCCCGGGGCATAACGGTATCGACATTGGTGCTGGAATTGGCTCAGCATTATTCGCCGCCGATAGCGGCACGGTTGTTTATGCCGGCTGGCTCGACGGAGGCTATGGTAACTTTGTCATGATCGATCATGGCAATGGTTTCTCCACATGGTATGAGCATCTGGAAGTCATCTATGTCAATTGTGGTGATAATGTCTTCCAGGGAAGCGTCATAGGCACAGCGGGCTCGACCGGCAATTCAACTGGCGCCCACCTGCATTTTGAAATTCGTTATGGCGGAATGCCAGTTAACCCCTGGGACTATCTACCTTAGCGGTGATATAATTCCTGCGCGCCCCAGTGGCTCAATGGATAGAGCGAGGCACTCCTAACGCCTAGACTGGGGGTTCGATTCCCTCCTGGGGCATAAAAAAACCACCTTTTTGGTGGTTTTTTGCTTAATGTGGAGTTACACAGTCCGCCTAATCTTCCAGGTCGTTGAAATCGACAAAGTCGCTGGCATGCTCGCTGTCAAGCTCGCGCCTGACCCACAAGAGCAGCATGTCGCCTTCTTCCACGGTGAGTGCGCGCGCGGCAATGATGGGGTCTTCTTTGCGGAGACCAATTTCATCTTTGTACTCAAGGAACATGGTCTGCCGGGCTTCCCAGGTCGTCTTGCAGCGCTCCAACAGCTTGTTGCTGTCGAACGTGCGCAAAGTAGTCAGAAAGGTGTCGTAGAGGAACGGACCTTCTAATATTCCGATTGCCCAATTCAGTTCTTCGCTGCGATCAGGGTCACCTGAAAGTCTTTCGAACACAGGGGTCGGTCCTTCGATAATGGTAATTTTATTGTTCATAATCGCGCAATATCATACCACATTGTTGCATGAAAGTGACGAATCAGGACCGGTAAAAAACCGGTCCTGAAAAGATTTAGTAATTCGGTCTACTCTAGGGTGGTATTGTTCCAGAACCAGTTGTAAGCATACCAACCGCCAGATGTGGCTTGCAGGCGGATGGAAATCCGAATTAGTCCAGCCAGCTGAGGCGGTATGGTGAAAGTGGCGCTCATATCCCCACCTTCGCCGCTGTCGAAAGTGCCGGCAACAATACCATTGATGCCTATGGTCCACATCTGACCCATAAGGACGGTGAATTCTGTGTCTGCAGGAAAGTCTTTTCCTACCACAGAAACTGTATTGTCTTTTTCAACGGCAACGATGTTGAAGGTTGGATACTTCACAGCCGGTGCGGGTGTGCTGGTTGGGGCAGGGGTGGCAGTTGGGGTTGGTTCGGGGGTTTCGGGTGTCGGGGTAACTGTTGGCCAGGTGCCATTGGCCTGGTCATTCCAGAACCAGTTGTAGTAATAATAGCCGCCGGTCAGGCTTTCAATGCGGATCGAAATCGTTGCCCGACCTTTGAGCGCATCGGGAATGTTGAAGGTGGCTGACATCGAGCCGCCGGCACCAGAATTGAAGGTGGCGACTTCAATGCCGTTTTCACCACGGGTGTTGTATTCACCCATCAGAACTTTCCAATCCAGGTTCTTGGGCATGTCCTGGGTCAGAATGGTGACTGACTCGTCTTTTTTAACTTCGCTGATGGTAAAGCTTGGGTATGCCGCCTGGGCTTTACTGATACCTACTACTGCCGGGAAGAGCATGGTCAGCAGCAAAACAATGACTAAAGTGCGTTTCTTGTTCATTTTCACTCCTTTTTCGGCTAAATCGTCAATCCTTCTAATCAAGATCAAGACGTTTTGACTGATCAATTAGTTCCATTAACATTGTAAGAACATTGGGATCAGATATCAATGAGAGATTCAAGGTATGTGAGAACTGCTGCCAAAACGACATTATAATCAGCCGATATGGAAAAAAACACAGTAGACCAGGCTCATAAAGCGTCACGGAGAACTTGCCTCGCAATTATCCTGGCAATAGGCATGATAGGACTGGTTACTTTATACCTTCTGGGGCGAGCGTACCTCGGCGGGCGAAGTAAGATGGTGATCGATTACTTGCGAAATCCGGAGCAACACCCTGATTACGAAGTTGAAGCCCTGACCAGATGCGGCGAAGCACCCTTTTTGCTTTCGAGCAGAGGATTTATCGGCTATCTGTGGGATGATTCCTTCAAACCCTTCCACCAGCACCAGGGGATTGACATCTTTGCGGGAACCGAGGCGGGGAAGACGCCTGTATATGCACCATACGACGGTTTCTTGACGCGTGAAGAGGGTTGGCGATCAAGCCTCATCATTCGTATCCCGCAGGACCCTCTTGACCCAAGCCGGCAAATCTGGCTTTACATGACCCACCTGGCAGACGCTCAAGGAAATTCTTTTATCGACAGCGCTTTCCCGCCGGGGACCTACGACAAACCGGTTTTTGCCGGGGATCTATTGGGCTTTCAGGGTGATTACTCAGGAGACCCAGCCCGACCGGTGGGTGTGCACCTGCATTTTTCGATCGTTAAAGATGACGGCGCAGGCAATTACCTAAACGAGCTCGACATTGCTAATACGCTCGACCCGTCGCCTTATTTTGGATTTGAACTCAACGCAAAGGTGCTTGGCAAGTCGGAAATTCCCAAATGTAAGCAGTAAAGCCTCATCAATTGGCGATTAAGCGCGAATTTGGCTATAATGGGCGGAGGTTCAAAAAGGAGTTCCAATGCAGGAATTAACACCAAATGTCGCGATTCAGCAAAACGCACTCGGCCTTTATACAGGCATCGTCCAAACAACAGAGGGCAACATACTGATCGATTCCCCCTACCGCACAGATGACTACAAAGCCTGGGGTAACCGCGCCACAAAATCGGATGCAATTTTTTTGGTTTTACTGGACACACAATATGACCGCACTTTGAGTGCCAAAGGCTTTGATTGTATTATCGTTTCTCAGTCCGACTATCTGCTGCCCGCAAGACCGCGCCAGCAGGCGGTTAAATTACAGGAGGAACTGCTTGCCACTGGCGATGGCCACGAACAGAACGGTTCACCCTCCCGTCCTTATTCACCAGAAATCAGTTTTGACCAGAATATGAATCTATTCTTTGGAGGTGCCGAAGTCTTGCTGGAGCATCATCCAGGCTCGAACGAGGCTGGAATTTGGGCGATTTTACCGCAAGAAAAAGTGATATTTGTGGGGGACAGTGTAATGGTCAACCAACCTCCATTTTTGGCACACTGCGACCCGGCTGCCTGGGCAGCAGATATGAAACTGCTGGCTTCCCGGGCTTATAAAGGCTATCAGATTGTGTCTTCGCGAGCTGGTCTGGTCACTCAGGACCAGGTGCGGGAGATGGGAAAACTGATGACTTTTATTGACAATTCGATTGACAGGTTGCGTGAGAACGATGCTGATCTTGACACTTACCTGGAATTAATCCCGCGCGTTTTGAAGCGCATTGAATACTCACCTGCTGAAGGCGAATTGTTCTTTAACCGTCTCAGATGGGGTTTGACAACCTATTATGAATTGAATCAAGCATAGAGAGGATTGCGCATGGCAGAAACCCTGGCAGGTTATGAACCGGTTATTGAACTGACAAGAGGCGGCATCGTGGAATGCGTCCACTTTGGGGCTATGGCTGTGGTTGATTCGGAAGGTCACCTGCTGACCTGGCTGGGCGACCCAAAGCTGGTTACCTTCCCACGCAGCTCCATGAAACCTCTTCAGGTGCTGCCCTTTGTGGAAGATGGCGGTCCGGAACACTTCCATTTGACCGAAGAAGAACTTGCCATTATGTGCGCCTCTCATCACGGAACCGATGAGCATGTGCGCGTTTTGCGCTCGATCCATGCCAAGGTTGGTCTGCAGGAATCGGATCTGCAATGCGGCGTCCACTGGCCGGCGGATAAAGCCACTGCCCTCGCCATGCGCGAACGCGGCGAAGAGCCAACCCCCTACCGGCACAACTGTTCAGGAAAACACAGCGGCATGCTTGCGCAGGCGCTTTTGCATGGCTACTCCAAGCAAAGCTATTTATCCATGGATAACTCCCTGCAGCAGCGTATTCTCAAAACTGTGGCTGAGATGTGCGGGATGGATTCGGACGATATGCCAATCGGAATTGATGGCTGCAGCGCACCGGTTTTTGCAATGCCACTGTATAACTTTGCCCTGGCGATGGCACGCCTGGCTGATCCTGATGGATTGGGAGAAGTACGCGCGACTGCCTGCAAGAAGATTACCCATGCCATGATGGCTAATCCGGAAATGGTGGCAGGCCCTGGGGCGCTTGATAGCGTTTTGATGAGCGTGATGCAAGGAAAAGCCGCCGTAAAAGGTGGGGCGGAGGGCTACCAGATGGTTAGCCTGAAGCCTGGAGCCTGCGGCAAAGGCTCGCCTGGAATTGGTGTGGCATTTAAATTCAGTGATGGCGATCCGAACCGCAGGGCGACTTATGCTCTGATGGTTGGCTTATTGAAGGCACTTGGTTTTGAGGCAGAAATATCAGGCGAAACTTTTCAGAACTTCAATGTCCCGCTGCTGAAAAACTGGGCTGGTTTTGAAATTGGCGAAATCCGGCTCGCGAGACCGATCGAGATCACAAAAACCTGGTAAGTGGGCATGGACCAAATCCAGGAACACCGCGAACGCATGGTGCAGGTGCAAGAACGCTTGCGCAAAAGATTTGGGACGCCAACCTGGCATGTTGAATTGCCTGCTGTCGACGAACTAGTCTGCACGATCCTCTCACAAAACACAAACGATATTAACCGCGACAAAGCCTTCGAGGCTTTGAAAGAACGCTACCCGGATTGGGATGCCGTGCGGGATGCTGACCCGGCGGAACTGCAGTATGTGATTCGCATTGCGGGTCTGGCAAATCAAAAAGGACCCAACATTCAATCCGCTTTGAGAGAAATCACCCAGGAACGCGGTGAGATTGATCTGGATTGGTTGAAGGGAGTAAACCCTGAAGAAGCCCGCGACTGGCTGGTTAAATTGCGCGGGGTAGGCCCAAAAACTGCCGCAATCGTGATGACATTTTCATTGGGAATACCCGCCTTTCCGGTGGACACGCATATCTTTCGCGTCACCGGGCGGATTGGCTTGCGCCCCAAGGAGCTGGACGTTACCAAGACGCATACTTACATGGAACAGATTGCGGACCCTGCTGATTTTGGCAGCCTGCATCTAAACCTGATTGATCTCGGCCGCGAGATTTGCCAGGCTCGCAAGCCAAAGTGCCAGATTTGTCCGATAAGGGATTTGTGCCAGTTTGAGGAGAAAACTGAAGAATGAAAAAGATGCTTTTGAGCATCTTTTTGATCTCCAAAAGCGATCGATTGTAGCAGGATTTGGGCTTCAGATCTGGAGGCTCAGCTGAAATTTCCAGCTATTTTAGAGCTAAACCTGATCTTGAATTTCTCCCAGCAAGGACCATGGTCCAGTCCAGCGGATACGCACATCCAGTTCCTGCCCCAATAAATCCTGATCAGTTTCCACGAATACGAGCCGATTAGTGGGGGTTCTGCCGCGCCAGCGATTTTTGGGCTTGCCTTCAAACAGTACTGGAACGCTTTGATCGAGATATGCCGCGTTGAGATTGCCTACCACTTCCTTTTGCAGGTCCTCAAGGGCTCTGAAGCGGCGCATTTTCTCTTCAGCGGGAACGTCATCCGCAAGAAAACGGGCCGAATACGTGCCGGGTCGGGGAGAGTAGCGCGCAAGATGAGCGACATCCAGCTTCAGCTCTGCCAGAGTGTCGTAAGTTTTCATGAAAGCCGCTTCGCTTTCGCCCGGGAAGCCAACGATGATATCGGTGCCGATCGAAACCCCTGGAATGCGTTCACGGATGCGCGCAACCAGGTCGCGATATTGGCTGTTGGTATAGCCTCGCCGCATCATCCTGAGGATTTCGTCATCGCCAGCCTGTATGGGTACCTCAATGTGAGGCATCACTTTGGGCAGAACGGCAACCGCGTCTATCAGCTCATCGCTCATCCAGTTGGGGTGGGAGGTAAGGAAACGCAAGCGGCGTAGATCCGGTATTTCTGAAAGGTCCGCAAGCAGTTGGGGCAGGTGGTAGTTGCCTTCCAGCTCAAGACCAAATCGGTCGACGATCTGCCCCAGCAGGACCAGTTCCCTGGCGCTACCAGCAACAAGACTTTTAGCTTCCTGCAGGATCTTCTTTGGGTTGCGGCTTTGTTCTTTGCCGCGTTTGCCTGGAATAACGCAATAGGCGCAGGCGTGCGAACAACCAAGAACAATCGGCAGATTTTCCGATACCGCATGGGCATCTTCCAGCCTCAAACCAAATTCGTCATCCAGAACTTCATCCACTTGTTTGCGCCAGGCTTCCGAACTATCATACTGGAGCCGATCTTCGAGAGCCCGCAAAAAGGGTTCGGGATCTGACGGAGCCGCAAAAATATCCACCCAGGGAAAACGCTTTTCCAGGGCGGGGTTGCCGTGAACGCCGATCAGGCAGCCCATTAAGCCAATCATCAGGCTTGGATTAGCGAGTTTTAAAGGTTTGAGAGAGTTAAGGCGACCCAGCGCGCGGTCTTCGGCACTCTGCCGGACCACGCAGGTATTCAGGATGATTAAATCCGCCTGATTTACGTCTGAAGTAACACTCAGCCCGAGAGAATCAAGCGCCCTTGAGAGGCGGCTTGAATCCGCAACATTCATTTGACAGCCTTCTGTCCAGATGTGGTAACGCATAGGCACCTATTATACATGACTCAACATCTACAACAACATCTACAACAAACCGGGATTATGTCGGATAATGTTATAATTATTTCTCTGAGTTGGTTAGTCAAAATGAGGTGATTATGGACTTTAAAGTAACTGAATATAAACGCGCTTGCGTGGTTAAGGGGCTTGGTCGGATCGACAGCGCTGTCGCTCCTGAAATTGAGCGGGTTCTGACAGATCTGATCGATAAAAACAAAGCCATCATAATCGACATGGGTGACATTGATTTTGTTTCAAGTGCTGGTTGGTGGTCGATTATTCGCGTCCAGAAAGAGCTCAAAAAGCTCGGTAGAGGAAACCTGATGCTGGTTGGCTTGTGCCAAAACGTGCGTGAGTCAATGGATCTGATTGGTATCCTGCCTTACTTCACCGTCTATGATGAATTGGTAGACGCGATCGGAAGCGTATAGCTTAAGGAATAACGAAACAGAGGCTGAAGAATTTCAGCCTCTGTTTTTTATGATTCTTACCATCTACTCAATCTCAATAGTGTAACTCGCTTTTTCTCTTGTAAAGGGGGTCGTGCCTGAAATTACCAGCACGATTCTTTCCACATTACTTCCACCCAACGCAGAATCCGGGATGGTGATGCTGCCCTGGAAGCTATGATGGTCTACGGTGATGCCGCCCTTTGTGTAGGTCACGATGCTGAGATTCATCGTCTGAGGTAGTTTATTTTGCACACGCACGAAACCTTCAGCGGTCCAACCGCCAAGATCATTTTCAAGGTCCGAGGTATAGCCGATGGCATCAATGGCAAGATCATCGATGGCCATACCTTTGCCATTTACTGCGGCATCTGTCACATAATCAAAGCGGAGGGTCACCTGGCTGCCGACAAAGCCGGACAGGTCAACTTTTTCATCAATCCAGCCTGAACTTTGGCCATTCCAGCCGCAGCCGTAACTGTTGCCGGATGGGTTGGCGGTGGTGCAGTTCTCGGAATCGAGGATCTCCCAGTTGATTCCATCGGTACTGGCGCTGACGTAAATATAGTCATAATCCTCTTCGAGGTCATACCAGGTCTTAAAGGTCAGGGTAGCTTCGTCGGTGACGCTGCTAAGATCAAAAGTCTGCGAGAGGGATGCATTTGACTCGTCTCCAAGGTTCGACCAGAAGAAATACTCACCTGAGCTTGGAGCGGTGAAGGGCAAGATGTTGACAGCTTCGGAAGCGTTGATCTGGATGCTTTCCAGGTTGTCGCACTCGATTTCGATGTAATCCACACCAAATTGATAAACACTGCCATTCACCTTTACCGGGCAATCCAGGATTGATTTTTCCATATCCACGGAGGTGGGATTGTAGCTTTGGTAGTCGTAGCGTCCAGCTTCAATGCCCGTGTCCTGCAGTAGATTTGCCACAGCCCAGTCAGCGAAAAATTCATCTCCTGTGTAAGGTTTGCCCGTGGTGGGATTGGTGATCGCGAGTTCGTTCATCACTTTCTCAATGCCAACAAATCCGTTGTCGTCGTGGCGCACGAGCGCTTTGGTTGCGTCCTCCCCGAAACGGTCGAGGAAATAGACCATAAAGAGATAGCTCGCGCCGTAGTGGGGTCCGTTATTGCCAATATCTCCGCCCCAGTCGTTGAGCTGCATGTCGGTGTTGTCCATGTAGGACCAGTCGAACCCACCTGCGTCATAACCGTTCACATGCTCAGCCAGCATCGAAAAGCCTTCATTAACCCAGGTTTCCTCGTTTTTATCCTGATACCAATGGATCATGTGCTGGAATTCGTGAGCCATGGTGCCGTAAATGTAGCTGTCACCAAGGTCAACATTGTCTGAGCTGATCAGGAACATCTCATGGGCGTTCGAGTACGGATGCGCGTCTGGGTGGAGCTCATCGGCGGAAGAATAATAGCCTGCCAGGTTGGAGCCTAAATTTCCGGCGTAAAGAACATAGAATCTTGGGTCGCCGTCTACTCCCGGGTTCCATTCCTGACCAAAAAACTCCCGGTTGGTCGGAATGATTTCCTTGTCAAACGTGTCAGCAAGTTCCTTCAAATCGCCTTGATCAAAACGTACGCCGTTCTCAATCCAGAAATAGATATTATCCCCAACGTAGCGCAGAGTTGCATCGACCTGGAAATTATCGTTTGTGTCCGTATTGGTTGCCCAGAACTTCTTTTGATCTCCGACTGAATAGGGAGCCTCTGTGTCGATCAGTACGTTCGGCACATTGGGCTTCCCGCCTAACCTGGCTGCCAGATCGATGGGGTCATTGATCGGGACTGTATTCTGTTTGAGTTCATACAGGGTTTGTGAAGCCTTCTCGGAAGCTGTTGGATCGAGAATTTGTGTACCCGGATCAACGAATGGAATAGGCGTGGCTTCGGTCAGGTTGAAGGGTGTCAGCTCTACGGGCATTGGGTTTGAAATGACATTGCTGGAAAAGATCACAACGCCACCAACAATCAAGAGACACAAACACACCACGCATAAAACCAAAATGGCTGCAATGATTAAAACGATCTTGGTTGAATTGTTCATTAATACACTCACTATTCTGACAGTTGCTTCAATGTGCAACAGACTGTTGGGTATTTTACCCAATTTGGAAGATTTTGCGAAATATATCATCTAAGGTTGATTTGATCATACTCTGGTTGGTAAACTCAGAATAAAGAAAGTTGCTGGTGTTAGAATCAGGTTATGAGTGATGAACCATTTTTGGATTCTTTGGCAAAGCGACTGCGCCTTTTGGTTGTTATTGTCGCGATTGCTTTGCTGGTGGTGGGTTCCTCCGTCGAGTCGGTCAATCCTCTGGATGGACTGCGCAAGTATACGCGTGGCATAGAGTTTGACTTTGTTGAATGGGAAGTTAATGCCCTTTTCAATAAAGCGGTCAGCGCTTCACTCAAGCTTGAGCGTTTTCTGGATGATGAACAACAGGCTGAGGTCGTCCGGACCTGGCTGGCAGGAACCGAGGAGGTGATCACGCTTGAGCAAGATTTGATTGCTGCTCAAAACGACACTTCTCTTAACCGTGACAAAATGGTCCAGGCAGTCAAATCCGAGCTTGATCGGGTGAAAGCAAACCATAGCCGCCTTGCCAAACTGGCTGAAGCTGTGCTGCAGAATCAGACAGAAGTTACCCTGGTTAAGGCTGGGTTTGGTCTGGGGGGTCAGATCCTGCCGCCGGTGCTCTACCAGGTTTCTGATCTTCCGCTCAATCTGATCATCTCTCCCCGGACGGAAATCAGGAACGAGCTCAGCATCAGCCTTGATGCCGGACTGGATGCGGTTGAAAAGGACCTAATTGAGACGGGCATCTATCAAGACTACGATCTCTCAGCCCTGATTGAGCCCGTTGGCGGGCTGGGGGCTTACCCCACGATGGTCATGCGCACCACCAACCTCAACTGGCTGACGGAAACAATTGCCCATGAATGGATTCACAACTACCTGACCTTTTTCCCGCTTGGGATCCGATATTATTTGAACGACCAGATGCGGACGATCAACGAGACCACAGCTTCCCTGGCCGGAAAAGAGATCGGACTTGATCTCATCATTGCCTACTACCCTGAAAGGACGCCAAGATATTATCAGCCAATGCCTGTCTATACGACTGTGCTGGCTGAAGGCGCGGAAACGCTCAACCCCTTTGACTTCCGCTCGGAAATGCGGGAAACAAGGGTGCGGGTGGATGCGCTCTTGCTGAGCGGGAAGACAGATGAGGCGGAAAGCTACATGGAAGCCAGGAGGAATTTCTTCTGGGAGAACGGCTACCGCCTGCGGAAAATCAATCAGGCATATTTTGCTTTTCACGGCTCTTATAACGACACGCCCGGCGGTGGAGCCTCGGGAGAAGATCCGGTTGGACCAGCTGTGCAAGCCTTGCGCGCACGTTATGCCAGTCTGAACAATTTCCTTCGGGTCATTCGAAGCGTTAAAAGTTTTGATCAACTTATGGTTTTGCTGGATTAGTTCCCGGCGAGTAAGAAACCTGAGGGTCGTACTAACCTGATGTGAAACACTTTTCTAATTTATAATGGTTAGAACTAAGAGCAAGAAGGGATGAATAAACCTGCAATGCAATTTGGAACTCCGCCTACCAATCCACTATTGATCGTTATTTCTGGTCCTTCGGGGATTGGTAAAGATGCCGTGGTTGGTCTGCTGCGAAAAACCAACCCCGACACCCATTTTGTGATCACGATGAATTCGCGTCCTCCCAGACCGGAGGAAGTGGATGGTCGGGATTACTTCTTTGTCTCCCGGGAGACATTCGAAGAAATGATTGAGGCGGACGAGCTCTTGGAACACGCCAAAGTTTATTCTGACTACAAAGGCATCCCAAAGTCACAGGTTCGCGAAGCGTTTGCCTCGGGGAAGGATGTCATCATGCGGCTTGATGTGCAGGGCGCGATGACCATCCGCGAAATCTGTCCCGATGCCATCCTGATTTTTCTGACTGCCAGTTCGCGGGAAGAATGGGTGAACCGTTTGCTTGAGCGCCGCAGTGAGACCCCTGAAGAACTGGAACTGCGTTTTACAACCGCGGCACAGGAATATGCGGTGATGGATCGGTTTGATTACCTCGTGGTCAACTCAGACCAGCACCTTGACAAAACGATCGAGGATATCCAGGCGATCATCCGTGCCGAACATTTAAGAACAACTCCACGCAAGGTAGATTTATGAGCGAACAAAACAAACCAGAGGCTGGTCCTGAATTTCAATTCCAGCCGAATTCAACACGCCCGGGAGATTTACAATCCGGACTTGACCGACTAAAAAAAAGCTGGCGCAGGCCGGGATTTCCGTGGGTGACTTACTCCCTCATTGCAATCACGGTACTTTTTTATGTTGTCCAACAGATCGTGCAGCGGGTTTATGGCTTTGATCTGCTTTTTGCGCTACTGGGGAAGATCAATGTATTGATCCAGGCAGGGCAATTCTGGCGCTTGTTCACACCAGCACTGCTGCATTCCAGTTTGATCCATTTGATGTTCAATGTGTATGCCCTGAGTATCCTCGGCCGGCAGATTGAGCCTTTCTATGGCAAGGGTCGCTTCATTTTGCTTTATGTGATTGGAGCATTCGGGGGAAACGTGCTCTCATTCGTTTTGAGCGACTTTAATTCGCTTGGAGCTTCCACCGCAATATTCGCTTTGCTTGCCGCGGAGGGGGTCTTTATATGGCAGAATCGCGAAGTATTTGGCAAACAAAGCCAGAGCATTCTGATGAATCTGGGTTTTGTGTTAGTGCTCAATTTATTCATTGGCATATCCCCTGGCAGCAACACGGATAACTGGGGCCATCTTGGGGGCTTGCTGGCAGGATTTTTCTTTGCTTATATGGCAGGTCCTCTGCTGGCTGCTCGGCGGAGTGAGGTTGGATTGCGCCTGGAAGACGGCCGCAACAAACAGCAGATTTGGATGGCTGCAGCGATGGTGCTGGTTGCTTTCATTATGATTGCTGCCATTCCATTTATCACGCGCTGAGCAGGTAAGCATGAAATTGCTTGATCGTATCCAGAAAGTGGATGAAGAAATCTCGGCGCGCCTTGTTTTGCAAAAAGAGGACACTTTTGCGCATAAGTTGGCGGCACTTTTAGGGCATAGCTGCGATTCCTGGTACTGGCTGATTGGACTGACCCTGGTTTGGGCTTTCACAAGGGGGCTAGTGCGTACCACCGCCATCCTGTGGGCGTTTGCGTTAGCCAGCCTGGCGGTGATCGTGCTCGCAGTAAAATTCCTGCTGCGCCGACCGCGTCCTGAGGGCGAGTGGGGCAGCATTTATCGTGTTACTGATCCACACTCTTTCCCTTCAGGGCATGCCGCCCGCGCAATGACGATCGCCTTCATGGCGCTGCAGTTTGAGAACCCGCTTTGGTTTCTTTTGCTGCTTGCCTGGGCAATTCTGGTGGGTTACTCCAGGCTGGCATTACGCCTGCACTACTTCTCTGATATTTTGGTTGGTTGGCTGATCGGCGCATTGAGCGGTGTTTTGGCACTCAAATTTTTCCCTGTTCTGATCCAGAAATTGCCGTCAATCTTTCCCTTCCTTGGCTGAATATTAAAATAAACTGACCCCAGGCTGGGGTCAGTCAAAAACAAGTTGGAGGCGTTTACGCCAGGATCAGTGCCCCAAAGGCAG
>DDWY01000020.1:0-1592 GCA_002347705.1 Anaerolineaceae bacterium UBA2274 | reverse complement strand
TCGTAAGCATCGCCTGTGGCAAGGTTGAGTTTTACAGCCGCATCGGAATTATTCAGAATAACCAGGACAGTGTCCTGTTCATCCCGGCGTAGGTATACCAGCAGGCCGTCCTGGGCATGGATGGGCTCATAGGAACCTGTCCGCAGAGCTGGGATGGCATGGCGGATGGTGATAGTTTCCTTGATGGCGTTCCGAAGATCCACATTCCAATCCTCTTCGCGCCAGGTGAAACTCTTCCGGCAGAGGGGATCCCTGCCGCCATCGAGACCGATTTCGTCACCGTAATAAATACTGGGCGCGCCGGGGTAGGTGAGCAGGAAGTTGTAGGCAAGCTTTAGTTTAGCAACATTGCCGTTCATCAGGCTGAGGAAGCGGGGCATGTCGTGGCTGTCGAGGAGGTTAAATTGCGCGTAGGAAAACTCTTTTGGGTAAAGTTCGAGCAATTCCTTGGTGCGATGCGCGAATTCCTGGGCGTCCAGGGGTTGAGGATTATCCAGGCCCATCATGCCCTCGGAAAGTTTGCGATCGGCTGAATCACCACCAAAAAAGCTGACAGCAGCGTGTGTTAATTGGTAATTCATGACAGCATCAAACTTATCGCCTGAATTAAGCCATTTTTGTGCTTCGGTCGGAATTTCTCCAACGATGTAGGCGTCCGGGTTGGCAGTCTTCACTACGTCCCGGAATTCCTCCCAGAAACCTTCGGTTGTAATCTCAAAGGGCACATCCAGGCGCCATCCGTCGATGCCCTGATCGATCCAATACCGTGCAACGTCCATAATATAGCGCCGTACGATCGGGTTTTCGGTGTTTAGTTTTGGCAGAGCAGGCAGGTTCCACCAGCAATCATAATTGGGCTTGCCCTGATAAGCATTCAACGGGAAGCCGTGAACATTGAACCAATCGATATAGGGCGAATCCTGACCACTTTCAAGGATGTGGTTAAACGGGAAGAAACCTCTGCTGGCGTGGTTGAAGACGCCATCCAGGACGATACGAATTCGGCGCTTGTGCGCTTCATCCAGCAAGGTCTTGAAAGCTTCGTTGCCACCCAACAGTGGATCTACCAGGTAGTAATCGTGGGTGTGGTATCTGTGGTTCGAAGCTGATTGGAAGATCGGGTTGAAATAGATCGCGTTGATGCCGAGATCTTCAAGGTAATCCAGCTTCTCGTAAACTCCCAATAGATCGCCGCCTTTAAAGCCGTGGATCGTGGGGAGGCTATCCCATTTTTCAAAAAGTCCTGGTTTGTTTACGCGCGAGCTCCAGGCAAAGCGATCGGGAAAGATCTGATAAAAGACTGCGTTCTTGACCCAGTCCGGTGTTCGGTTGTTATAATCCGTCATTTTTCCTCAAAAAGGCACATAATATAGTTGATGCACCAACTAAATATTATACTAAAAGACGCAAGTTTTGCCACTGTCTTGGAGAAGGTATTATAGGTTGTTAATGATCTCTTAGCAATAGGATGGCTTCCAGGCAGTAAGGCTGTCTTTATTTATGATAACTGTCACCTTCTGTAATATGAGGGGGTTGCAAGCTGGTTCATTTTGAATTATTCTTTAAATGGGAATGGTAAAGTCCCGGTGGGC